>JBDSIO010000176.1:0-37675 GCA_039917895.1 Fibrobacteria bacterium | reverse complement strand
CAGGCCTGGGTCTCGGCGGCATCGAAAGTCCCGTTGCCGCTGGCTTCGCTGGCTCCGTATTCGGTGGCGAACAGGGCCACGCCCTTGTCCAGGGCGGCTTTGGCGCTATTCCGGAAGGTCAGCTTATGGGAGGCCGCGTAGAAATGGACCGAATAGGCGATGTTGGTGGAAACCGTGATGGGATTGGCGGCGGCGAGGTCGGGGTGCTGATCCCATTGCGGGTTGCCGCAGATGATGATGTTATCGGGGTCGACGGAACGGATGGCCTCGATCACCTGGGTATGATAAGCCTTGATGGCGGTCCAATTCTCCTGCACCGGCTCGTTCCAGGGCTCATACATCACGTTCGGAGTATTGCCGTACTCGGTGGCCATGGTTTTGAAGAAGGTGGAGGCCGCGGCGGCCTGGGCGTTTTCCATGGAATGCCAATCGATAATGGCATACACGCCGTTGGCGATGCAGGCATCCACCACGGTCTTGAGCTGATTGGTCTGGGCGGAAACCTTGCCCGGAAGGATGGGTATGCGGATGACCGTGCATTTCCATTCCTGGACCAGGCGCTTGACGGCGGCGGCGGTGTAGTACTGCAGCCCCTGCTGGGCCCACGCATACATGGACATCCCGTGCAAGGTCACGGGCTGGCCGTTCTTGTCGACGATCTTATTCCCCTGGACTTTGAGCTGGCCGTGCAAGGCCACCGGCGTCACTTGCGCTCCGCTTAGGGAAAAGCTGCACAAACCGGCTGCGAGGAGCAGCCTGGCCTGGATTGAGAAGTTTGAGAATGACATCATAGGACTCCTGCGGACTTGAGGGCCATCCCCCTTGGCCAACCATATAAACCGATAGGCCCATTCGGCGGGTATAATATCGGCAAGTTCGTGTACTATTCCACTTTACAAATGGATCAACAGCGACGCCATCAAATTCTTCATGCGGTTCTGATCAAGCGATCTTATCAGGGCCTGCCCTTTCGACCAGGAAAATAGATGATTACAGCTGTAAACGAGCGGCCGAAAATAAGACGTCTCAATTCGTAGATGCTTAACCGGAAATCGGCATTCGACCTTATATTCAAACCAAAATCGAGACCTCGTCCGGTCCAAATCCATTTTTTCCGCCGCAGGAATAATGTTTGATCGTGGGCAGGGGCTCCAAGGAGGAACAATGCGTCGTTTGCTAGCCATATTTCTGGGGGTGATGTCCATCTCCGCCACCAATGCTCCGGTGAAGCCTACATTTTGGATACTTGGCGATTCCACGGCGGCCCTCAATCCCATCTCCAGCTCCCAGAGGGGTTGGGCCCAGCTCCTCGATGAATTCTTCAACCTCGACAGCGTGGCGATCCAAGACAAGGCATTGGGCGGAAGGAGCTCGAAAAGCTTTCTGACGGATAGGGAGGGATGGCCCGCCTTCAAGGATATGATCAAGGCAGGGGATGTCGTACTCATCCAATTCGGCCATAACGATGAGAAAACGCAGGCGGATCTCTCTACCTTGCCGGGAAGCACCTTCGAAGAATATCAGACCATCTATATAGACTTCGCGAGAAAGGTCGGCGCCATCCCCATCCTCGCGACCTCCATCCAGAGGAACTATTGGAATAGCGACGGCAAGACCTTGGAGCAATCCCATGTGATTCCCGGGCGCGGCGATTACCCCCAGGCAACCCGGAACCTGGCCGCGGCCAAGCAGGTCCCGCTTGTGGATATGACCAAACTGACCGAAGCGTATATGTTGGAGATCGGAAAGGCTGCCTCCACCAAGCTATTCGTCGACGCAAAAGCCCATCCTAATGTGGCGGGGGCGAGAGCCATTTCCAAATTGTTCACGGATGACCTCGTTAAGCAGAAGATCGTGCCCTTACAGAATTGGTTGAAGGGGACCAAACCGGTTTCCATCGCCTCGGGCGCGGCTACGCACGATATTCCGGATGAAATAATTTCCGTGGGAAACGACATAGTCCGGATCAAATGCAATGAAATGGTATCCGCGTTCTCGATTCTGAAACTCAACGGTGAAATCGAGTATGATTTGGGCAAAGCCAACGAAGGCAATACCTTGTCGTTGACCGGGAAAAACGGGAAACCCCTCTCTCCGGGGAAATATATCCTGCGTTACCAGGTATCCGGAGGCGCTTCGCGTTCGGCGCTTATCGAGAAAAGATAGGGGACCAAATTTTTCTGCGATTGCCCGATTTGGCTACCACGACTTCTATCCGGCAACGCAGCTCTACCTGACCCTCACCCGTGCCCGGGACATTGCTGTTATTGTAGCTAAGGGGATATAAAGTAAGAAGCCCGACTCCCCTCTCGGAGAACCGGGCCTCTTTTAATTGGTCGGGATGGTTGGACGATGTCAGAACTTTTTTGACTAAGCCTAGCTCATTTCAGGCGAAAATAAAGCAATTACTCGATTCCGAGAATAAACGCCTTCAACTGGGGTCTTAGGGAACAGGGCGTTCCTTCTCCCCATGATGCCAATTTCTCATCCCCCGCCCCAATCGTCACACCATTTGGACTGCGGTTATGACCAGCATGGACACATTGGCGGTCGCCAGCTTCAGGAAAAGGCATTCAGCCCACGGACCGCTACGAGGTTCGGTCCGGAGCAATTGAGCAACCCTATTTGCCACCTCCTCGATGCAGGAGTGGGCCAAATCATTCCATGAAAGCAGGAGCTCGACGGTGTCCCCTTCTCATTGCAAAGCGCCACTAAGGCGAACTTGACGGAGGGAAACCGGTCCTCGGATCAGCCTAAGGCGCAAAGTTGGAACAAGCACGAGGAAAGTACTCAAGGGCGCCGATGGCTTGAGGCCGAACCAGTTCTCAAATTCGGTTTGATCTTCCGCGATTTATCCAGGGGGAGCATGGCTTCGAGCTTCGGTTGACCTACCAGCCAGAGGCTTCAAAAGTTAGTTCTGGAAATCATACGCCCAGGGTCGACCACTTTTTAGAACTCAATGTTACCGACCGACTTTTCCACTTCGCGCAGGGAATATGGAAGCCATAGACAAATTGTATTTGAGGATACAATGCAAGGCCTGCAACCCGTCTTTTAGGCCAATTTTCTTTCCAAGGGCATAGGTACGAGCTTCATACCTGATTCCGATTTCGCAAATGCGCAAGCCTCTCTTCGCCACCTTGGCGGTGATTTCCGGCTCGAAACCGAAGCGGTCTTCTTCGATCTCGATGCTTCGGATGTCCGCGCCCCGAAAAACTTTATACCCAGTCTCCATATCGGTGAGTTCGAGATGAGTGAGCAAATTGCTTGAAAACGTCAAAAAAGAATTTCCCAATCTATGCAAAAATGATCCACGAAACCCACCTGGATGGAGAAAACGAGAGCCGTATACCACGTCGGCCTTTCCTTCCATCAGAGGCTTTAAAAGAAGCAGCAAATCTATCGGATCATATTCCAGGTCCGCATCCTGCACCGCCACGAAATCACCGGTGGTGTGAAAAATACCAGTCCGGAGAGCCGCCCCCTTGCCCATGTTTATATCGTGGCTGAATACGCGGATGAAGGAGTATTTCCGTGCCAAGTCATCGGCGATGTTCAGGCTCCCGTCTTCAGAAAAGTCGTCGACAATGATGATCTCAAGCCCGAAACCATGGTTAGCGAGTTCAACGACATTCGTAATGCAGTCTCGGAGCGTATGATATTCATTGTAGCAGGGCACGACGACGCTGACTATCATCTAGTAGAGGGAAACCGGGGCAATTGCCGATGTAATGTTGCCATGGATTTCCGGATTCAGGCGCGCTTTTCTTTAGGACCAAGGAAATTCTAGGAAAATAGATATACCTTTCCATCCACGCGCCCATGAAACCGTTTCTGGATCTCCCGACGTGAATAAAAATAACGCTATCGCTATTCGCCTTGTTTGCATCATCGGAGCGATTGCCGCCTTCGCAGCCTGTCCATCTACGGAAAAGGCCGACTTCCCCGGTTTGTGGAATACGGCCCGGCTTTTGGCGGGAATATCGTTCATCCAAGGATTCCTGGGTGCGGGAATGCAGGTAAGAGCATGGAGGGCCTTAGCCCTTTCAGGCTGTTTTTTCTCCGTGCTGACGCTTTTCACTGCATTGGGGCGTTGCGAGAACCTCCATCTTTCTCCCTTGTCGGGGGCTACGTCCCATTTTTTCGGAATCCCTTCCGTATTGTTTTTCCTGGCCATGGCATGGGCCCGGAAGCTCGATGGCCTAGGCAGAAACGGCCGGACGCTTTTCCTGATGTCGCTGGTTGGGGGTACCTTGGCCCTTTTCTCGCCTTTCAATGAGTTCGCGGCCCTCCCGATATATTCGTCTTTGACCAGGCCCGGCTCCGTCACCGGCCGGGCGCTAGTCGGATTGACCATTTTGGGTTGTCTCGTTTCAATACTAACGGGGGTAAAGGTATTCTTGGCATCCCGCGGAATGGAGAAGGCGCCAGAACGGGAGTACGGGCCAATCCCCCGGCTTGAGTCCTGGGGGCTCCTGGCCGCCCCTATCTCTCTTGCCCTCGGCCATGGGTTGGCCTTTCTCAATGCTCCAGGAGCGGATGCTTTTTTTCCGGGAATCATGCTGGCGGCATTGATCCTGCATTTGACTCTGGTAGGTGGCGAAGAACCGGATCAATGGAAAAAAATCCTTTCGGAAATTCCGCCCGCCGCCATGAAAATTTCCGGGTTCCTGCCCCCCGCCGTCTTGTTGGCGCTGTATGCGCTACTCATGACCCAATCTTCACGACCGATAGCATCAGACGAAAACATCTATTTCTACATGGCCAAGGATTTCGCAGAAGGCGCAGTTCCCTACCGCGATTTTTTCTTCGCACATCCGCCCATGAAAATCCTCCTGCTGGCGGCGTTGTTCAAGCTGTTCGGGTTTTCCTTCACCTTGGCCAAATTGGTGAGCCCGGTTACCGGGGCCGCCACGGGCTTCGCCTTATGGATCCTGTGTCGACAGTACTTCGGCGGCCTTGCCGCTTTTTTGGCAATGACCTTTTTCCTCCTTTCCAACAATTGTCTGAGTTCCACCGCTTTCCTGAGCGGGGCCGAGATGACCACCTTTTTCATGGCGGCAGCGGTTCTTTTTTCCTTGCGTTGCAGGTATTATCTGGCAGGATTTTTGTTTGGCCTCGCCGCCTTGACCGGCGTGTATGCCGCAGCCGGCATTTGCGCTGCATTGGCCCTGGGTTTTTTTCGGGATGCCAGGAGCGGGTGGAAACAGTTTCTGGCTTTCACCGGGGTGTTCGTAGCCGGGAACCTGATCTGCTGGATCGCGGGTGGACAGGGCTTCCTAGATGGTGTTTACGCATATCACGGATTGAAGGCATTTTCCGATCCCAGGATGCACCCCTTGACGTGGGAGCCGTTGGGATTCGCCTCGACCTTGGTCAACAACCTGAAAGCGGTGTACTCGAGCCGCGTCTTTCTTGAAGAGTTGTTATTCCAGCCCGCCCATTGGATGGCACTGGCCGTCGCTCCGATCATTTATCTGGCCCAGTTCCGTCCCAATACGCGGCTTAGAGCCATCCCGGTGACGCTCATAAAGGGAATTGCGGACGGTCGCGCCGAATCCATAGCCTTTTCGCTCTGGTCGATAGCGTTGGCTTTCGTGGTTCAATACGCCATGTTTAGGGAGCAATATGGACATTATTTTCTGTTGATATACCCCTTCCTGGCAGCCCTGCTCGGACGCCAAATCTCGCTCGGCTTCAGAAGCCTTGGGGAATATTCCGGTTCCGGAGAGGGACGGGGCGTTCGCTTGGGCCTATTTTGCCTTGTATCTGCCGGCCTAGCGATGCCGTTGGGCACGGGCATTTTCCGGAGCGCGGGCAATGTTGATTTGGCCGAATCCTCCATCGTCCAGTATGAGTGGAAAGGGCTCTCCGGCAATAAACGATTGGATGACTGGGTCAAGGCGCTTTTTTGGCAATCGGAATGGGCCCTTTATCGCCCCGTTCCAGGATACCACTCCTACCTTTGGAGCCGCGTACCCTTCCCTGAAGCCTTGCCCATGGCTGAGTTCATCAAGAAGAATTCCACGGATGGAGAAACGCTTACCGGCAGTTCTATCATCGCCCCTCTTTTGGCCTTGTTGTCGGGCAGGAAATTGGCGGCCGGGGAGATCGATACTAATGCTAAGCGCTTTATGACAGGAATATTGGATGAGAGGCGATTTTGGGAATCGGTTTGCGCGGACAGGCTCCGCTACGTGGTTTGCGACTGGAATAGCCATTTTACCCCTGCCATGATGAATACTGCGGCCACGCCCAAATCCTGGTTCCACCTGGTAGCCTCGGGGGATGAGTTGGCTGGGACGCCAAGCCGTATGCTCCCCGTACTGCTATACGAGAGGAATGGAGCGGACGATTTCGATTCTTCCTGCGCCTGGGTATCGCCATGAGGGATTTCTCAGAAATCTTCGGCCGGGTGGGCGATTGGATACGGGCTAAGCGCCTCCTTTTCACGGCCTTAGGGGTCTTCCTAACCGTGAATTTCCTTTGCTTGCCCGCCTCCGAATATATAGGCGATCCGATTGCGATCCGCTTCGAAACCGTCCACCTTCTTAATGAGCGCGCCTTAGGGGTGCCAGATTCGATTGCACGAAGAATGGGGGAACGAGGCCAATACTTTTTCGAGAATACGGAGCGAGGGCGTTGGTTTCCAAAATATGGCCTCCTCAACACCTTGCTCTACGTTCCCCCCCTCCTGGCCGAGAAGGTCATCGAGGGAAAGTTGTCCTATGCCAATCCGACTAGGGTTATTTACCTGAACATTTTCAACCTTCTCGTGGGGACCTTGAGCGTCCTTTACCTATACCTCATCAGCAGGGATTACCGGGTACGTACCGGCACCCGGATGATTTTCCTCTTTGCGGCTTGCTTCGCAACCTTCTGGTGGAACTATCTGCGCGCGCAAAATTCGGAATGCTACCAAGTCCTCTTTTTTCTCGGCTTTTTCTACCATTTTTCCTGTTTCTTGAAACGATATCCCGAAGTAGCATTCCGGGACGCCTTGCCCGACAGGCAGCTCCTACTGGCTATGATCTATTCGGGCCTTCTCTGCCATGTGAAGCTATTGTATGTACTGATCCTACCCGGTATGCCCATCATTGTAGCCCTCGTGGATCGCCTGGCTGCAATGGGCAAACAAAAAGACCATTATCGGCATCAAACACGCCTGATGAAGCTACTCATAACGCAGTTCGCTTTGCCTGCCCTAGCCATCGTGGCAACCTTAGGTATGGTCAACGCATTCAAGTTCGGTTCGCCCATCGATACAGGGTATCGGCAATGGACCAGGGAGTCCCAGTTGTTTTCCGGAAACGCCATGGACGCGTTTTACGGATATTTCTTCAGTGGGCAAGGGAGCATCTTCATGCATTTCCCGCTTTTGGTCCCCGCATTGTTCGGTTACAGGGAGTTCTTCCGCAAGCATGTCCATCAGGCCATGATTCTTGCAGTCCTATTTCCGGTATTCCTTGTGGCCTACTGCAAATTCGCGAATTGGCGTGGCGAGTGGTGTTACGGCCCGCGCTATATGCTCGTTTTCCTTCCGTTGCTAAGCTTGCCCTTCCTCTTGGTCTGGGAGAACTTGCTGGGGAGGCTGCGCCGGGTTGAAAGGGCGATGCTTAAAGGGTTCTTGCTTGCGACGCTGCTGGCTTCTGCCGCCCTCCAAGTGAGCGTCAACTCCTTGCCCTTCATGGCATATTATCAGATTAGCTACTTGGCCCATCAATGGCCTCCCACCAAGCAAATCGACGAATACCTGCGGGAAACACATTTCGGTATAATCAATGCCCAACTGCTCTATTCCCGCATGCGCCACACCACGCCAGAAATGAGCGGCAAACTGTCCCTCTCCGGCTCTGATGCCGAGTTGTTCTCGGGACTATTGGAACAGGGAACCGCCTACAATTATTTTTGGTTAAACTCCTTTCTTGAAAAATAATCCCTTCTATTGGTTGGGATTTCTATTACATTCGAGATATTAGGGATCCCCAGGCAAGGGAGATCTAAACGCGCTAGCAGAAAAAAATCAAATGCAGGTATCTCGGGGAGATCCACGGGTCCTGGCGGATTGGATTCGTTTTTGTATTTACGGAGGAAGAGTTGAATAATTATTGGATTTTCGCCGCTCCCTTGCTGCTGGCGGGCTTTTGCCAAGCTTGGACCAAGGAAGAAGTTTACGAAAAACTGGCAACCGAACGCAGCCATTCGCTCGTCGCATACCATGCCAAGGTATCAAGCACCATTAAATATGGTGAAATGGCGGCATTGAATGATAGCGGGTCCATGTCTTTTTCCCCCCCGAACTGCTTCAAAATGATCATGTACAAGGCCGGAACGGAGAATTCGGGCTGCGGGGACACGACTTGGTCTAAAACCAAGGATGGCAAGGTGACTCGAAGTGTCGAGCCGGGGGGGGCGGAAGCCGGCGCTCCCAAGTCTCCGAACCTGAAGGACATGCTGCGAGGCATGGATTTCCGGATTCTCGGCGATAAGCCGAATGGGAACCTCGAGATTGAAGCCACGCTTAAACAGGATGGCATGAGCATCAAGGCCAATATGCTTTTGGATACTCGCAAATGGCTGCTAAAGAGAATGTCCTTCACTACCCCACAAGGGGAAACCATGGAGATTGGATATAACTACCGGGAATTGGCCGGGGAGGATATTATGAGTGAAATCAATACGGTCTTTGGAACGGGCGGATTCGTTCGCATGAAATTTATTGATTTCAAAAAAATCAGTCCGTTACCGAGTAAGGATTTCAAGATTTTCTAGGCATCCTTTTGGTTTTTTTTGCGCCGATTTTTGAATTGAAATAGGTTTTTTAAGGAGGTTTCTTATGAAATCCAGAATTCTGCTGTCTTTTCTGGCGATTTCTTTACTCGCTATCCGCAGTGAAGCCCAGGTGGAGACGGACTTCATGTACCGCCCCTATCCGACCATCCTCGTGCATGGCTTCAACGCAATGGCGGATGGCTGGGGAGTGGAAACTGCAAAAACATCCAAGACGCAGTTTAGGTATAGCACGCATATTCTAGGCTTCACAGGTCCGACGGTCGGAAATACCCTGGTATCAGCGCTCAGCCCAAGCGGCAACCTCGAACAAGGGAACCCCATGGCTTTCCCTGACTATTATCGAAGCGGAAATTTTCCAACCCCTGGTCAACTTAAGCCACTGCAGGAACCCGGAAGCCAATCGGGCTTGGACCATACCTATGTAGAAGTCTACGGAGTCGCCTATTATAACGAATCCGACGATGACGCCGGCACTCAGAGCAGGAAATTCGAAGCCTATGGCACCGACCCCATGTGGGGATTCACCTTGGGCGTGGAAACGCCGGTCGCGGCTCCCGGCACAAATTTCAAAGGGGGAGGGCAAACCCAGATTCTCCGTACCCGAGTCATCCAAGTCTTGAATGAATATTACGGCAACTGGAAATGGGTCGGGGATCCAACAGCCAAGATAAATATCGTCTGCCACAGCAATGGCGGATTAGTCACCACCAACATGCTTGCTGAAGATGAAAAATACTTCAGCAACGGCTACACGGGTGGTCTGTATTGGAACGGGATTACTCCCGGCCCAGGCCTAGGGACGGGGACCGAAATCTATTCAACCGGGTTCAGGCTGCGGGACCATGTCAATCAAGTCGTATCCTTGAACACCCCTTACGATGGATCGCCCATGGCCTCCAAGAAAGGTGTACCGTCCCTCTTCGCCAATTGGATCGTCGGCTCAACGCTCGTTACTACCGAACTGATTCCCATCATGAGTGTTTTCATCGGAACGAAATTCCATTGGACCTCGGCGGCATGGCTAGCCCTGACGTCGGCCATGCTGATTAAAATGCAAACCGAGATCATTTACCAACCCGCAGCGGGAGGGTCAAATACGCCGGTTATAAAAGATTTGAAATGGCACGATTCCGTTATAAAGAAGTATGCAGGCCAGACGCCTACACGTTCCGATGGAACCCCCATCCCATATACCAACTTTGTCGGAGAGGCTACGCATTTTGAGCTCATGATGATTCCCCTCATGTTTACGTCTGCCGCCTATGCGGCTTATTTTTCCATTGGCGGGTTTTGGAACTGGTCGAATTGGGTACGGGCCGGTTTTTGTTGGACCGGCTTTGCGGGTTTAGCCTCGGCCACTGTATGGCTAAGCGCCTCGGACGGCATTGTAAGTAAATCCAGTGCCGACATGAAATCCATTTTCCCTGCAGCCCAGCGGGATAGGCGTAACAAGCGGTATTACTTCCATACGGATACCCCGAAGGCGCGGACGGATATTCCGCCCATCCTGGCCGGAAAACCCGAGGTTTCCATCAGCCACGTAATTGGGGAATTTCAACCCACTTTCCTCGCGCAAAGCAATCTCCCCCAGCTCAAATCGGTTGACTACTGGCCTGATGCCCACGTTGCGCCCACGATTTACAACAATCCCGTGCATGATATCAAGAAGTTCGATGGCTTGCGGAACGACTGGCCGGCCGGGCAGGAATGGAAGCACTGGTTCAACAATCAGAATAACGTCATCCAAACCACGGCGGCCGGCGGGCGCCCGAATATGCTGGTAGGCAATCTGACGGATTATTACATGAACTCGGCTGTCTTGGAATACCGGCAGAATTCGGGGAATTGGACTCCCCTTACCTATAAAACGGATTTCGGTAATTATTCCGGCCGTTTCGTCGATTTGAATGGCGACGGAACCTTGGGAGCCGGGGACAAACTGACCGGAAGCCTGTTCTTCGCGCCATTGAGTTATGCCGACCAATGCGGCGGCACCAACGTTATCAGGGTACGTGTTACCAACCGAAAAGGGGAAAAGGCGCATGCCTACGCCTCTTTCGTCCAGGGAGATGCATTGGCCTTTCACGAGGCCCTGGATGACGGTAGCCCGAAGGTCCCTGCCGTCTTCATCAATAAAGTCATGAATTGGAATATTCCTCTTTCCGAGCAAAAGCAGTTGGCGCTTGGCTTCGAAACGCCTTTCCAGGCTTCCGGCTCAAGCCAGGTCTCCCTGGAATCCGCCTCCGGAAGCCTTTTCCTCACCCAAACCTCCACTTCACCTGCGCCCGGGCAATTCCAAATTCAGCCGATTAGCGGCACCAGCCTGCATATGATCAAGGTGTCGATGGTTCCTTCCCAACTCAAGAAGGAGAATGGAATCGTAACTCCGGACCAGATGTTGAATCTTTCCTTGCAAGCCACCAACGGCCTCCAGACTTGCGTGAATATCCCTTTCTTCATCGACAATCTCGCCCCGAACGTCGTAGTCACCGAGCCTAAGATGAGAAACGATTATAACGAAGACGGTGTAATCGACGGTACCGACGTTTGCCATGAAACCGTAAATCCGGGAATTCCCCCCACCGATTGCAGCACGGTTTGCCAAGGACTTGGCAGTACCCAGGAATGCACCGTCGCCAAGCAAACGTGCCAGGCCATCAATCAGTCCAGTATCGATGTCTCCCGCCCCGACTGCGACGGTATCGACAATGATTTCGACGGATTAGTGGATGCGGCAGACATTAGTGAATCCAACGTCGTTTACTATTCCCCGAAATACGACCCCGCGACCGGGGCTTTGACCACCCCTCCGGTGGACATCAGCTTCAAAGCGGACGATGATATTTCGTCTTTTTTCCCCGCCGCGCAGGAAATTACCACCAGAATCTGGAAAATTTATGGCCAGTCCTACAATCCGCACGCCGACCAATTGCTTTATACGGCGACCATGGCGGGCGAAGACCTCACTTACGGAAAGGCGGTTTCAACGAACTGGGCTTTCAACCCCTATACTGCCGCCAATCCTCCGCCCGACGGTCTCTACGCCGCCGTAAATACCGTGATAGACCAGGCCGGAAATACAACTGTTACCGCGCCGGGGTACTTCATCGTAGACACGCGCAACCCCAGCATCACCATCAACAAGACTTGGCAGGATGACCAAGGCCGGCGGAGATTCGACAAGTCCTCCGCATATTTCGGCATACTGTTCACTCCTGGGACCGGTAGCCTCAACACCAGGCCCTTCGACTCCGAAGCCGATGTGGTCCGGGTCACCCTCACTCCCACGGGCGCGTGGGCAAACCTGGTAGACCCCTATCAGGCTGAACAAAAGGTTACGTATAGCGACAACCATACCTATAACGCCTCGGTCGAAATCGCGGAAAATGGCATCGGCGTTCCGGACGGGAGGATTGACCCCAATCGCATGTACATTCCCAAGCTGGAAACGAACCTGGGCGCCGCCGGGGGATGGTACGCGGGCTTGTTCGATAGGGCTGTTCCCGACGGAAGTTACACCGTTAGCATCGAAACTGAAGACAAGGCCGGGAATATCACCACCTATAATGATCCCACTCCGATTGTCCTGGACAGGGGGCTTGATGGCCCGCCTTTGACTATGGATCCCCTCGGTGAAGATACCAAAGGCAAGGCCCTTCCCGTCTCCGGGGATCCAAACGGCATGACCGTCGTAACCGAGCCGGGAACGCGCCTCAAGCCCAAGAACGATGAAGGCACTTTCGCCGACACGAAAGCCAAGGGTAATTTCGAAATCACCTTTCAGATGGTAACCAAGCCTACGACAGCGGGAGTGCAGTCCGGCGTGATGGTTCGTAACTCGAACGATGTGAACGGGCCTTATGTTTCGGTCTTGATCACTTCGTCCGGACAGCTCGTGATCCAGCAACGGAATCCAAACACCTTGGATATGATTGAATACCCGATTCCCGGAACTTACGCGGTGCCGAACGTCTTCATCAAGACTAAACGCCAAGGCGACGTGATTACGATGTCCATCAGCACCGACGGCGTAACTTTCACCCAAGTGGCCACATACACCATCGGGTCCCAGGACGTTTACGTGGGGGTTTATACCAGCCCCGATCCCACGACGACAACTACCATACAGGTACGCGTCAATCCTGGTCCAGGTTCAATTCCCCCGATCCCGCCGGCGCCGAGTTGCCTGGACAAATACACCGTCTATTCCAACCAGCAAACCGTGCTGGCGGACAGGGCCGCCGTGTTCGGCGGCGGAATCGGTTCCACCTCGTACGTCGAAGTGGGTGCGGATGGCGCGATTCGGGGTAATGTGGATGCGGGTGGGAATCTCCTCCTACGCTCGCGGGCCCATGTTTTCGGAAACGTCCACGTGACCGGAAGCTTGACTCGTCAGGATAATACTTATGTGGAAGGCGATGTCGTTACGGGTTCGGCCATCACTGCCTGCTCCATCCCCCAGCAAGGAACAATCCCCGTGGGTAGCCAGGACGTGAACCTGAACGTGGGCCAATCGCTGACCTTGAATCCCGGGAATTATGGCGGCGTGCATGCGTATGCTAATGCCACCCTGACCCTGAAAGCCGGAACCTACAACCTGAAGTCTCTGGTCCTGGAGCCCGACGTGAAAGTCATCCTGAACACCTCGACAGGGCCGATCGACATTAAGGTCAGGGATAACCTGGCCTTCGGGGATCGCTTCAATATGAGCTTTCAAACAACCGGGCTGGCATCCCAGGTGAATATCTACAGCCATCAAGCTTCCCCGCTTCGGTTGGGGACCGATTCCAGATTCGTCGGTCGGCTCACGGCGCCACGCGCGGATATAAACGTGAATTCGCGAGGAACGTCCCAAGGCCAAGCCACCGTATACGGCGTAATCTACGGAAATTCCGTCCGCTTCGAACCGGACGTAATTCTGGATAGCTATGGAGCCCTTCCTTAGGCCGAAAAAGGTCGGAAATCGTTGGAAAGAAACTATCCTTCATGTTGACCCTTGAAAGAGAGCGATATGAGGAGACGTTTTTTTTCTTGGCTGGCTTATTTGGCGGGACTTCAAACCGCCGCTTTCGCGCAGCTTATTCCCAACGACGCCCAATTCCATAAGCAATGGGCGCTTTACAATGACGGTACGTTCCACCCATTCACGGGAAATCCGAATGTCAAAGTCGGGGCAGATATGGATATGCCGAAAGCTTGGGCGATCGAAACGGGCGATTCATCCATCATAGCCGCCATCATCGACACGGGATGCAAGTGGAAGCATAAAGAGTTCGAGGGCAGGATCTGGAAAAACCGCCACGAGGTTCCGGGAAACCAGATTGATGACGATGGTAACGGGTATGTAGATGATTCGATTGGGTGGAATTTCGTAAGCAATAACGGCGATATCTCGGACAACCACGGTCATGGGACGGGCATGGCCGCCATAATTGGCGCCAACGGCAATAATGGCATCGGTTTCGCCGGCATGGATTGGAAATGCAAACTGATGATTTGCAAGGTGAAGGATACTGCCGACCTCGCCCTCAATCAAAACGTTGCCAAGGCCATCCGCTATGCCGTGGACAATGGCGCCAGGATCATTAACCTATCGCTTAGTGGGAAAAGCAATTCGGACGCGCTCACCTCTGCAGTTCAATATGCCCAATCCAGAAATGTCTTTCTGGTAGCGGGTGCCGGTAATGAAGGAGTGGACAGCGTTTTCTACCCGGCGCGTTTCGACTTTTGTCTGGCGGTCGGCTCAACGGACTCGGACGATTCCTTTAGCCGAACGTTTTTAAGCGGGGGTGGGAGCAATTATGGAAATGATATCGATGTCGTAGCTCCTGGAAATTTCATCTACACTTTGGACTACCTCGCGGACACCGAATATGATTACATCACAGGGGGGACTTCCAATAGTACCGCCTATGTATCCGGTTTGGCCGCCTTACTCCTTGCCCAAGATCCTACTCGAACGCCAGCTACGTTACGTTCCCTTATCCAAGAAACCGCCGACGACCAGGTGGGCAAACCCACCGAGGATACTCCGGGATGGGATCGCTTTCATGGGTATGGGCGCGTAAATGCCTTCCGCGCGTTGAGCGCAATAAAATCCGCGATCCGGATTGCCGCTGCTCATGACAGGACCATGCCAAAGGCCGGTATTCTTTTTCCCTCGTCCCTCTCTGGAGGCGCATTTGCATTTGAACCGGGCCAGACTGTCGGGATTTGGGACCTGAAGGGAAGAAAACTGGTCCGCTTGGAGCAAGCGGCTTCCGCTGCTTCACGAGCCGGGTCCAGGCGGGGAGGACCGGTCGTTTTCGCCCTGGACGCGAATCGTCCCTAGTTCAAGTTAGCATGAAATACATACTCCTTTTCCTCTTCCTGATCTCCTCCCGAAGCGTCCAAGGCCAATACGTGCTCGGCAAAAAAGGCGGTTTTTGGAGCCCCACCAGTCCGGATAGCGTGTGCCTCAACAAGGGGAGGGACTCCCTTTCCGTGGTATTCAAAATGGAGCGGCAGACCATTCCCATCGATTCCGTGAAATATTTGACGTTCAGGGAACATAAAAGCTGGTGGCCATATTTACTTACGGCCGGGATTGTCGGCACTTCGGCGTATACCCTCCTTCATTTCACAGGTCGGAATGATGCCATGTATACCGCTGAAGGCAAGGCCCGCTTTGCGGGAATATTAACTGGAGGGTTGACTCTGCTCTATGGAGCAACACTTAAGGAGGTGATAGAAACGCACTTTCTCATCGGTTCCAAACTGGGACCCGATGAAGTCGGAGCCATTATATCGTGCAGTTTCTGATGCCGTGTGACATGGATTCTTGCCCTTCCGGCAAAAGCACGAAAATGCTGGGCGTCGACAGATGGTGAATGTCGAAGAAATGCCGTCGACGGACCTGATGGCATCGCCGCCTACGGGAAGGATTACGACATCCAGCTCTCGGAGGACGGCAATACCTGGACCCCTACTATTTCATGCGCACAGGGACCGGCGGGGCGGATAACCTGATCCTGGACGGGATAGGCCGTTACGTGCGTGTGAAGAGCATCGTCCAAGGCACGTCGCAAGGGTATTCGCTGAAGGAGTTCAACTCCGAGGTGAAAAGCCTCTGGCTATTAGGAGAGTCTTTTCAAACCAGGCTCACGATGGATTTGCCTTCACAAGAATCTTCTTCCTCTTTGCCAGGAAATCCTGGAATAGCCAAATATCAGGCTTTTTGGAATCGTATTCAGCCAAGAAATGTTCGGCCCACGCCCTTCGTTCACCTTCTTTAGGGTTTCTATCCTTCATATTAACCCATGAAGGGGAGCGATATGGGGAGAGGCTTTTTTCCTTGGCTGGCTTTTCTGGCCGGACTGCAAATGGCCGCATTCGGCCAGCTTATTCCCAATGACGCCCAGTACCACAAGCAATGGGCGCTTAACAATGACGGAACGTTCCGGCCATTCACAGGAAACCCCGTGGTTAAAGCCGGGGCCGATATGGCGATGCAAAAGGCTTGGGAAATCCAAACCGGCGACTCCTCCATCATAATCGGAATCCTCGATACCGGGTGCAAATGGAAGCACAAGGAGTTCGAAGGCCGTATATGGAAAAACCGCAAGGAGATACCGGGAAACCATGTCGATGACGACGGGAACGGGTATGCGGACGATTCCATAGGGTGGAATTTCGTTTCCAATAACGGCGATATCACCGACAACCAAGGCCACGGTACCGGCATGGCCAGCTTAATAGGCGCCAACGGGAATAACGGCATCGGTTTCGCCGGCATGGATTGGAAATGCAAATTGATGATCCTGAAGGTAACGGACGATACCGATCTCGCTCTTAACCAAAACGTCGCCAAGGCGATCCACTATGCCGTGGACAACGGCGCCCGCATCATAAACTTCTCCCTTGGCGGCCAAGCCAATTCAAACGTCCTTAATTCGGCGGTCGAATACGCCCAATCCAAAAACGTCTTGGTGGTGGCTAGCACCGGCAACGCAGGTGTCGATAGCATCGAATATCCGGCTCGTTTCGAATACTGCCTGGCCGTAGGATCCACGGATCCGGATGATTCCCGCAGCCAAACATTTCTAGAGGGCGGCGGGAGCAACTACGGGGCGGGGATCGACGTGGTGGCTCCGGGCAATTTCATATATGAATTGGACTACCTCACCGATACCGAATACGAATACCTCAGCGGGGGTACCTCAAACAGCACGGCCTACGTGTCCGGTCTCGCCGCCCTGTTGCTTGCACAGGATCCTTCCCGCAAGCCGGCCGATTTACGGGCCATCATCCAGGAAACCGCCGATGATCAAGTAGGCAAGGCCGCCGAGGATACCCCGGGGTGGGATCGCTACCATGGTTATGGGCGTATCAACGCCTTTCGCGCATTGAGCAAGATGGGGACATCAATCCGCATCGCCGCAGGTCGGAGAAAACCCTTGGAAGGGAATGGGGTATTTTTCCCGCCTTCCCTTTACGCTGGGACTGCGGGTTTGCGGCCGGGTGCGGGGGCCCGGTTATGGGATGTGCGAGGAAAAGTTATCGACCGCGTGGGGAATGCCAATGGCGGGTCGACGCCGGACCCCAATGCTTGGTCCCGCCTTGCGCGGGGAACCCCCATTATTTACTCCACGGAAGGGCTTCGCAATTGATGCGGGGCGATTCCCTTCCTGGTTGGCGCGCGAAAAGGCGGCTTTTTCCTTTCACCGCTCTCGCGCTGGCCCTCATGGGCGTATCCGCTTGGCCTTCCGTTCCGACGGAGCCGACACTGTCGCCATCAGAACGCAAGGTTCTGGAGGAATACCGGTTGTATTGTCAGCCAGGGCGGTACTTCGATGAGGTTCGCGTCAATGTGGATACGATGCAACGCAGGCATCCGGAATCGGACGTCCTCCATGATTCGTCCTTCATGGCGGAAGTGCATTACATTGACTATCGGTACTTGCGGGACGGCAACGGTAAGCAATTGCGGGAATGGGGCCCCGACGTTGACGGATCAATTTTCGCGAACTTCCCGCCGTCCAGGGAGGCGTGGCGGAAGTATCGGATCAATAATCGAAGATTCTTCATCTTCGGTGGGCTGGGCGTCATATTGCTGGCCGGGGACGCCTTCCTTGCCCTGGATTTCCTGGTCAATGGGCCTCCGCAAGGAAAGGGAGCGCTTAAGGCCTACCGCTTCGCCCAATTCGCAGTGCCCGTCGGATGGATCGGCAGTTTTATTTATGGGGGGATATGCGCGGGCATAAAGGACCGGGCTCTCGACGAGGCCTTCTTCGAGTCGAACGGCCACGCCATCGCCAAGCGACTCGCCAAGGATCCTTGAATCCTACACACTTCGTGGCCGACCGTACCTAACCAATTCTAATAGGATCAAATCCTGGAGATAGCTTCTCCATCCCCGGCTTGTATCAGACCGTCTTTAGGTGCGAAGAGATCGGTCTGGCTATGTTCCCGAAATGACCTCACGTTCAATATCAAGGTGGTCATTTCAGACGTCGTGGTTAAGAGTACCGGAAAAGTATGGCGGATATTTGGTGGGTGCGGGAATCGCCGCGCTGTTTCTGCGCTCCGCCCCTGAGGTACCGGTATTGCGAACTTCGATCCTCATCCTGCGGACAAGACGCACTTCACCGAGGAGGAATTGATTCGGGATTCAACCCCTAATAAATGAAAGACCCGGCTTTCTGTGGAGAAACCAGGGCCTCCAAAAATGCGAAACCCCCTCGGGAAGGGGGTTTCAAATCAAAGAAAGATGGTCGGGATGGCGGGATTCGAACCCACAATCACCCGGAATCCAAGTCATAAATGCCTTTTTATAGATGCCTACGTAAAAATCATCCCGTTAACGTAGGCCGGGTACCGCCTTAACTTGTTAAAAATCAAAGAGTTATAAGCTGGAATCCAGGCCGAGCAACCCATCCAACCCCGGTCCAAACCAATTGCAAAGGTCCCAAAGGGAAGCCAAGCGACGTCTTGGGAGTTTCCGTTCGGCTGCGGAGGGATCCGAGACCAGAGCGAGTTCAAAGTGATGTCGCGCCTTTTATTGCTGGTACTTCGAAAGGCATCGATATCCCTGGCCTCAAGTGTTTTCCTTTGAAAGCGACTCAAATCCCGAAATCACGTCGAACAGCTCCTCATCAATGCCGCTCTGGCGTAAGCGGTGGAATTCGCTCTTTAGATTTCCAAGTAATTCGTCGATGTTCCTGTCGGCCCGTTCCATGGCCGCGAGCCTGCTGGCGTTTTCGCTCGCGAGCGATTCCGCGCAGGCCCTGAACAATGAAATGAAAAGGTATTCGCGAACAAGTGCGAGCGGGGTGGCGCCTCGGGCGCCGATGATCTGGGGCGGCATGGTTGTCGCCCAAGGCAAGGCTGAAAGCCTGCTTTGCCAGGACTCATCGAGCGGAAGCAGTCTTTGAATTACAGGCCCATAAAGACCGCCGGCTTGGGGCCGGTTATGGAATACGTAGACACGCGCATCAGGGTTATCCCCCCTATCCGATTCGCTTTCGATTTGGATCCGCCCGACCAGGGGAATGATGGCCTGGACGGAATTGGGCACGGCCAGTAGTCCGGACAGCGGCAAATCCGCATTCACCAATAGGGCGTGAACCTTCTCGCCGACCGCCCAGACATTGAGTTGACCCGTTCTTTCGGACAGGTTCTTGATGGCGTATTCGGCAACCACTTCGTTGAATTGGCCCACCAGTCCCTGATCGGATCCGAATACAATGGCTCCGATGGGACCGGACTCGGTCTTCCCCTTTTTTACCTCGATGGGGATCGCGGGCCCGATCGTCCGGAGGCACGCTCCCAATCCGAGTTCCACTGTCCGGTAATATTCCGACAGGGCCTGGACCGAGTTCTCGTATTGTCCGATACTGGAAGCCGCCAGGGCTTTCATGGAGCGGACTACGGATTGAAGGTCGCCCGCGCTGGCGATCTTCCGGCGCAAGCTTTGCGAATTTTCGCTCAAGCGGACTCTTTGGATGGCGCGTTGACATTACCATCCCGCATCGCCGCCGCTACGGCTATGGGATCGGGCTCGGCGCCGGGGGCGGATTTGGATTGGGAGTCGGTTCCGGATTCCGGCCGGAAAGGAGCGAGGGATTGATCCGCGATTTTCAGGATGGCTTTTCGATCCCCTTCGTCCAGTTTTTCCGAGGTTTCAAAACGCTCCAGGATTTCCTGCGGTATGCTTCGCGACGCGTCCCTCACCGCTTTTTCCGCCTCCTTCATCCGATCCAACGGCACCGGCTCAAAGAGTCCGGCGGTCAAAGCCAAGAGCACGGAGATTTGCGCGGCCACGGAAACGGGTGAAAGTTCGGATTGCTTGAGACAGGACCGGATCCGTTTTCCATGTTCGATGTCCTTCCGGGTGGCGTCATCCAGGCGGGCGCCGAATCGCGCGAAGGTCTCCAACTCCTCGAACTGCGCGTAGGCGAGTTTGAGGTCGCCCGCCACCGCCCGATAGGCCGCCCTTTGCGCCTTTCCGCCGACCCGGGAAACGGATTTACCGACGTCAACGGCAGGCAAGACTCCCAATTCGAAAAGGGATGGGGAGAGGTAGATCTGCCCGTCCGTGATGGAAATCAGATTGGTCGGAATGTAGGCGGAAATATTCTGGGCTTCGGTTTCGATGATGGGCAAGGCGGTGAGCGATCCCCCTCCTCGTTCCCGATTCAGGTGGGTAGCGCGCTCTAGGAGGCGGGAATGGATGTAGAAGATGTCGCCGGGGAAGGCCTCGCGCCCCGGAGACCTGCGGAGCAGCAGGGAAAGCTCACGGTAGGACCTTGCGTGCTGGGTGAGATCGTCATAGACAATCAACACATCGCGGCCCGCTTCCATGAAATGTTCCGCGATGCTGGTCGCGGCATAGGGGGCGATATAGGCGAGACCGGGCGGATCATTGCCTTTGGCCACGACGACAACGGTGTATTCCATCGCCCCTTTCGATTTCAGGACCGCCACGGCTTTCGCCACGGCGGAAGCCCGCTGTCCGATGGCGCAATAAACGCATAGGACATTCTGCCCCCGTTGATTCAGGATGGCATCGATGGCGATGGCGGTTTTCCCCGTCTGCCGGTCCCCGAGGATCAATTCACGTTGGCCGCGCCCTATGGGAATGAGCGCATCGATGACCTTGAGGCCGGTCTGAAGCGGTACGGTGACGGAGGCGCGTTCCATGATGGCTGCAGCCGGGCGCTCAATCGGCAGGCGTGCATCGGATTCAACCGGACCCAAACCATCCAAAGGGCGGCCAAGCGGGTCGATCACCCTCCCCAGCAACGCCTCACCCACGGCTATATCCATGACGCGGCCCGTGCGCTCCACCACATCGCCTGCATGCAGGTGCGAGTATTCGCCGAGCAAGACCACGCCGATCTCATCCTCATCCACGTTGAATGCGATGCCGGTCACCCCGCCCGGGAATCGCAGCGATTCCTCGAAGCCGACGGAGGGCAGACCCGAGACCTTGGCGATCCCGGTCGATATTGAAGTAATCGCCCCGATCTCGCAAGGCGCCATGCGCGGAACGAAACTTTCCAGGGCCTTGTCCAGACCCGAAAAGGCAAGGTCGAGAATGCCGGACAAGCCTTCAGTCGCGCTTTCCATCGGCAGCCCCCACGGCTAAAGGCATTGGCGTCGTCGGATTGTCCAAATGGCGATCAGCAGCCGGCGTTCCGTCGACCAGATCCATAGCGCCTGCATTCAAGGTGGTGAGGTATTCGGAAATTGTCCAAGCGATTTTCTGGCCATTGGCTGCGAGTTCGATACCGCCCACCTGGCCGGGAGCGGTTTCGAATCTCAGGTGGATATCCGCGGAGAAGGTTTCATTTAGGGCGTTTTGAATAGTCGCCCGCGGTCCATCGGGCAGGTCGAAGGCGCTTCGCAGTATCGCCGGTTCAGCTCCAGACTTCAGGGCTTGAGCCAAAACCTCTTTTGATTTTCCGTCCATTTCCCTGAGGCGGCCCATGAATACCTCCGCGATTCGTTCCTCCAAGCCGACCGTGGCGAGGTCTCCCAGAGCCTTCCTAGCGATGGCGAATACCATATCCTGGGTCCGGCGGACAATGGCCTGGTTGAGGTTCCGGGCTTCGTTCCTGAGCGCTTCGCGCCGCTTCCCGCTCAAGGCATCGGCCGTCTTCCGGGCCTCGGCCAGCAGCTTGGCGCCTTCAGCCTTGGCCTCATCCCCGGCCCGTGCGATAAGTGCGTCGCGCTCCTTGTCGAACGTCTCGTTCTTATGCCGGAACTCTTCGCTTTCCTGCTTGGCTTCGGCCTTCCTGGCATCCGCATCCGCGATTTCCGCGGCGATGCGCTTCTCCCGCGCGTCGATGGCATTAAGGATAGGCTTGTATAAAAACCTCTTCATCAGCCATACCAGGATGATGAAGTTCAGCGCTTGCGCACCGACCGTGAACCAATCGATGAGCATGCCTTACTTCCCCGCGGCTTGGGCGATGACCTGGTTCCAGAACGGGTTCGCGAAAATGAGGATCATGGAAACCACGAAAGAGTAGATCGCCGTCGACTCGATCATGGCAAGTCCGATGAACAACGTCCGGGTAATCGTGGCGGAAGCATCCGGCTGCTGCGCCAATGCGGTCAACGCAGTGGCGACCGAACGCCCTTCCCCCAATGCGGGTGCGATGCATCCTATGCTGGTGGTGAATCCGGCGGTGACGATTGAAGCCACGGCGATGAGACTCGTATAATCCATATCAGTTTCCTTCTGTCACTTTGTGGTTTTTTCGGATTTCGGGCGTGTGCCTGCGGAGATGTACACCGCGGCGAGGATGGTGAAAATGTAAGCCTGCACCATTCCCGTAAGCAGGCCGAGCGCGGTCATGACAATCGGAAACAAGAAAGGCGTGATGGTCAAAAGGATGGCGATGATCATGGCCCCGCTCATCATGTTACCGAACAACCGGACGGCCATGGCCAAGGTGCGGGTAAACTCGCTGAGGATATTGAGAGGCAGCATGATAGGCGTCGGCTTCAGATAGGTCTTTAGGTAACCGCCCAGGCCCCGGTCGGCGATCCCGAAAAACGGCACCGCCACGAATACGCATAATGCGAGCGCCGCCGTGGTGGAGAGGGAACCCGTTGGCGGCTCATACCCGGGAATGATGGTGCACAGATTCGCCATGGCGATGAACAGGAAAAGCGTACCCAGGAAGGTCAGGTATTTTCCGGGGTCGCGCAGGCCGATCTCGCCGATCTGATTCTTGATCGCGGTGACGATGATTTCCAGCAGGTTCTGCCAGCCGGAGCGATTCATTTCGGCGGAAAGCTTCCGGGTGATGAGTTTCGAACCGATGGCCAGCAAAAGCATCAAGCCCCAGGTGTATACGATGGTCGCATTGAGCTTTAAGAACCCGTGCTGCCAGAAAATCAATTCGTCGCTGCTAAGCCGCATGCCCGGACCGTTCTTCGGAGGGCTCCGCGCGAGCCCGTATTTCCAAAGGCGGGCGGATAAACCGGTTCACCGCCATGCGGGCCATGATGAATCCCAAAAGACACGCCAATAGCCTTCCGAAATGGTGACCCGATACCAGGTAGAATCCGGCCACGGCGATGCCCATCCGTATAATGAGGCTTCCCAGGAACCAAACGGCGGGCAGCTTCGAAGCAACCCCTTGGCGTACGGTCCACCATAGGCCTCCGAAGAAAACAGCTCCGATTCCGAGACCCGCTCCCCAAGCCGGCATCAGTTGCAGAAACTCATTCATCGGTATCCTCCTGTTCCTGCCGGATCGCTTTGTCTTCTTTTGCGACCCAGTGCCACGCATTGGCGCATCCAAGTACCAATCCCGCCATCAGAAGCGCCAACGTCCAGCCATACTTTCCGGGATGGTGCGCATCCAGCCAAACGCCCAGTAGCGCTCCGAGCACGGTCGGGACCGTCACCGACCAACCTATCAGCCCCATCATGCCCAGGCCGAACCAAACCCCCTGATCGGAATGCCGTTTCGCCTTGAGCTTGCGGGCAGCCTTGGCCCCTACCTCCTCGGCGAAGCCGTGCGTGTTGTCCGGGGCCTTCTCCATGGGCTCATCCATTTTGGAAGTCTGCGAATCGATGCAGGAATCCCGTCTCCAATTTCGCCATGACCGAGCGGACGCTTTTTTCGTTCTCGTCCAGGGCCAGAAACTCCTTTTCCACGGACGCCCGCAATTTCCCCAGGTCCGAACCGGCCAACGCCCGACGCACGGAAACGAGTACGTTAGGACCGGTCTTGACCATGACCCCTTCGTCCACGGCCAGGAAAACCTCTCCATCGGCTTCCGTTTCATAAACCAGGATCCCCGGCATCAGAGCGGCGACGCAATCGAGCCGGTGAGGCAGGAATCCATAGGAGCCCTCCCGGGTTTCCACCACTATGCGGGAGACGCGCGCTTTGTCCGCGAAAACCCCGAATGGCAGGAGGATTTTAAGAGTCATGAACGGTTGCGGCAGGTTGCGCCTCCTTTCCCGGTTTCGTCCCGGCCTGGGAATCCCGCTTGGCGTTAGCCTCGTCCACGGCCCCGATCATATAGAGCGCGCTTTCCGGGAAGTCCTTGAATTCATCGTGCAGGATCCTCTCGCACCCGTCCAGCGAGTCCTTAAGGCTCACAAGTTTTCCTTTAAGTCCCGTGAACTGCTCGGTCGTGAAAAACGGCTGGGTCAGGAACCGCTCCAGGCGGCGCGCACGGGCCACCACTTTTCGATCCTCGGGGGAAAGCTGATCCAGTCCGAGCATGGCGATGATGTCCTTGAGTTCCGAGTATTGCGCGAGGGTCCTCCGGATTTCCTGAGCCAAGGCATAGTGGCGCTCGCCCACTATGCCCGGGGTGGCCATTTTGGAACTGGACTGCAAGGGATCGATGGCCGGGAACAATCCCTCGCCCGCCCGCTTGCGCGAGAGCACGATCGATGCGGAAAGGTGGGAAAAGGTATGGACCGCCGCGGGATCGGTGAAATCGTCGGCCGGGACATAAACGGCTTGGATGGAAGTGATGGCGCCGGTGTCGGTATTCGCGATCCGCTCCTCAAGACCCGACAACTCGGTACCCATGGTCGGCTGGTACCCCAGACGCGAGGGCATTCTCCCCAACAGACCCGATACCTCCGATCCCGCTTGGATGAACCGGAAGATGTTGTCGATGAGCAGAAGGACGTCGCGATGTTCATCATCCCGGAAGTATTCGGCCATGGTCAAGGCGGCGTGGCCGACCCGGAACCGGCTTCCCGGCGGTTCGTTCATCTGACCGAAGAGCATAACCATATTGGGCAGAACGCCGGCTTCCTTCATGTCTCGATAAAGCTCCTCCCCTTCGCGGCACCTTTCACCGATCCCACAGAAGATGCTCACGCCTTCCTGGTGGCCGATCATATTGTGGATCATTTCGGTCAGCAGCACCGTCTTCCCAACCCCGGCCCCGCCGAAAAGCCCGGCCTTGCCTCCGCGTTCCAAGGGCACCAATACATCGATGACCTTGATACCGGTTTCGAAGACTTCCGATTGGGTGGAACGTCGCGACAGCGGCGGAGGGGCCCGATGGACCGAACGCCACTCCACGTCCCTAAGCGGCTCTCCCCGATCGATGACATTCCCGAACACGTCGAACATGCGCGAAAGGACCGCCTTTCCCACCGGGGCCTTGAGCGGACCGCCCGAATCCTCCACGGTCATGCCCCGGGCCAAACCCTGGGTGGGTGTCAACGCGATCCCGCGCACCTTGCCGGCATCCAATTGGATCAGGACCTCTATGACGATCGAACCGCCCGGGCCGGTGCGCAAGACGGTATAGATCGGCGGCAACCGGCCCTCGAACCGGATATCGACCACGCTTCCACGCACCGAAACAACCACGCCGATATTCACCATTGGACCGTCACTTCTTAGCGGGAACCGCATCCTTTTCTATCATTTCCATTTTTTTGTTCAAGGCATCGAGTTGCACACGCATTTTTTTCGCCTTGGCGGGATTCAGCTTCCCTTTTGCCATCAGGCCGGACATCTCCTTCATGGATTTCGACATATCGCCCATCATTTTGGAAGCATCTACCCAGTGAGTATGGTTCATCATCATGGTACTGTCCCCCATGAGGGTCTCCATTTGCGACATCATCGACGTCATTTGACCCATCATGCCGCGCATTTGGGGCATCATTCCCTCCATGTGGCTCCGCATTTCCGGACTCATCGTCGCGTAGGAGCCGCTTGAATCCCTCATGCCGGATTGCATTCCCTGTCCTTTCATCATCCCCGTTCCTTGGGATTGCGCGAAAGGCGCGGATACAAGGCCCAAGAGGGCAATGATGATTGGGAAAGTCTTTTGCTAGTTCATTTGATGTTCCTTTAATTTATGAGCGTAACGCATCCATGCTCTAAATATGTCTTCAAACCTACCACGACAAGCCCAATCATATCTTTGATAAAGCGCCTGGCGATTCATCAGGGAGTGCTCCATTTCCAGTCGCGGATTTCCGGCATATCCTGACCATGTTTTCGGATATACCGATTGTGCTCCACCAGCTTGGCCTTGAGTTGTTGTTTCAAAAAGACTCCCTTGTCCCCCGTTTGCGGCAGGCGGTCGATCGCGTCCATCACCAGATGGAAACGGTCCAGGTCGTTCAAAACCGTCATATCGAACGGCGTGGTGATGGTGCCTTCTTCCTTGTATCCCCGCACATGGATATTGTCGTGGTTGGTCCGGCGGTAAGTGAGACGGTGGATAAGCCAGGGATAAGCGTGGAAAGCGAAGATGACTGGTTTATCCTTGGTGAAAAGTTCGTCGAATTCCGCATCGCCCAACCCGTGGGGGTGCTCGGTTTTCGGTTCCAGCTTCATGAGATCGACGACGTTTACCACCCTGATCTTAAGTCCAGGCAGCTGCTCGCGCAGGATGGAAACGGCCGCCAAGGTCTCCAAAGTAGGCACGTCCCCGCAACAGGCCATAACCACGTCGCATCCGACTCCCTGATCGTTGCTGGCCCATTGCCAGATGCCGATACCTGCCGTGCAGTGCTTGACGGCTGCGTCCATGGTCAGCCACTGTGGCGCAGGGTGCTTGCCCGCGATCACGACGTTCACATAATGGCGGCTGCGCAGGCAATGGTCCATGACCGAAAGCAGACAATTCGCATCCGGCGGAAGGTAAACCCTCACCACCGAAGCCTTCTTGTTCACGACATGGTCGATGAAACCGGGATCCTGGTGGGTGAACCCGTTGTGATCCTGGCGCCAGACATGCGAGGCAAGGAGGTAGTTCAAGGATGCGATGTTTCTCCGCCAAGGGAGTCCGGTGGTCACCTTCAGCCACTTGGCATGCTGGTTGAACATGGAATCGACGATGTGGATGAATGCCTCATAGCTATTGAAAATACCGTGCCGGCCGGTGAGCAGGTAACCTTCAAGCCACCCCTCGCACTGATGCTCGCTGAGCATTTCCATCACCCTTCCTTGCGGGGCGAGAAATTCATCATTTGGCATGGTCGCGGCATCCCATTGACGACGGGTCGTTTCGAAGAGGGCTTCCAGGCCGTTGGAAAGCGTTTCATCCGGGCCGAAAACCCGGAAATTGCGTTGCTCCACGTTCCGTTTCGCGATATCTCGTAGGAATGGGCCCAGCACATGGGTGTCCCCTATACCGCGGATCCCTGGGGAGGTGACAGGAATGCCGTACTCACGGAAATCCGGCATCCGTAGATCGCGGAGCAGGATTCCGCCGTTGGCGTTCGGGTTCGCGCCCATTCGCCGCTCGCCTTTGGGGGCGAGCTCGGCCAACTCCGGTATCAATTTGCCCTCTTGATCGAAAAGCTCTTCGGGGCGGTAGCTCTTCAGCCAGGCCTCCAACAGTTTCAGATGTTCGGGGTGGGTGGCGGGATCCGAGAGCGGCACCTGATGCGCTCGGAAAGTGCCTTCCACCTGCAGGCCATCGACCACTTTCGGCCCCGTCCAGCCTTTGGGCGAATCCAGGACGATCATCGGCCAACGGGGCCGGGTCAGGTCCCCGCGAACCCGGGCATCCTCCTGGAATTTCCGGATTTGCGCGACCACGGTATCAAGCGCCGCCGCCATGGCCTCATGCATCTTTTCCGGTTCATGGCCCGAGACGTAATAGGGCGTCCAGCCATAGCCGCGGAGCAACTGATCCAGCTCCTCGTGCGTGATCCGCGCCAAAATCGTAGGATTGGCTATCTTATATCCGTTGAGATGGAGGATGGGCAGAACCGCACCGTCGGTGGCCGGATTGAGGAATTTGTTGGAATGCCATGCCGTAGCCAACGGTCCGGTTTCGGCCTCCCCGTCGCCGACCACGCAGGCGACCACGAGATCGGGATTGTCGAACACCGCGCCGAAGGAATGGCTGAGCGAATACCCCAGTTCACCGCCTTCGTGGATGGATCCGGGCGTTTCCGGAGAGGCATGGCTTGGGATGCCGCCCGGGAACGAAAACTGCAGAAAGAGCTTTTGCAAACCGGCTTCATCTTGGCTGATGTCAGGATAGATTTCGCTATAGGTACCCTCCAAGTAGGTATTTCCAACGACGGCCGGACCGCCGTGACCGGGACCTGATACATAGATCATACTGAGATCGAATTTCTTGATCACCCGGTTCAGATGGGCGTAGATGAAGTTTTGCCCCGGAGTGGTGCCCCAATGCCCCAGCAGCATATGTTTTACATCCCCTAAGGCCAAAGGCCGCTTGAGCAGGGGATTGTCGAAAAGGTATATCTGCCCGACGGACAGGTAGTTGGCGGCGCGCCAATAGGCATCGATCTTCCGGAGTTCCTCGGGAGGGAGTACCACGCTTTTCATGTCGCGCCTTTGGTTGGGAACAATGCCGTCAATAAGGAGATGGATAGTCCGGAATTCATGACAGTCGGACCGTGCGTAGCCGTAAGGCATTGCCGATGACGGATACGGAACTGAGACTCATGGCGGCTCCGGCGATGACGGGGCTCAGAAGCAGGCCGAAAAAGGGATAGAGCGCTCCCGCGGCCAGGGGAATTCCCAAAGCATTGTATAGGAAGGCGAAAACGAGGTTCTGGCGGATGTTTCGCATGGTGGCATGGCTGAGATGGATGGCCTTGGAAATACCGCCCAAATCACCCTTCACCAGGGTGATACCGGCACTTTCCATAGCCACGTCGGTGCCCGTGCCCATTGCGATTCCAACCTCGGCTGCGCTCAACGCGGGGGCATCGTTGATTCCATCCCCGGCCATGGCGACATAACGGCCTTCGGTGCGCAACTTCTTGACATAGTCCGCCTTTCCCGCGGGTTCGATACCGGCGACCACGTCGTCAAGGCCAAGCGTACCGGCCACGGCATCGGCGGTCTTGCGATTGTCCCCGGTGAGCATGATGATCCTAAGTCCCAACGCATGCAGGTCCTTGATGGCTTGCGGCGTGGAGCCTTTCATGGGATCGGCTACGGCGAGAATGCCGGCGGCTCGGCCGTCTATAGCGACGAAAACCGCGGTCTTGCCCTCGGCCTGCAACTTTCCGGCTGAGGCTTCCAGGGCCTCCAACCCGCTTATCTTTTCGTCACTTAGGAAATCCGGCTTGCCGACGCATACGTCGCGGCCCTGTATCGTACCGGCTACGCCCCCCGCGGTAACGGACCGGAAGCCTTCCACCTTGTCGAGAACGGCGCCACCCTCCTTGGCGCCCTTAACGATGGCGGCGGCGAGCGGATGTTCGCTGCTTTGTTCCAGCGAGGCGGCCATCCGTAAGAAATCCTTGGTCTCGAATCCGTCCAAGGGAAGGATATCCGTCAGCTTGGGCTTGCCTTCGGTCAAAGTACCGGTCTTGTCGATTACGAGAGTGGTCACCTTTTCCAACCTTTCCAGGGCTTCAGCGCTTTTCACGAGCACCCCTTCTTGCGCTCCGCGACCTACCCCGACCATGATGGACATGGGTGTTGCCAGTCCCAAGGCGCAGGGACACGCGATAATCAGGACGGCAACGGCATTGACGATGGCATGCGCCAGCCTGGGCTCCGGTCCCAACCAGAACCAAAGGACGAAGGTCAATACCGAAACGCCCAACACGGTGGGAACAAAAATCTCGGACACCTTATCCGCCAAACCCTGGATGGGCGCGCGACTGCGCTGCGCCTCCGCAACCATATCCACGATTCTACCGAGAAGGGTATCCTTCCCCACCCGATCGGCGCGCATGACGAAACCGCCGGGACCATTGACCGTTCCGCCCGTCACCTTGTCCCCAACGGATTTTTCCACCGGAATCGGCTCGCCCGTAACCATGGACTCCTCCACGCTGGAGTGCCCTTCGACCAGTTCGCCATCCACGGGAATCTTGTCCCCGGGAACGACGCGCAGCCAATCGCCGACCTTGACCTGTTCCAGCGGTACTTCCTTGTCCCCTTCCGTCGAAACCTGGCGGGCCGTGGGCGGCGCGAGATTCAGCAGCGCTTTGATGGCGCTGCCTGTGCGGCTGCGCGCGCGAAGTTCAAGTACCTGTCCCAACAAGACCAAAACGATGATCACGGCAGCCGCCTCGAAGTAGATTGCGACCTTGCCGCCATGCGCCATCGTGTCCGGAAATAATCCTGGCATGATCATGGCGACGGCGCTGAAGAAATAAGCGGCTCCGACCCCCATGGATATCAAGGTGAACATGTTCAAATTCCAGGTGAGGATGGATCGCCACCCGCGCTGGAAGAACGGCCAACCGGCCCAAACGACCACGGGAGTGGTCAAGCCGAATTGCAGCCAACGTGAGACATCGCCCATAACCCAGGCCTGCCGGGCCAAGGGCGGAATGAGATGCGCCATGGCCAGCAGGAAGACGGGAAGCGTCAACGCTCCGCCGATCCAGAACCGCCTCTGCATATCCTTCAGCTCCGCGCCCGCGCCGGACTCTTCACCGGCCGTCGTTCCCGACTGCACCGGCTCGAGGGGCATTCCGCACTTGGGGCAGGCACCGGGCTTATCCTGCCGGACCTCGGGATGCATGGGACAGGTATAAACTGGACCCGACGCCGAGGGACCGGCGTTTGCACGCGCGTCTGCCTTGGACCCGAGTCCGGCTTTGCCCTCGGATTTAGCCGCCTTGTCTCCGGGTACATCAGCCAGGAACTTTTTCCGGCAGCTTTCACCGCAAAAGTAATAGTCCTTTCCGTCGCGCTGCGCGCTTAATGCTGACGACTCATCCACGTCCATCCCGCAAATGGGATCGACGACGGCGTTTTCAACTTGGGATTGATTCATAATATTGTGGCCTCTTCATGGAGTGGGTTTATTTCTTCGCCAACCTGACTATCAGGACCACCAAAAGGATCGCGAGCAAGACGCCGATTGGCGACCAGGCCCACATATTCCCGCCCATCCATCCGCTCATCCATCCATCCGTATTGTTCATCATTCCGACTCCCTTTTAAGACCGGTTCAAACCTTAAGGATATGCGTCACCAATTGCACAATCCTCAATTCCTCATCCGTGTGAATGACCCGCACCGAAACCTTACCGGAATCGGTGGATATCACCTCCGCATTCAGGTCGTTTCTTTTTTCGTCAATGTCGATGCCGAGGAACCCCAATCCCTCGCAGATCCGCGCCCGTATCACGGGAGCATGTTCGCCGATGCCTCCGGAAAACACCAAAGTGTCCAAACCGCCCAGGGCAGCCGCAAAGGCTCCGATCCATTTCCGCGTCTGATAGCAGAAAAGCCCGATCGCTTCCGCAGCCCGCACATCCTGGGCCTCACGCGCCAGCAAACCCCGCATATCGGAATCCGTCTCGGAAATCCCCCGCATCCCGGATTCATGGTTCACCATGCGCTGGAAACGGGCTTCCGTCATCCCTTCCGTACGGGAGAGGTAACTGAAGATCCCCGGATCCAGGTCACCTGACCGCGTGCCCATCACCAGACCGGAGGCGGGCGTAAAACCCATGCTTGTATCTATGGGTATGCCGTCATTCACCGCCGCCAGGCTCGCTCCATTGCCGAGATGGGCCAGAATGATCCGTCCGCGCGCCGAGTCCGGTCCGGCCAGACGGTGCAGCTCCCCCATGAGGAATGCGAAAGATAGCCCATGGAATCCATAGCGCCGCACCCCCAGCGCCTCATAGCGTCGCGGGATAGGGAGAATCTGCGCTACCCGCGGCATGTCATGGTGGAAGGCCGTGTCGAAACAAGCCACCTGGGGAAGATCCGGGAACCTTTTCTGAAATGCCCGGATCAGGAGAATCTCCGTCGGCAAATGTTCCGGATCGAATGGGCTAAGACGACGCAATTCGGAAATCATTTCGCTCGAGATGATCCGCGGTTCCGTATAATCGGGACCGCCATGAACCACGCGGTGTCCAATGGAAGCCAGCCCTGCTTGCAGCCCGACGTCCTCTGTCCAATGGATCAATGTCCCAACGGCTGCAGCATGGTCCGGAGCGTCGACTGGTCTTGAAAACCCGTCCTCCCGGTCCAATGCTTTTACCCGGAATACCGCCTCGGGCATTCCGATCCGCTCAACGGCTCCCTCCCAAATCCGTCGCAACGAACCGCCGGACTCGTGGACTGCGAATTTGATGCTGGAAGACCCGCCGTTAATCGCCAGAATCCAGGGAGATTCCGGTTTCTCAGGAGATGCCTTCATGATTTTCTTCCATCGACATCCGACAACCCGAAAGAGGCCAGTTTCAAAGACGTCGAAGCAGGGTTTTTGTGTATAAGACCTTGGATTCCCAATCCCTCGGCCACTTGCACGAATAAGGGCGTATTTTCGACGAAAAGGATTTGCCTGGCCGGCACTTGCGCCATGTCCAAGGCCACCCGGAAGATTTCCAAGTCCGGCTTCCGCAAATGGATGAAGCACGATGAAATGAAAAAGTCCACCAATCCGTCAAGTTTGAACTTGCGGATTCTATAGGCGTTCAATTCGCGACCTTCATTACTGACCACCGCAATTTTCAATCCATAACGGGCTTTGTGGCGGCTCATCAATTCCAGCATTCCGGGTAGCGCCTTCGATTGCTCGAACATGAAATCCCTGAAAACTCTTTTGGTGAAGGAGCGTTTCCTATGGAATACCACACGGTCCAAATAGTCGTCGAGACTGAGCTTTCCGATTTCATAGGTCTCGAAATTCAGACTATGCCTATTTTCCATTTCGGCCCAATCCAACTTGAACCGGGTAGCCGCGCGCCTGCGGGCATGGTGATCCCAACCATTTGTGAGCAAGACGCCCCCGATATCCAGGAAAAGGCATGTGATGTCGGTCCTCTTTTTCGCCGTCATTCATCCCTTCCGATCGGAGCGCATTCCTAGTCAGCAGTGCAAGTGAATATATGTTCCGCCAATATGAGGAGCCTATATTTCGCGAATTATTCGATTCAACCAGCGGGTTTTCACTTGGATTCGGCCTTGTCGCCTCATTTGCGGTATTGATACCCATCAGTCGTCTATTTTGTCTGCCTGTCTCCGATCAGCATCCGCTTCCTTTCGGCGCTTTTCAGCGGCTACCAGAGCAGAGGATTGCCGAGGAAGTAAATCAGGCCCACCGATGGCTGGTTTGCGGAGCGCTGGTAGGCATTCATCGTTTGGAGCGGTTCCGCGGAAATAGTTGGTGACTTTACGGTTAGATCTCGCTTCCTTCCAGCTTGATCGCGGATTCTGCCGGCGAGGCAGATTCTTCAGCCAGAGCAGCACAGAGGCACGCTCCGAATATGAATCCGCAGCCGGACAGGTAAATCCACAACAGCAGCGCCATGATCCCACCGAACACCCCATAGACGGCGTTCAACGCCGCAAAGTGTTTGAGATAGAGGACAAATAGGCTTTCTGTCGTCTGCAGGAGCGCCGTGGCGCAAGCGGCGGCGACCCAAACTTCGGCGAATCGCGTCGTCCGACGCGGAGCCAATCTGTAGAACAGGGTAAGACCTAGGAACAACATCAACAAAGGGACAACAAAGCCCCACAGGGCGTAAAACCAAGAGCCGAATTTGTTTGCTGGAAAAACCAACGACGTCACAACATGCGCAAGAACCGGAGCCGCCATTCCCAGGAGGACGTCACCCGCAGTGACGCCGAGTAGAGCCATTCCTTTAAGCGGCAGCCGCCACCAATTATACGCTTCGTCGCCCCAGGCGCGGTTGGTGGCACGAACAAGTGTGGTGAAGCATTGGAGCGCGGTCCAGATCAAGATTATTACCGCGACTATTCCCGCCCGCTCGCGCGCCTGGATTACTCCCGCAATGGACCCGACTATCCGCGCCCGCATTTGACCATCGAGAGGGACGTAGCCTTCCACGTACGTGATTATGGCCCGCTTTGCGATCTCCCGATCGACAAAGAACGCAGCGAAAGTGACGAATAGACTGATTAGTGGGAACAGCGAGAAGAACGCATTGAAGGCGAATGAGCCGGCCCAATGCGTTCCATCAATCCGGAGAAACCTTTTGGCCGCAAGGAAGGTCACCGTCCAGGCCTTGCGGAATTTTCGTTGGATTCCCAGTGACATAACCGAGGCACTCCGTCCCATATTGAACACCGTACCGACGCGCCATCTTGAGTACTTCAATGACCAGGAGCCGCACAATTAGGTCATCGTGCCCTCGTCATCAACTACAGCAGCTTCCGGGCTTATCCTCGGGCTTGGCTCCGGCCGGTGTAGACAGGAACCTTTCCTTACAGTGCCCGCTGCAGAAGTAGAACGTTTTCCCATCCCGCTCGGCATGGAGAGCCGTCGCCGGGTCCATGGTCATTCCGCACATGGGATCTTTTGTCGCTGATTTCACTTCATTCATGATCACCCTTCTTTCCAAGATTCATTGTTGTAGTCACGTTCACTTGGGATTCGATTCCAACGTTTATGCTCCGGTCAGGGTAGGCTTTCGGTTTAGGTTTCGCCTTGAGGGCGACGACTCCCAGCGTATCGCTCAGGTGAATTCCCCTCTCTCATAGCCACCCTCCCTTAAACCCCGCTCTACGAAGACCGACCGAGATGTATGGGCACTTGCGCGTCAGCAACCAAAGCAAGCCGCTGCGGTAATTCTCGATCATCGAAACTATCGGTCCCTGATTGATCCCATATTGCCACGGCGAGACCCACCACCCGTAGGGATTTCCGATCGCTCCTGGATGGGCTGGATTGAAAGAAGCCATGAGGCCGCACGAGTCGTACAAGGTAGACTTGGTCAGATGAAACCAGTGGTGCAGCGCGGGCAACACGAGCTCGGGCGCAAATGGCAGTGACGCCACCAGTGCCCATGGCGCAAGGGTACCGTCGTCAGGGCCGTAAGGCACCCCTCGCGCCACGTAGTCGTAGAACTGGCGCTCGATGCCGTCTATCGCAATGGTGTCCGGACCGGGACCGTCGCTTGCTGTGATACCCCAGGAATACAGGCCGTAGTGCTTGAATCCGAGCGGGTTATCGATCGCATACTGTCGTTGCACGTGGGTGGCACGGCGACTGTTCTCGAAATAGTCGATGCCCTTGTCGCGCATGAAGGCGTCCCGGATACCGCGAAAGTCCAACCAAAGATGCGAGAGCTGATGGGCAAAAAGGGGTCCGGCGTACAAGTATTCCTGTCCGTAACAGCGTTCCCACCGATAGGTGGAGGTCCAAGCCATGTAGCTCTCTTCGGACAGCGGATAACTCGGCGATCCCAGTCCCAAGACATACAACAGCAGTGCTTCGTCGTAGCCCACCCACCGGTATTTGAGGAAGCCGCTTTCCGGTTTCCAACCGTGCGTCACCGTCGTCCCATGGTTTTGCGCCCACTTCCAGTCGGCGCGGCGGTACAGCGCCTCGCCGAGTTCGCGGATTTCGTTCTCACCGGCAGTCTCGGCATCGAAATACAGTCCGGCCGTCAACGCGCCGGCCAGCAAGAAGGCGCTATCAACCGTCGAGAGTTCGCACTTCCGGACGCGATGGCCTGTCTGCATGTCGAGAAAGTGATAGTAGAAGCCGTGGTAGCCGGTGGCGTCGCACTCGGGGCCTTGCCGGCTGTTCCAGAAGAAGCGCAAAGTCGCGAGCGTTCGTTCCGCAGCGGAGGAACGCGAGATGAATCCGCGCTCTACACCGACGGGATAGGCCATCAAGGCAAGGCCGGTCGCTGCGATGCTCGCCGGCGAATCCTCAGCGTTCTTGTCCACCACCAGACCGTTGGCGGGATTCGTCCCATGTAAGAAGTATCCGAAGGCGTCACGTTGCAGCTTGTCCAGGTCGAAATCGATCTCCGGCGGATCGCCGCTCACGGCCGCGTGCGGCTTGTTGGCCTGCTGAGTCATCGGGCACTCGCAGCGGCCATGACCCGGCAATTCCAGACGTGGATGGCAAGTTCGGCTAGATCGTCGTCGTGCCGCAGGAGGTACAACCGGAGAAGGTCCGAGCCGTTCCCTCCGTGGATTTGGGTCTTATTGATCATGTGGGCCCGATCCGACCCTTGGGAGAGGGTTGAGGAGAGATGCCTGCGGCAATAGGACCCCGCTCGACTGCCACGATGTCTGCTGTCGAGGTTGACTCGCTTGCGCGAGGCGACGAAGCTCGCCGTAGCGTCTTCTGTGGAGTCGTGTTCTGACGCGGCAGCGCAGGCCAATCGCGACGCCAAGCTTCCGGCTCCGCATTCCCCGCATAGGAGATCCGCACCGGCATGGCGCTCAGCCTGTCGTAGATCCGAGCCTCTGTGTGAATCGGCCACCAGCCGTAGAGAAGGATTTCCAGTGGACGCCACATGGCGACCCACCCGCAGATCGCTAGCCCTTGCTGGATGAATTCCCCGATCCGCTGACCCTTGATGGTGCTTTCGACTAGGCCGCCCAGGCCGACAGCCGCAACCAGGAAGCACAGTCCAACGAGAAGGCTGATGCGGCCTACCCCGAGCAACCGCCGCAGCCTCGCCCTCGAAGCCTGCGCGCGACGCGTGAAACATCCGTGGATGGCATCTCGCAGTACAGCGGGCTCGTCGTCCAGACCCGGGGCCCGCTTCAACTCCACCAGCAAACCCAAGCGCATTCCTCTTGGGACTTCACGAGCCCAACCCACGATGAACTCCTCGGCGTCCGGATCCAGGTCCCTTTCCCGGAACGACGATGCGTCCATCACATTGAACAGTTGCTTAAGCTCAGAGACACGGATTTCGATACGCTCATAGTCGGGGGGGAGCGGATCTCCTGAAGTTTGCGGATGAAGACCCGTCCCATTCAAGAGCACACTCATCAGAATACCTCCGCCGGCGGCGCTCGCTTGCCTCCACTTCGACGAGTCTTCATTTTCCGAGCCCCCTGCGTATCAAATTCAGCTCCAATCGGCGCGTTGCACCGGGCTTGGGATAGGCCATTTCAAGCCCCTTGAAGACTTCCAGGATGATCTTGGAAATGATCAGCCGCGCACTCTTCTTTTCATCCGCGGGAACGACATACCAGGGTGCGTTTTCCGTGCTCGTCGCGCTTAAACAGGCCTCGTAGGCATGCATATACCGCGCCCACAGTTTTCTCTCTTCAACGTCTGCGACGCGAAGCTTCCAATTTTTGTCCGGATCATCGATGCGCTTCAGGAAGCGCTTTCGCTGTTCATTCTTGGACTGGTGGAGAAAGACCTTGATAATTCGCGTCCCATTGCGGTGGAGATGGTTTTCGAGCTCCAGGATCGACCGATAGCGTTCCTTCCAAATGGTCTTCTCGTTGAGCAACTTGTCCGGAAGCCCTTGACCAGCGAGAAGCTCCGGATGAACACGCACTATGAGCACTTCCTCGTAGTAGGAGCGATTGAAGATGCCGATTCGTCCGCGCTCCGGCAGGCGGCAAGTGGTGTTCCGTCCCACGCTCTAGCAGCGTATTCTGGTTCTGGAATCCCACGTTGCAATCCCAGTCGCATGTTTGACCTGGAGGCGCATTGTGGGATTGTGTTGGGAGCATAGGCCGGGATTTTTGCAGGG
>JBDSIO010000175.1:0-11454 GCA_039917895.1 Fibrobacteria bacterium | reverse complement strand
TCGCTTGCGGACGCCCGGTCCGCGGCGCTCCTCGCGCCTTGCCAGACAACCGGCTCTCCGCCCTCGGTGCAGGTCATTTATTTCTTAACGGGCCCTAACCGGCAATACTGCCGGCTCAACCGAGATTCCGGAATCAATCTTCGCTTCATTGGTACCCATAAGCCAACCCCCATCAAGACACCATTGTTTTTTCCGTTCTCATTCGTACCGATAGCCACCGATGCCTTCTGAAAGGGTTCGTCTACTCGGTTGGGGAACAAAAATTCCCGAAAAAACCATTAACTGGATTTACGGCATATTCCTACCCTTTTTCAATACCCAGGTTCTTCATAAGAGGAGTTCCGGATTCTCCCCAAACAAAGTTGGGTAATCCGACTTCGGGGAAATCCGGAGGGTGTTTCTATATTCCCGGGTCGCCGTTTTTTCAATGTAAATTTTGACTCAGCTATAGCTATCGGGCCAGTTCCTCAAGAACACTACCCAATCCGCATGGTCAAAATAAGCGGATTGCCTGGGGGCCAGGATTCGAGCCGATTGGACGTTTACGAAGTGAAGCTTGTTTTCTCTGGGAAAAAACGAGATTACCCGTACGCACTAGCTGCATGCGGGAGAATCGTTTCCCAAACCGTGCAGAGCTCCATTTCTACCCGTTCCGACTAATAAAACGGATTGGATATATTGGAGAAGGTGATGAAAAAGCTTCCGGTTACGGTATCATTAGCGTGCCTTGTGTTTTCAGTCAATCTCAATGCGTTTCCCGTTTCGCTCGATATCGGTACATTCGCCATTGACGATTATTTCAGCAACGGCGGCGGGATGAATAATCTCGGCTATATGATTGCTTCCGGTCAAAACTTCTACTGGTCGGCCGCTAATAACGTTCCTGGGTATTCGAGTGCGGCAGCGTCTGCCGGTACTGGTACTGCTGCGCCTACTTTAGCTTTGGATGCGCGCAATACCGATGTCACGAAGGCCGCAATTACATCGACCAGCAGCGCCTATAAAAACCGTGAATATTGCGACTTTGTTTTCTACGGCGGCCATGGGCTCAATGGCTCCATATACCTTGGCGCAGGCGCCCCTCCTTTCGGGCAGGTCGACCCGAACCAATTCAATCTTGGCGCGGGATACAACCGCTGGTTCTTGACAAACAGCTGTTCGCTTTTCAACAGCGGCGCGCCTGCGACGACATGGCAACCAGCCTTCAAAGGGCTCAAAGCCATGTTGGCCTATAAATCCTTCGTATTCGACAACAGCCTCAGCTGGGAGCTTTACAACAACTTCTGGAGCGCATGGACCTACGGGGAAAAAAGCCTGCTGACCGCTTTCTTCGACGCCAACGTCAACTATGGCTACAAGCACCTGTATCCCTCTAAGGGTTTGCAGCCCGGGTGCCTTTCGGCCCAGCTGCCGTCAAACCGCGTTGACCATTGCCGGGAACTGTTCAAATTCGTAACCCACGACTATGCCGCGGCCACGGCCAATACCGGTTTTTATTACTCCAAGGTCATCGGCGCCCCGCAATATTGAGTGCGGTCCCGACCTCAAATTTTTTTTCTCGTGGAGTCCAGCATGAACAGAGCTGCATTGTTTTTCGTATTGATGACCATGGCTTCGTCCGTTTTCGCGGCCGAGCCCGCCTCGGTCAAATCGGCCTCGACGGTGGCCGGCGCGGGGGCCGATACAGGCAAGGTCGGGGTCCGGAAAACAGCCGTGGCTTCGGGCATCATCGTGGAAGAGGTCCAGCCCGCCACGATGCCGGCCAAGGCACCCGCCACGGCGGTCAGGAAAGTGAAGAACGATTCTCTGATCGCCCGCAACAAGGCCATCAAGGATTCCACCGACGCTCGCCATAAGGCCCTAGCCGATTCCCTGGCGCTTTCGAAAAAGGCCAAAAAGGATTCCGCCGCGCGCGCGCAAGCCGCCAAGGACTCCGCGGCCGCCATCCGCAAGTCTGTTCGCGCCGATTCCTTGAAGGCCGCTTTGGCCGCCAAGGCTCTGCGCGACTCGGTCATTGCGGCTCAGAAGGCCGCCGAGGCCGACTCGCTGAAGGCTGCGGCAAAAGCCGCCGCGATGGCCAAGAAGTCCGCAGAGTTGGCTGCCAACCTGCGCGCCAAGTTCGTCCGGGACTCGACCCGGGAGGCCAAGCATGTCAAGGATTCCACTGCCGCGGCCTATGCCAAGGCGGTTAGGGATTCCACGGTTGCCGCCGCCAAGGCAAAAGCCGAAACCGATAAAGCCGAGGCCATCGCCAAGGCCGAGGCGATGAAAGCAGCTGCGATCGCGAAGTCGGACTCGCTAAAAGCTGTCAAAGCCCATAACGACTCGCTCGCGGTTGCCCGCAAGGCGGCCCGAGCAGACTCCCTAAAGGCCGTGGCCTTCGCCAAGCGGCTCGCGGATTCCATTGCCGTTGCGCACGCCAAATTTGTCAGGGATTCCACAGCGGCCCGCAAGAAATTCACGAAAGACTCCATCTCCGCCGTGAAAAAATCCCAGGACTCGGCCACAGCCGCCCTCAAGGCCAGCCTCAAGGCCGTCCGCGAAGCCGCCCACGCCGACTCCCTGAAGGCCGCCGCCCTGCGCCCTCCGCCTCCCAATATGGATAGCGCCTCAGCCAAGCGCTTCCGCGTGATGAACCGGCCCCACAACAAGGACCAGATCAAATATTTCCTCGGTCAGTTCGGCATGAAGGAAGCCGCCAAACCGGATTCCACGGCCGTGAATTGGATCTACCGCGATAAGAAGGGCGGCATCCTCACCTACGAGACCGGTTATTCGGATCTGACTTATTCCAATGAATCCGTGGGAATGCTGACGGAGAAGGATTTGGTTCCGGACTCGCTGATCCACACTCGCACGGACGCCATGCTCAAAAAGATCCTGACTGAAAAGGCGGACCGCTATACTTTCGCCAACTATGAAATCACCTTGTTCCAGAAAAAGGAGGGGGAAGGAATCGGCAAGGTCTACCCCGCCGTGCCTGCCTTCTACACAGGCCGGTATGTTAGCAAGCTGGAAGACCGAATCGTCCTCGGCGATGCCTTCCAGATCCGTTTGGCCTACGGCGAGGACGGAACGCTTCAATTCTTCTCGCTCCGCGATCCGGTGGTGGCGGAGGCGGGTAGCTCGAGAGTCCCCACTAAGGAGTTCATCCTCGACAGCCTCGCCCGCTGGGCCAAGTCCCGCACCCGTCCGCAGCGGATCACCTACCCATTCCATCCGGATAAACTGCGCGTGCGCACGCTTAAGCCCCTCAGGGCTTTTGAGAGCTACGTCCTCACCCAGGAGAAACACCGGGATAACCCGCAACAGGATGGAACCTATTTGGTCCCTACCGTCACGGTGCTTGCCGAAGCCACTCTGGCCCCGTCCGGCAGAAGGTTGGCGGAACCCGCCCCCGAAGGCGCCGTCATCCTCCACTTCAACTTCCCCTGCCGGCCGGAAACCGGCCTCTGCTGGCCCGATGGCAAGCAGGAGATGCACGGCCCCGTCCCTGGCATGAATCCGGCTCCACCCGGCCGCAGCGCGGTGTCCCCTGCTCAGAATTCCGGCAAACCCGAAATCCCCGTCCCGAACACATCCCCAGACGGCCCCGCGATGACCGCGCCGGCGTCCGCTCCGGCCCCGAAGAACTGAGCGCCAACGGGCCTGGTGGCCGACGACCCGATTGGAAGCCACGCCTGGTCGCGAAGAGGCCATGGACGCCTGCCGGGACGTTTTCATCAAGGCGTTCAGAGCATGGAATGATTTCGAATGGAAAAAGCTCAGTGCCTACGGGTCAGGATCAGTTCGCCGCTGCGGATTCTGATGCCGGAAAGCTTCGCCACAGCCTTGTCGTAGCCGTCCTTGTCCGAAACCCATTCCCGCATGTCGAACCTGCCCTTGGAATCCAGCACCGAAACGGGAGCGGCCACTCCGTTCATCACCGCCGAAACCGGAACGATGCTCAGCACGCCGTCCTTGAATTCAGGACGCCCCTTCATCTCGGAGTTGAGGAATCCGTGGATGCGGAGGGCACGGGCCATGGTCGCCATGAACCCGTTGAGATGCGAAACGGGAAGGCTATTGCGCGCGATCAACAAAGAATCATCCATGTCGAGATGATAGTCCAGATGCATATCCGCCAATGCGCGGCTGCCCCGGGTGAGCTGGTTGAGGTCATCCTTCGTGACCATCAAGGTATCGGCAACGGGTACGGAATCGGTATGTCCCGCACCGGTCAGGAAATCATGGATCTTCAGGCGCACCCGCTCCTGGGCTTCCGGGGAATCGGGGATGGAATCCAGGGCCATCGGCTTTTCAGAAACGAAGGACCGAAGCTGTTTGTACTGCATGGCTATCAACAGCAAAACGATGAGGCCCAGAAAGGCCGGCATCATCAGCAGGAAGATGAAGAAGGGGCCTTTGGCTGGAGGGGGCTGCATGCCCCCGGAGAAACGCTCACGCGATAACTTGAGTCCCACGGAGGAATCCTTTTTTGGGGCGGAGCCGGAGCTCCGGCTCAGTGGGCCGGAGCGGCTTCTTTGACGGGAGCGGCGGCGGGAGCGGCTTCGTGCGATGCTTCACCGGCAGCGCCATGTTTGCCGGCCGCTTCAACCTTTACCGGGGAAGTGAAGTTGATCTTCTCGTTGAAGGTTGGATCCACCGCGCCGCGGAAGGAGGTATCCACCCAGGTGAAAAGCACGAAAATGAGGAGGAACACGAAATTGGAGAGGAAGATGGTGAGATTTAGCAGCTTGCTCTCGTAACGCAGGCCCATCAGGAACATCGACACGATCAGACCCATGACCAAGGCCACGCACATGATGATGCAGGTCTTGATGGCATGGAGATCGACCCATTCGATGCCCAGACGATCGACGTTCAGGCGGGAAAGCCCGATCATGACCGCCGCGAGGAACAGCAAGGAGAAATAGCTGCCGACGACTGTCGACTTGGGAATGGCGTGGCCGATGGTTTCGTGATTAGACATGCGTTTACCCAATCAGATAGAGAAGGGGGAAAAGGAATACCCAGACCAAGTCGACGAGCGCCCAATAGAGAGCGGTCATTTCGATGGGGGTGAAATACGAACGGGTGAACTTGACCTTGGTCGACCGGATGAGGGAGAAAATCATCAACCCCATGCCGATGAGGACGTGCAATCCGTGCAGGCCGGTCATCACGAAATAGAGGCCGAAGAAAACGTGCACCAAGGGATCATGGAAGCCTTCCCCATGCCAAAAATGGCCGGGCAGTGTGCCGTGATGGAACTTGACCTTGTACTCCAGGGTTTTGACGACCAGGAAGCCCGCGGCCAGCACGAGGCTGATCAGAAGGTTCGCCCGCACCTTGCTCTGTTGTCCCGCCTGGGCCGCGATGACGGCCAGGCCCATGGTCAAACCGCTGGTGAGCAGAAAGAAAGTATTGATGGCGCCCATGCGCCAATCCAGATGTTGGGCGCCTTCGCGGAAAGCCGCGGGATGCAGGGTCAGAAACAGCAGGGCGCCGACGAACAAAGCGCCGAACATCATGATTTCCGAAGCCAGGAACAGCCACATGCCGGTCTTGACGGAGTCGAACTCCTGATCAGCGGAATCGAAATGATGGGCTACGTGATGTTCCGGCAATCCGGTCGTAGGGTTGGCCATTAGGCTTTCTCCGTCTCGAAGGCGTAGGGACCGTGGGTGACCACGGGAGTCTCTTTGAAGTTGTACAGCACGGGAGGCGAGTCCGCTTCCTGCCATTCCAGGGTCTTGGCCCCCCAGGGATTCTTGGGCGCCACGCTATTGTTGAAGAACGATGCGATCAGATTCCCGAGGGCGGTGAACAGGCCGATGGCCAGAATCACGAAGCCGATGGTGGAAATCTGATGGTGGATCTGGAATTGATCCATGTAATGGTAGTAGCGCCGGGGGCTGCCCTGAGAACCCATGATGAGCTGCACGAAGAAGGTGACGTTGAATCCGATGAACACCAGGATGGCGGCGAACTGGCCGACCTTTTCGTTGTACATCTTGCCCGTCATCTTGGGCCACCAGTAGTGGATGCCGCCGATGAAGGCGATCATGGTGCTGCCCATGGCGACGTAATGGAAATGCGACACGATGAAATAGGTGTCATGGAGATGAATGTCCACCGAGAGGATGGCCAGGATGATGCCGGTGAGGCCGCCGATGGTGAAATTCCACAGGAACTGCAGCGCATACAGCATCGGGGACTTGAGGTCGATGGAGCCCTTGTACAGGGTCGCAGTCCAGTTGAAAACCTTGATGGCCGAAGGCACCGCGGTGAAGAAGGTGAGGAAGGAGAAGATGGAATCGGCCAGTTCCGATTGGCCCGCCACGAACATGTGATGGCCCCAGACGATGAAGCCGATGATGGCGATGGCAATGGAGGAATAGGCGACGAAGCGGTAGCCGAAGATGTCCTTCTTCGCAAAGGCGGCGATGATCTCGGAGGTGATGCCGAAACCGGGCACGACGATGATGTACACCGCGGGATGCGAGTAGAACCAGAAGAAATGCTGCATCAGAAGCGGGTCGCCGCCCAGGGCCGGGTCGAAGAAACCGATGCCCACGAAGTTTTCGATGAGGAGCAGGATCAGGGTGATGGCGAGCACCGGAGTCGCGAAAATCTGCATGATACCGGTGGCATACATGGCCCACAGGAACAAGGGCATGCGGTACCAGGTCATGCCCGGCGCGCGCATGTTGTGCATGGTGACGATGAAGTTAAGGCCCGTCAGGATCGAGGAGAAACCGAGGATGAAGGCCGCAATCATCATCCATAGCACCGCGGGATTGCGGGAGAGGGAGTATGGCGCGTACATGGTCCAGCCCTGGTCGGCATGTCCGGCCACGATGGAGTACAGCGCGATGGCGGCTCCGATCCAATACAGGTAGAGGCTGGTGAGATTCAGTTTCGGAAAGGCCAGATCCTTGGCTCCGATCTGGATGGGCAGGATGAAATTGCCCAGGGCGGCCGGAATCCCAGGCACTACGACCAGGAACACCATGATCACCCCGTGGAGGGTGAAGAACTGGTTGTATTGATCCGGAGTGAGGAACTCCTTGAGCGGACTCCACAACTCGAAGCGGAACAACCCGGCAAAGGTGCCGCCGGCGATGAAGAAGAAGAGGATGGATGCCAAGTACATCATGCCGATGCGCTTGTGATCCACCGTGATCAGCCAATTCTTGAGCCCCTTGGAGGCCTTCAGGTAGTTGATATTCTCGTGATGTACGTGGGCAATCATTTTGATCCGTCCAGTTTTAAGCTGTCACTTCAAGGTCTTGATGTATTCGATGAGGGCTACGACTTCCCGGTCGGAAAGCACGCCCTGGAAGGTCGGCATCACGGGCTGGAAGCCGGCGACGACCTTCGCCTGGGGGGCAAGCATGGATTCTTTCAGGTAAGCTTCGTCCACCGTGACCGTACCGGCACTGGTGTTCTCCGACTTTCCATAAACGCCCTTCCAGGTGGGACCGACCGCTACGGTTCCATCGATGGAATGGCAGGCGTTACATCCGCGCTTCTGGTACAGTATGGCGCCGAACTCGGCCGGGGTCTTGCCCTTGCCGGGATCGGATGCGTTGGCCAGCCACTCTTCGTAGGCTTCCGGTTCGACGACCTTGACCGCCGTGAGCATGTAGGAATGGTTGGTGCCGCAATATTGGGTGCACTCCACCGGGAAAACGCCGGTGCGGGTGGCCTGGAACCACAGGGCGTGCCAGCGGTTCGGCAGCACGTCGGCCTTCGTGCGGAAGGCGGGAATGAAGAAGCTGTGGAGGACGTCACGCGAAGTCATGGCCAGCTTGATGGGGGTGTTGACCGGGACGACCAGGGTGTCATTGACGGCTCCCGAGGGATATTCGAAACTCCAGCTCCACTTTTGCGCCTTGACGTTGACCTGGGAATATCCGGCAGGAGCCACGCGCATGTGCAGGTAACCCTTCATACCAATGAAGAACAGGCCCATGACGATAATCAGGGGCAGGATGGTCCAGGAAAGTTCCAGGGTCAGATTGTGGGTGATCTGGGCCGTGGCGAGCTGATCGGGACGGCGGCGGAGATACTTGACGGTGAACACCGCGATCAGGATGCAGATGAGCCCGAAAAAGAAAATCGAGATCCAGAGGAAGATGTTAAAGGCCGGATCCACGTAATCGACGAAAGTGGAGGCCTTTTCAGGAAGCCAGAATGTTTTGCTGTTGTCCATATTCTTCTCTTATACCCGGTATTTAAAAGATGTCTATGTGTTGGCCACAGGCCGTTGGGCGACGTCCCGCCGTTTGAATTCCTTGCGCCACAATCCGCCCATCAGCAGGGCCAGACAGGCGACCACCACGTATCCTCCGCCCTTCATGAAATTGCGGGCGAACAGCACATATCCTTTTGCATTCGCGTCATAGCGGTAGCAGAACATCACGATTTTCTCTCCAATGGAGAGCGATTTTCCTTCGGACGCATCCAACAGGGCGAGGCGCAGGTCTTTTTTCTTGTACTCGATGCCGTAAAGGTAGCGGGAAATCTTGCCAGCCGGGGAAATCGTGTAGACGCCGGCCGCATGGGCGTATTCGTTGGTGGCCTTGACATACTGGTACTTGAAACCGATGGCCTTCGTGACCTTGCGAATCTGATCTTCGTCGCCTGTGAGGAAGTGCCAACCGGCTGCAGCTTCCGGCTGGCCCAGGGCTTCAATGTGGGACGCCTTCTTGGCGGCGGCCAAATCCGGCTTTTCGCGAGGGTCGATGCTGATGGTCACGACCTCGTACTCCTTGCCTGCTTTCCAGCTGATGTTTTTCATACCTCCCAACATTCCGTTGAGCACCATGTTGCACAGCATTGGGCATTGGAAATAGGCGAAGTTCAGCAGCACGGGCTTGCCGGGAGCGAAATACTCGGAGAGGGCGACTTCCTTGCCTGTTTCGTCCTTGAAGCGGGCGTCCAGGGGAAGTTGTTCACCCAGATGCTCGTCGATGCCCACATCCACGAGGTTCGCTGGCAAGGACTGTCCGTCCGCGCCGGAAACCACCTGGACATGATCGTCATAGCTTCCCCCGAAAGCGGCAACGCCGCTGGAGAACAAAACCGCCGAGGCGGCCAGGGCTCCGAAGAAGATATGCATGGACGATGGTTTGGTCATGATTTCCTAGTGCGCCTTTTCATGAACGGGTTTGGCTGTCCCGGTCTTATCCTTGCCGTCACCTTTGAGTGCGGGTTCGGGCTTGACCACATGAGCCGGTTTCTCCGCCGAAGTCTCTTCGATGGAGATGCCGACTTCGGGAGATTCGGTCTCATTGACCAGCTTCTGGGACTTGAAAGGCGCGCCTTCCAGGTAAGTGTCCGTGATCGGCTTCCACTCTTTGCCCGGAACATTCTGGTGTTCCTGCGCGATCAGTTCCATGGCGCGGGCGATGGGGATCTGGTAGCGGCCGGTGGCTTTGTCGATGATCTTGTACGAGGCCAGGATCTCGCTTTCCTTGGCATGCAACTGGTTCAGTTCCGTCGCGATGAACATGGACTGCTTTTCTTCCAGCTCGCGATCCTTTGCTCCCAGGAACCAGGAGATGCAAACGGCGAAGAAGGCCAGGAGGACAACGACGGAAATCGGCAACAGCCAAAGGACCGTGGTCCAGCTGAAGTCGGACATCTCGTGTCCGCCGTTTTCCGAATGATGCGGCTGGGCCGGATCCACGGTGCGAGAATCAGTGCTGCTCATTGGTGATGACCCCATTGTCATAGGTAAGGCAGTCCGGCAGGCGCGGATCGCCGGCGGGAATCAGGTTGGCCGAGTTCAGACGGCGGATGAACATGAACAGGAACAGGCCGCCGACCGCGAGAAGGGAGCCGACGTCGCTGATGCCGAAGTGAGGGCCATGATGCTCGAAGTTGGGCTTGATGAGCCAGAAGATATCGATATAGCACATGGTCAGCAGCCACACGCATCCGACCGACAGGGCCAAGATGTTGCGCTTGACGTGCCAGGACATCAGGTACAGGAACGGGATGGCGAAATGGCACCAGGGCAGCATCAGGCTGATGGTCTTCCAATGCCCGACCGCGCGGTGCGTGAAGAACAGGGTTTCTTCTGGGATATTGGCGTACCAGATCAGGAAGAACTGGCTGAAGCCGATATAGGTCCAGAAGACATTGTGGCCGAACAGCAACTTGCCCGCGTCGTGGAAGTTGTCGGTGCGGAAAATGTCCTTACGGCCCGTCTTCTTCCGGAGGATGGCCGCGACCAGGATCAGGAAGCAGTACTGGGCGACAACGGAACCGGCGAAGTAGTAGACGCCGAACATGGTGGAGAACCAGTGCGGGTCCAGGGACATGATCCAATCCAGCGCGTACAACGTCTGGGTGATGGTGAACAGGATGGCGGCCACTGCGGCCACCTTGCCCATCTTGGTGGTGAGAGCGGGATCCTTGCTTTCATCCTGCTTGCGCGAGGTGGTGAGGAAGTACCAGGTGAAACCGCCCCAGACGAGGAAGCAGAAGATGACCCGGATCCAGAGAAAGGTGGGATTCAGGTACCCTTCCTTGACGTGGATTAAATGGTCATGGGCCCGGACTTCGGGATCGATCCAGGGAAGGATGTCCTTCATGAAGATCAGGATTGGAATGAAGAGGATGAACATCCAAGGAAGGTTCATGGCCGCGGTTTCGGAAATCCGGCGGATCGTCACGCTCCATGCGGACCGCGCCAGATGCTGGACGAAGACGAAGAAGAAAGAACCCAGGGCGATCGCCAGGAAAAAGGAGAATGCGGTGAGGTAGGACGCAAAGAACTCTTTGCGATCCTGCATGAAGCCGACGGCGCATAGAACGACGCCGAGGACTCCAGCGCCCAGGAATATGGGCGCGCCTCCAAGATTGGCTTTAATACGGTAGTTATCCTGTGACATCCCTAATCCTTGTTACTTCAGGTTCGCCCGTTCGCTCTCGGGAACATCATTGATTGTGGCGTGAGCGGACCTTTGCAGGGCCCGCAGATAGGACACGATGGCCCAGCGATCTTCCTCGGGAATCTGCTTGCCGTAGGAAGGCATATTACGGACTCCGTAGGTGATGGTGTGGAAGATCTGGCCGTCCGGCATGGCCAGGATGCGATCCTCATTGAAGTTGGGCGGGGGAATCGGGAATCCGCGGGCGATGACGATGCCGTTGCCCACGCCTGTGCGTCCATGGCAGGGCGCGCAATAGATCTGGAAGCGCTCCTGGCCGCGTTCCAGCAACATGGCGTCGACTTTGAGGGGATTCGAAACGAAGTGGGCCGTGTCGGTTCCGCCCTGGTAATAACCGGCATCCGCCTTGAGCATGCCTACGGCGACGGTTCCTTCCGGGGGTTGCTGCATGGTACGGCCATCCGGATAGAGACTGCTCCGGCCATAGGGCAACAGCTTCGGTTGGAATTCCATGCCGTGCTTGATCCAGATCGGGGGCTTTTCCGTGGTCTGCCCGCGGCAACCG
>JBDSIO010000174.1:0-5584 GCA_039917895.1 Fibrobacteria bacterium | reverse complement strand
AGGGCAGGCGGTAGGCATCGGCAACCCGATAAGCTGCGGGAGCTGCTTGTCTGACCACGGCAGAGGGCTCTCCCTGCCGGCGGGCGGCCGTTTCCCCGCGAGAGCGGGCGACTTTCAAGCTTCCGCGGGACATGTCCACGCCGGAAACGCGGTGGCCTTCGGCTGCCAGGGAATTGGCGAGGAAGCCGGCGCCGCAGCCTATGTCGAGGATGCGGCCGGGATTGCCCTCCAGGTGGGATCGGATGCGATCCGCCACCCACGGGTTCTTCAGCCTTCCTTCCGCGCGCAATAGGGCCACCGGATCGTCATAGGCATCGTACCATCGATCGCCTAGGCCTTCGTAGAAGGCGTTGTTCACGGCGGCGAGATCGGATCGGGCGGAGGCGGCGGGATTTCCGGAAGCCGGCTCCTGGGTCGGAACGGCAATGGGCAGAGCCGTTCCGAGTGTCAGCGCGTCGCGGGCAATGCGGGTTTCCATGGTCCGTTCCAATATAATATTTGATACAGGAGAAACACGGCGGTTACGGAGGCCTGGCCGACGAGAAAGGTTCCGAAAAAGGCGCGGCCGGAATCCAGAATTCCCGCTGGGAGGGCGGACGGAGGGACGAAGCGCCAAACTCCGGCGATGGCCAGCAGGATGGGATGCATCACGAAAAGGAACGCGTGCAGCCACATTTCCCCGCCCGTGCAATGGCGGACGTGGATCCATTCGTCTTTGGTGATGAATAAGCAGGAAAATGCGGCGGCGCTGAGGTAAATCGTCAGCCCGGCGCCCGTGGCGGGCAAAACGAACGTCAGGGTATAACAGGCCAGCACGGTCAGGGTATCCAGCGGATGGCCCACGCGTTCCCAGCGAGGTAGGCCGCGGCGGCGATGGAACCAGGCTTCATCGATCAGCATACCTACTCCGTGGACGAGAAAAGGTAGCGGCCCCAAGTACCAGTACCACATGGATTCAGGCCTTGCGGAGGACCGTACCGTAGACGGTCAGGCCGGGGCCGAAGGCGAGGCTGGTCACGAGCGTGCCGGATGGTATGGAGGCGTCCGCCAGCATCGCGGCCCACACGTGGGGCAAGGTGGCCGATGACATATTGCCGCAGGCCTTGAGCACGGCGCGGCTGGCCGCTACATGGCCGGGCCGCAGTTCCAGGATTTCCGCTACCTTGTCGATGATACGGGGGCCGCCGGGATGCACGGCGAACAGGCCTTTCCCCATGGCTTCGGCGGGATCGGTCCCGGTCCGTTCGAAAAGGCGCCGGAGGAAATCCCGCAGGGAGGCCGAAATCAGATCGGGAACGTCGCGGGCGAGCATCATTTCCATGCCCTTGTCCCCCAGGATCCAGCCCATCGATCCCAGCGAGCCGGGAACGATCTCTTCGTGCACGCCCAGAAAACGGAAGCCCGGGCCGCCGTCGTCGGGGCGGACTCCGTAGCGGATGTGGCCGTCTGCGAAAAGGCCTTGCACCACCAACTGCTCGGGATTGTGCCGGCTGGGATCGAAATGCAACGTGCAGATTTCCGTATGCACGATATCCACGCGACGGGCCGCGGCGGCGGGGGCGCGGTTGCGCGGGGAAGCGATGAAGGCCGATGCCATGCGCAAGGCGGGCATCGAAGCGTAGCAGCCCATATGGTAGGCGTGGACGACGCCCACACGCTCCTGCCAGCCGCGGCGGACTATCAGCTTTTGCGCCGCGCTCGGCGCAACGTAACCCGTGCACGACACGTGGATGATCTCTTGCGGCGGCGCCTCGTCTCCGGATAGCGGTGGGTAGAACTCCTCAAGCATCCGGTCCGCCGTTTCGGCGTAGGCCTCCATGCGCGCGCTCATGCCCGCGCCGCGCGGATCCTTATCCAGATTGAAGAGGCGCATCCGCTCCCAATCCTGATGGAGGAAATCGTCCAAATCATGGCCGCGGGATGCGAGGCTTTCCGGCCCGCATCCGAAACGGGCGATATGGCGTTCCATGGATCGCCGGAAGGGTTCCGCGTCAAACCCCGCTCCTCGCATCACGGATTCCGATTTGGCATGGGCCGAAGAGAGCCAGCGCACCGAGGCCGCATGGTCGGCGGAATAACGGGGCCGGAGAATGTGGAAATCGCCGATAAGGGAATCGGTCATGGGGTTCCTTGTCCGGATTCGCTGGATTAGGGAAGGCGACGGCTAACGCCGTTTCCGTGATAGTGGCGAACTTCTCTGAAGATAAATGAAAAGCCCGGGTGGGGCCAGAAAATCGGGGGATATGCTTGGTCGAATTTCGGTCGGTCAAATGTTTTCACACTACCGAGTTACAGAGTATGGCGAGTATGGCGAGAACCAAAAAGCAGAATTCTTTGCTGCCCCGGACAAAATTGGACTTTGGAAATCGGACTTCTAACGCGTGTAGAAAAATTTCCCTAGGATACTTCCACCTGATTGCAGGAAATAAACTCCAGTGGGTGCATCCGTCCCGAAAGAGGTCTTTCCGTTCCATTGATAGACGTAGCCGGTGGGATGCAAAGTCGCAATTTTATTACCCATCATGCCGAAGAGGCTAACAGATTCTCCATTGGTGGTCTGCTTGTGCCCCGGGTGGATCAGGACCAAATTGCCGCTTTGGGTGGCCTGAAACCCACTGGATGAGGTACCGGCCTTAAGACCTCGCACATTCGTAACCGGACTCGGGATTGAATCATAGGTAAGCTTGATCAATTGAACGGTGAAGTCAACCTTCTGGGTGTCGTTGTTAGCGAAGGTTTTCCAGCTTTGGAGGAGGACAGCGGTCAAAGCAGCGGAATCGGAATGACTGGTCTGCTCAGGGTAGTAATAGGTTGAGGATCCTTTGAAGGACCCCGTGCTACTGTACAGTGAACGCTTCATGGTGGCGTTGCCATACCAAAGATTTAACATACTATTGGCCTTGAACTTACCAACCGCGTCGTACAAGGAGATGGTATCACCGCTCACCTTGGAAGTGAGACCGAACCAGTAATCATCCCAACCCGGCGTTTTGAAAGGGAACAGTCCGTCATTGAGCTTCAGGCCGTAGTCCATGGAGACCAGCGGTGCTATCGTAGCAGTGCCTCTTTTGCGGTACGCGAAAGTAATTTCGCGCTTTACATAAGTCTCGCAAGTCCCTTTGCCATCCCAGTCGGTTATCATCTTGTATTCAGTGGAATCGTTCAACAATGTCACGCCGCTCATCGACTTAGTGAGTTTTACGGACGCGCCTTGCGCTTGCAGCGTGGTCGCAGAATTGCCAGTAAGCGTATATTGCGTCGCCTCCTGCAAATGGTAGGTCTGCTCGCAGACTTTGGCGCCAACCCATACTGTCTGAAGAAGAACGATAAGAGCAATTGCTTTTTTCATGTTAGGTCTCTTTAATCTATGAGAATTTGCGGCAAATACAAACTCATTTCCATTATTTCTAGCTTTTCGCGATGCCTTTCTTCAGGTGTTTCTTCAGGTGCGAATCCTCTGCCATAGACCCTAAAAAAGCGCGATGTAGCCCCATTCTATCAGTCTTTTCCGCATCGTGGGAAGAAGATTTTGGACTGTTTTCGACTCGGACCAGCTATTCCAAAATTACCCGGAGCGGTGCTTGACCACCCACCCTGCCAAACCGTACCGCATCCTCTACATCTCCTCCACCTACAGCCGCGACGAAAAAGACAACCAGAACCCCTGGATGATCGACACCATCCGCCAGCTCAAGGCCAAAGGCCATGAGATCGAGGTGCTGGCCCCCTCATTCAAGGGACTGCGTTCGCATACCGTCGGCGGCGTGCGCGTGCATCGTTTCCGTTACTTCCTCGCCGCGCGCGAGACCCTCACCCACGACCAGGGGGCGCCCAATAAGATCCGCGGCAGCCTGCTCGTCAAACTGCTGTTCTTTCCCTACCTGTTCTTCGGCATGTTGGCGGCCATGCGGGTGGTGCGCCGCGGCAACGGCAATGGCAACTACGACTTCATCCATTGCCATTGGCCCTTTCCCCACGGGATGATGGGCTGGGCCGCCTGCCTGGCGGCGCGCAATCGTCCCAGGCTCATCCTGCATTTCCATGGGGCCTGCCTTCTGTTAGCCGCCAAGTTCAAGCCCATCGCTCCTTTCCTGCGCTTCTGCCTGAAACGCGCCCATGGCGTGGTCTCGAACTCCAGTTTCACAGCCGGCTTGGTCAAAAAGCTCATGCCGGTGGAACAAAGCGTAATCGCCTTCGGTTCTCCCCTCTCCGGCGATCCGCTTCCGCCCGCGCGCAACCAGACCAAGATCATCCTCACCGTCGGCCGCGTGGTGGAACGCAAGGGCATCGCCTATCTGCTGCGCGCATTGCCGCGCATCGCCGCGGCGATGGACGCCAAGGTCGCCATCGTGGGCAAAGGCGATCCCAAGGTGGAAGCCGATCTGCGCGCAATCGCCGGGGAACTCAAGCTCGGCGACCGCGTGGTCTTCGCCGGGAAAGTGCCGGAAACGGAACTCATCCGTTGGTACCAATCCTGCGACGTGTTCTGCCTCCCCGCCATCGTGGACTCCCAGGGGGAGACGGAAGGGTTGGGCGTGGTGCTGCTGGAAGCGCTCAACTATGCGCGGCCGGTGGTGGCCTCCAACGTTGGCGGCATCCCGGACATCATCCGGCACGAACGAACCGGCCTGCTATGTCCGGAAAAGGATCCCGAGGCGCTGGCGGCGGCGATTCTCCGCTTGCTGAAAGATCCCGGATTGGGCGAAAGGCTGGGCCGTCAGGGTTGCGATCTCGTGCGCACGGAATTTTCCTGGGAGCACATCGTGGCGCAGTGGGAAGCGTTCTATGCGAAGGCGGAGGGTGTGGAACGGTAGTGGGATGAAGATTCCCCGGTTCAACCCAAGTTGGCCGGGACCCCTTAAAGCCTCTCCGCTTTCACTTCAACGGATGCAGACCATTATCCGCGCGGATGCCCCTGGTCCGGGCCCAGGCCGCTTTGTCGGTCTTGAAGAAACGCGTCAGCGCCGATGCCGTGCAGTCTAAAGCCGCTGCCGCGGCGGCGACCTGGCCCTTGTGCCATGCCAGCCAGTGCAAAGCCCGCAGCAGAAAGCGGGGATAATCCTCATGTGACGCGCTGGCCCCGACGCGGAATACCGACTGGGGGACTTCCGCCAGGCATTCGTCTGGATGGCGTTCCAAATAAGCCGCGGATAAGGCCAAGCTAAGGCGGAGGCGCGCGACCGCGGCTTCGAGGTTGCGCAGGGAAGCGCGTGAGTCGACCGATTCCGCGGAAATGCCGGAGTCGGTATGCGTCACGCGGACGCCGCTGTAGACTCGGTTGCGCTTTTGCCCGCCAGGCCCCGATCCCTGGAACCGGGCCTGTCGGCATCGGCGCAGAAGGTCGACGGGGGACAACGCCAACCAGCGATACGCCGCTAGCAAGGCTATCCCTTCAACCCGGCCGTTAACCAGGCTGTTAACCGCTTCGTTTTTCCGATCGCTGGAGCCGGGTCGAGCGTCCCCGAGCGGGGGATCATCGCCACCGGAAGGCGGTTCAGCGGGGTAAAAATGCATTAGGTCATCCGTTTCCATGGGCCGCAATATAGCTCTGAATCGTCCCTACCGACCGGCCGCGACGGTATTC
>JBDSIO010000173.1:0-10081 GCA_039917895.1 Fibrobacteria bacterium | reverse complement strand
GAGGGCGCCTTGAACTGGCCCTTGTTCCCGCCCAATTGCTTGTTGAGCATCACCCAGGCCAAGGGGCTCTGGCGCGCGCCGTTGTCGGTCGCGTAGTTGATCTTCTGGTTGGCGACGGCGGTGACGTATTGGTTGCCTTCGGTCAGGCGCTCATAGACCTTGGTGGTGCCGTGGTTGGTATAAGAGGTATCCCCGAGGTTCTCCAGTACCAGGTTGCCGCCTTTGGACGCCGCCTCGGATGCGCTGTGGCAGGTGTTGCAGCGGTTGTCGAAGACGGCCTGGACGGTGCCCGGGGCCGCGGAATCCACCGAGGCTTTCAGGTGGAAGAAGTTGAGGGGCAGGCCTCCTGCGGGCGAGGGCCGCGACTCGACCTTCTGGGCGTTGTAGAACCCGGACAGGAAGGGGAGCAGCGTGCGCGGTTCGAAGGTTACGGTGTCGTTTCTGGTGTGGAACATCTCGATGTCACGGTCCTTTTCGCGCACCCCATGGCAACCCGTGCAGGTGCGCTGTTCGCCCGGCATCACGTTGATCCATTGCAGCTGGTTGACCAGCATCATGCCGTTCTCGTCCAGGGTCTGGACGTGCATGGGAGTGTTGGCGGGGACCTCGATGGAGAAGGAGCTGTCGGCGCGCACGTCCGCGTAGCCTAGCACGCGCTGGCGCTCGAACTCGGTGTTGCCTATGGTCTGTCCGCAGAAGTCGCAGCCGTTGGGCGTCGATACGGCGGCGAGCACGCGCACGAATTTCACCCTGCCGGCCAGTTCCTGCGAACTGGGCTGGCCGTCGTTCTGGCGGCTGTATACGTTGGCGTCGAAGAACATGCCGGTCTTGAGATCCTTCTGCAGCGCCTTCTGCACCAGGGAGTCCACGGAGAAGGGCTTCACCTTGTAGCTGCGCGGAGCGATCACTACGGGGTCGTAGTCGTTGTAGGCCGGGTCGGCATGGATGAGCCGGGGGGTGCCGCCGTTCTTGTCCATGATGAAGAGATCGTAGTTTACCTTGCCGTTGATGTCGCCGCCGGTCTCGTTGGGGGATTCCGCCACCAGGATCTTCTCCACGCCGCCGTCCATGATGGGATACGGGGTCTTGAAAAGGGCCTGGGACACCTTCTGGGTGTTGTTGTAAGGGCTGGTGGAAGGGGTGATCAGCCTGGGCGCCGAGGTGAACTTGGAAAGGTCGACGATGCAGATGGCGCCGCCCTCGTAGTCCGAGGTGCGTTCCATCAGGGAGGCCACGATGCCGCCGTCATGCAATTCGCGGGCTTCCATGAAGGTGCGGCTACCGCTGCCCATGCCCTGGCCGGAGAAGGTTTCGTCCGCGCCGTAGAGGACGAACTGGCCGGTGCCGTCGGGGTTAACGGAGAAGAGCGGCATCTTGTTGGGGCCGCCCAGATGATCCCAGCGCGTGTAGAAGATCCTGCCGCTGGAATGCAGGAAGGGATTCTGGTCGTGGCTTTGGTTGAAGGTGATCTGGCGGATGTTGATGAGGAAGCCCTTGGGGCCCCGTTCGCCCACGAACAACTGGGGGACGATACGGCGCTCGTATTCGTCCATGATTTGGTTCTTGGTGGAGGCGAACACGATGTGGGATTCGTCGACGTAAGCCGGATCCATGTCGTCGTAGCCGTTGGGCAAGGTCAATTGCACGAGATTGGTTCCGTCCGCGTCCATCTCGTAGATTGTGAAGCGGGGATGGTCCTTATCGTAACGGGGCCCGGCTTTGCGCATGGAGAACAGGACCTTGTTGCCGTCGAAGGATGCTTCCGGATCCAGCGCCGCGCCCCACTCGCCCTCGTTGTCCCGCGAACGGGTCCATTGGGCCGTGAGGTTGGTGAGAGCGCCGGTCGGGGAAATCGGCGAAAGGGAAACCAGGTCGGTGCCGGGATGGAATTCGTCCGGGTTGGACGCCATGGCGATGTTGCGGTTCTGGTTCATGCCCCCTACGCTCGGTTCCTTGACGAACACGATGCGGCCTTCACCGTAGGTGGCCATGATCTGATCCGCGGGCTCCAGGCAAGAGACCATCAGCACGATCCCGAAAATGGATCCGATCGCGCGCACGGTAAAAGCAAAATTCAGGTTGAACGTTTTCATATCACTTCCCCTTGTTTCGAACCCCGGATTGCGCCTTGGGAGGCGGGCTCCCGGGCCCGTGTTCCGCACGGACCGGAACTCAAAAGTACTTCTGGACCCCGACCAACAGGACGAAGTTCTGCGTCACGGACGGCTCGGTTTTGAGCTTTTGAGAATAGATATGATCGCGGACTCCGTAGTTGAGGGCATACCGTCCGTTTTTGGCCATAAACGGCATGCTGATGCGATTTCCGAAACCCAGGACCGCACCGATATTGGGGATGCCTCCTTGCCATACCGCAGTGATGCCGCCGACCAAATACGGGAAAAGCCCTCCCGACCGGCCTTCACCCCGGGTCAGGCTCGTGATGGAGTAACCGCCCAGCGCTTCGCCGGCGATCATGAAGCTGTGAGGCGTCTGGGTGCCGCCGATGATGCTTTTGGCGAAATCGGATTGCACCGTTCCGATCCCGGTGGTGAACTGGAAAAAGAACGCCTGGCCTTGCGGATAAAGGTCCCAGTAGGCGTTCGCATAGGGATTGGTGCCCAGTACTTCCGCTGCGTAGTAACCGATGCTCAAGCCGAATGCCTGCTCATAGTTCCGCGCGGGACCGGTGGAGAAGGAGGACTCGCTGCGGCGCGCGTCGGCGCCCCGGGACGATTCGACCGGACGGCTTTCGCGTACGGCCGCCAGGGGTGCCGGCGGGGTTACGGGCACGTAGACCGTTTCGACCGGCGCGCGCGAACGGTCCGAAGCGGGAATAGGCTTCCCGGAAGCGGAGCCCTTACGGGGGGCGGAGAAGGCGGAGAGGGAGAGGAGGAGGAGGAATTGGATTCCCATGGTAAGGATAGAGGCGCTTCGTAGGGGGCTTTTTTCTACACCCATTTCAAATGCCCCGCGACACTCAACTCGCAGATACTTTCCAGCCTGCTTTTTAGCCGAATGCAAAAATCACCCCCAGGCCGGTAGATTGGAAAATCAGCAGTTCCTTACGATGGTCCCGCTGATTGTCGATGCGGGTGAACAATTGCTTGGTCTCGAAACGGATGCCGATTTTGGAATTCAGGTAGTATTTGATGCCGCCGCCGAAACATAGTCCCACGGAAGAGATGGTCCGGTCACCGACGGAGTTTAAAGGCACCGTCAGGAACAGACCCCCGCCCACGATACCATAGGGGATGGTCTTGCCCCGGTTGGTCAGGTCAAGTTTGGCATTCACGGTGATTGGATAAAGTGTCGCCGTACGGCCGATCACCTGGTCGATGGCGAACTCGCAGGAGACCGGGGTTCCCATGCTGGCGCGCGCGCCGATGAAGGCGCTGCCCCCCATGAATCCGACGTTTGGCGAGATCTCGAATAGCCTGGAATGGCGTTCTTGGACCTCGGTTACGGAGCCGGCAGGCGTTGAAGAGGTGGCGGCTGTGGGCGCATTTGCACCAATCGGAACGGCGGGGGTGGGGGCGCCGGAAACCGGCGCGCACAGCAGGATGCCGATCAGCCCGCTTATCATTCCCATTCCGGGCAACAGCCCTCGCATCGGCCAGTAAATACTGAAGAAAAATCCCGGAATCAAAGGTCTTTTTCCCATTGGATTTTAATTATACCCCCGCCGTCAACCGTAAAAAAGACTTATTCCCAAAATCCCAATACCGATTTCCAGGGATCGCGGAAGGATACCGCGATTCCAACCACTAAAGAGCGCTTATATTTTTCACGAATCCAGACCCGCTATCCCGGGTCCGGCTCAAACCGACTCCGGTATCGCAAACCGATCGGGAAAAGCCCAAACGATTCCGTCATGGCTTTGACGGAAACGGGAGCGATCTCACCGACACATTGGCTCAGTTCTTCCTTGCTTGGAAAGACCGAAAAAAACTAAGATCATTAAAAAAACCAAAGCCCCGATCCACTGGGGCTTATCTTTGACTGGAAAAGTTCGCTGCAAAACAGGTTGTCGACCGGAAAGGCACAATGAATCTCGACCTAGATATCGAATTGCCCTTGGCCCTGGGAATGCTGGGGGGCATTTTCGCCCTCGTCTTCGCGTTTTTCAAATCCCGTTGGGTGCTGAGCCTGCCGGTGGAAAATGAAAAGCTGAAGAAAATCGGGGGATACGTGGCCAAAGGGGCCATGACCTTCCTGTTCCGGGAATATAAGGTACTGGTGCCCTTCGTGCTCGGCGCCGCCACCCTGCTGTTCCTCGGCAACAAGGGCGCTCTGCAATGGGAGGCCGTGACCTTCGCCTTCGGCGCCATCTGTTCGGCGATGTCCGGCTACTTCGGCATGAAGATCGCCACCCAGGCGAACATGCGCACCACCGAGGCGGCGGCCGTGAGCCTGAACAAGGCCCTCAAGGTCTCATTTGCGGGCGGATCGGTGATGGGCATGAGCGTGGTCGGCCTCGCCCTGTGCGGCATCACCGGCATCCTCTACGTTAACATCCACTTCTTCGGCCGGGATCCGGCGGACTTCAAGCATCAGATTCTCCCCATCCTGTCCGGTTTCGCGCTGGGCGCCTCTTGCATCGCGCTTTTTGCGCGGGTGGGCGGAGGCATCTATACCAAAGCCGCCGACGTGGGAGCGGATCTGGTCGGCAAGGTCGAAGCCGGCATCCCCGAAGACGACCCCCGCAATCCCGCCACCATCGCCGACAATGTGGGCGACAACGTAGGCGACGTCGCCGGCATGGGCGCGGATCTCTACGAGTCCTTCGTGGCCTCCGTGCTCGGCTGCATGATCCTGGGCCTCGCCGCCGAGGCTTCCGACATCATCAAGCTCCGCCTGGCCCTGCTGCCCCTGGTGCTGGCTGCGGGCGGCGCAATCGCTTCGGCCATCGGCATCCAATTCGTCCGCGTCAAGGAAGGCGGATCTCCCCAGGCCGCCCTCAACAAGGGATCCTTCATCGCTTCCGGCCTGGCCGCGCTCTTCAGTTACCCTATCTTCTACTTCGCGCTCAACGGCAACACCTTCAATGGAGGCTCCAACGCCACCCAGTTGTTCTGGTGCACGGTGGTAGGCGTCGCGGCAGGCACCCTGATCGGCTCGCTCACGGAGTACTTCACCGGAACCAACAAAGGCCCGGTCAACGCCATCGTCAAAGCCTGCGAAACCGGACCCGCCACCACCCTCATCACCGGCATGGGCGTGGGCATGACCTCGACCGCGCTCCCCGTCATCACCATGGGCGCGGCCATCCTGCTCTCCTACAACCTGGCCGGCCTGTTCGGCGTGGCCATCGCCACCGTCGGCCTGCAATTGACCCTGGGCATCCAACTGGCCGTGGACGCCTTCGGCCCCGTAGCCGACAACGCGGGCGGCCTGGCCGAGATGGCCGAGCTGCCGCCCAACGTGCGCGCCACCACCGATAAGCTGGACGCGGTGGGCAACACCACCGCCGCCATCGGCAAGGGCTTCGCCATCGCTTCCGCGGCCCTGACCTCGGTGGTGCTGTTCGCGGCTTTCAAGGAAGAGGTCGGCATCGAGGTCATCGAAATCACCGACCCCAAGGTGCTGGTGGGCCTGCTGCTCGGCGGCATGGTGCCATATCTGTTCTCCTCCATGTGCATGATGTCGGTGGGACGCGCCGCCTTCGCCATGGTCGAAGAAGTGCGCCGCCAGTTCCGCACCATCCCCGGATTGATGAAAGGCACGGCCGAACCCGACTACTCCCGTTGCGTCGACATCAGCACCAGTGCGGCGCTGAAGGAGATGATCCTTCCGGGCCTTTTGGCGATTCTGTCGCCCGCGGCGGTGGGATTCCTTGGCGGGGTGCAGATGCTGATGGGGTTCCTGGCGGGCGTGACCGCCTCCGGCGTGGCTTTGGCTATATTCATGTCCAATACCGGCGGCGCGTGGGACAACGCGAAGAAGACCATCGAAAGCGGGGTCGGCGGCGGCAAAGGCTCGGATGCCCATAAGGCTTCGGTCGTTGGCGACACGGTAGGCGATCCCTTCAAGGACACGGCGGGGCCTTCCTTGAACATCCTGATCAAGTTGATGGGCGTGATGTCCGTGGTCATCGCTCCCATGCTCAAACTCTTCTGGGGGCTCTGATCATGCTATATCAAAATCGTCTCTATCAAATCCTTTATCCGAACCAGGCGCTGGTGGCGTCGCAATTGGCCCCCGAGGCTTTTGCGCGGCATTACCTGATCGGCTCCATCCGGCATTATTCCGGCAAGCTCGTGTTCGCCGACATCGACACCGGATTCCGGGATCCCTACTTCGACATCGAAGGCGGCCTGGCGAAGCTGATCCCCCACGAAGACGGGCAGCCCAAGCATACGAAATTCATCTGCTCCTACCGCGTGATGGAGCATATGGACTTCGATTCCATCAAGAGCTTGTACATATCCACTTCTGAAGCCCATGTGCTGGAACTGAAGCCCGCTGAGTACGACAAGGTGCATCAGCAGGGCTTCCTACGCACATTCGCCGAGATTGCCCCCCTGTCCATGCTGGTGATCAGCCCTTACGACATGCCGGAATTCGGCAAATTCATCACCCAGCCCGGACAGACCAAAGGCTGCCCCAAGCTCTTCTATTCCCAGATCGATCTGAACGTGGACGAGTTCATTGCCAATTTCGAGAAGAACCCGTTCATGCAGGCCCCATTCCCGTTCCTGCATCCTTCCAAGCTGCGGGACGCCATCCTGCAGATGAAGATCATACCGGAAAAGCAGTCGAAGGGGTTGGCGCTGTTCTGCCCGCTCGATCAGATATCGTTCAAGATGATCCGGCACGGCTTCATGTTCGCGTCCAAGGACAAATACAAGTTCTTCCCGATGCCGTCATTGCACGAAATCGAAACCTCTCACTTTAGGTTCTGGCAGGATATGTAGCGCGCGGGGCGCGCTGCCCCTGGGCGCGCGGCCGTGCGGGGTTTGGGGCTCAAGACTGCTTCGGCAGTCGCGGCTGTTCGGTGCGGTCTGCTGGCCTTCCCGGCTTTAGATTCCCTGTAGATGATGGTTTGGGACACGCATGCGCTTGGGCGCGATGTGTTGGTCTCATGGCGTGTCCCGGCACCCTGCCGAGAAGGCCGCGCTTTGTGCCTATGCAGATTCGCCTCAAACCCCGCACGGCCGCGCGCCCAGGCGCAAAGAGCCCCTCAGGACTATTGCCCTGTTGGGGAAGAAATGAGGGGGGTCCCGGTATCGCTTGGCCGAAACAAAATAAGAGAAGACGGATATCGCACAAGCGGCTGCCTGCGGCAGCGCTTTTTGAACAGGAGCGGCTGGGGGGCAGCGCTTTTTGCACAAGCGGCGGCCTGGGGGCAGTGCTTTTTACACATGCGGTTACCCGCGGCAGTACTTTTTGAACAGGTGCGGCGATCGTTACGGGTTTACCCAGGCGGGGGATAGGTTTTCCGGAGTTTAATTTGAAAGTGTGAGGCTGCGCACACTCGGGGAGACTGTCGCGGATGTTTGGATTAGGTTTTGGAAATGAAACCGGACAAAACCATACGCATTATTGAAATCGTATTCTCGATCATCGGAGCTGTCTGCGCCATGGCCGCTGTGGGCACTTTCGGGACGCAAGCCAAGTTCATCAAAACCGCGGAGCAGCTGACCGGGGTGGTGGTGGACAATGTGGCTTCCCGGAATTCGAAGGATGATGGATACACCTATGCTCCGGTGGTGGAGTATTCCGGGATGGATGGGACGCTGCATCGGTTCACCGCTGGGGTGAGCTCTAGTCCTCCATCCTTCGAGGTGGGGGAGCGGGTAAGCGTGCTGGTATCCAAGGATGGGACGAAGCCTAGCATCGACAACTTCGGCCAGTTATGGTTCCTGCCCCTATTCCTAGGCGGATTCGCCTTCGTATTTGGGGGGATCGGGGGAGGCATGATGACCTTCCGAATCAAGAAACGAAAATTCGCCAAGTATCTTAAGGCGGCGGGTCTCACAATCGAAACGGAGGATTTCGTTGTCAAAGTCAACGGATCGCTTACGGTGAACGGCCGGCATCCGTACTATCTCGAATGCAAAGGCGTGCTGGACGGGGCTGCACGCGTATTCAAAAGCGGGAGCATTTGGGAAGATCCAACCGATCGGATCGAAGGCCGCATGATCCGGATCTTCTACCTGCCCCGGATGCCGTGGAAATACCACGTGGACCTCGACTTCCTCGACGCTGCCTCGGAGATGGTTCCTGACCTCATCAAAGGCTAGGATTCAGAGGCCGAAGCGGATGCCGGCGTCCAGTTCGAAGCGGCTCATGCCGATGTTACGCCATTGATTGGGTCCGGCATGGTCGTTGATATCGATTTGCTTACCGTTGTACGTGTACTTGGCGATGTTGCACAGGAGCACGCGGCCGTTGATGCCGAAGCTTACCAGGCGGTAGACGGCGTATTCCCAGCCCACATTCGCCACCACGGCGAAGGCGGAGGCTTTGACTTCGCCGGGGGCGCCGTTGTCTGAGAGAGTGTAATTGACGTTCATCCAGCCGCCGCTGCAGGAGCCGACGAGGAGGCCGAAACGTCCTGCCCGCAGGCGGCTCATGAAGACGGGGCCGTAGTAGACGTATGACGCGCGGTCGCGCAGCCGGTGGCGGGCGACGGCCCCGGAGTCGGTCTGTACGTCGTTCTGGCTGGCTTTGGACAGGAACCAGATCCAGGTCAGGCCCACTCCGCCCTTATCCCAGGGAAACCAGACGAGATCGGCGGCCAGGTTCATCCCGGATTCCAAGGTGTTGAGATACCGCTCGTATGACGGGGTCAGGGAATCCGGATTGTACATCCATTGGCTGTATCCGGATTCCAGATTAAGGCGCCAACGGGGAAGCCCCGAATAGTCATGCGATTCGTCTTCGTTGAAATCATCGCCGAGGACGCTGCCGGCGCGTAGCGGCGCCGCCGCGGCCACTACCAGGAACGCGGTGATGGCGATAAGGTGAAGGCGGAACGGAAAGTCGGTCATCGCCTCATTATAGACCTAAGCGGGGTGGAAAGCCAGCCGGGCAAACGGCGGAATTTCAACCGGCAAAGGAGATGTCGGGTTGCATTCTTCAGCGTTACGCTTCTTCAATTCCTGAGTGCTTCGCTAGCGGCTTGAAACGCTTCGGGATCGTTCGCGTTGTGCAGAAAACGCGGATCCGCCGCCGTAAGCATGCGGCTTGACGAGTTCAGGATAATCTTGCGCGGGCAGGAGATCCCTTGGCCGAGCAGTTGCAAGGCCCGGGGGTAACAGCGGGGTTCATAGATCGCGCACAACGGTTCCGGCAGGCCGTCCTGCGGTCCGGCGAAAGCGGTGGCGATCTTGAAGGGATCGCGTCCCCGCGCCAAAGCGTCGAGGCCGGCGGAGTCGAGGAAGGGCAGGTCGCAAGCGACTACCAGAAAGGCGGCATGGCGGTGGGCCTTGAAGGCGGAGAGGATGCCTCCAAGCGGGCCCATGTCCAGGAAGGCATCGGGCAGAAGCGGAAGTCCGGCGAAACCGGGTTGCTCGGCCTGATCGGCCCGGCAGGATACGAACCGTTGGGTGCAATGCGGGGCGAGCAGGTCCAGGCAATGTTCGGTTTGCGGCTTGCCGTGGTAGCGCAAGGAGGCTTTGTCAACGCGCATGCGGGTACTGCGTCCGCCGCCGAGCACCAGGCCGTACAAGGGAACGGTAGCCAGGATTTCCGCAGCCCGCGCGAGGATCAGGCGGGCGAGGCCGTCCAGGCGGTGGGACGGAAAGATCGGCGAAGCCGAATCATCCTTAGTTTCGCTGAATCCTTCCTGGGTCGCGACGCAGGCCAATAGGGATCCGGGAGGCATGCTTCCGGCAGCCGGCCAGAACATCGACCCAAGGTCGGCAAGGTAATTAGTGTGGGGAATGTGGACAGAGTTTGGACCGTCGGGAAGCACGAAGATGCCGGGAATGCCAGGCTTGGGGCGGCCTACGGTTATGGCTAGGTCGCAATCGGCCAAGGCCGCGCGCCAGGAGTCCTCGCTCCAAGCCGGGGCGGAAAGCGCCACGCGCCCGGGCACAGGGTTGAGCGAAGCGGTTAAATCCAGGGCGGCCTGGAC
>JBDSIO010000172.1:0-3197 GCA_039917895.1 Fibrobacteria bacterium | reverse complement strand
TACCGGTACGATCACGGCCTCGTATCCGCGACCAAGTTCCCTCCCCAGTACGACGGCAGACTGTTCTTCTGGGACTGGAGCCGCCAGGTCCATAAAACCATCTCCTTCAAGCCGGATGGAAAGTTGGATAGTATCCGGGATTTTCCCATCTCGACCCTGCGCAGCGACATCTCGGCGCAGTACGGCCCGGAAGGCGCGCTTTACGTGCTGCAATACAGCGAGTCCGGCTATACCGATACCAAGAGCGCGCTCGTCCGCATCGACTATACCGGCCTTCGCGATGAGTCCTGTATTCCCCCGGTATCCCTGGCCCGCGCTCTTCCGTCGCGGAATTCCCGGGGCGCGGAAAGGGCTTTATCCATTTTGGCGGGCTTCTCCTATGTGGACATTCCTTCCGGACAATCCGGTTTTGAGGTGTTCAACAGCCAAGGCCGCCGGGTTTGGACCTTCGTGCGCGCCGGATCGGAAGGCATGCAGCGCGTAAACCTGCCTTCCGAGTTCGCCGGCAGCTTGTTGCGCATCAGATTCCTGTGAATCAGCCTGCAGGCGCAACCCCGTCAACCTAACGAGTCGTCAGGCGGTGCTACGGGCGCCTGGGCGTCCAACGTGGGTTTTTCCGCCGGAAGCCCCTGCGTTCTCCTTTTATAACGCGCAGAACTTTCTCCCGGGTCCCGAATCCAGGATCCCGGGTCACGGATCCCGGCTTCTGGATTGCCAATTCCGGAACTAGCAACCCCGCCCAAGGCATTATCAGGCGTTGCCGGGGAATTATTTTCCAGATCCGGTTAAAATATTTTCCGGACAACCTGCTTCAACTTTCCCTTTACGATCGGGACGTACCATCCCCGTTACCTGTGGATTTTCGCGGTCGGGCGTGGCGAAGGTTTGAGGGAAGCATGCCAAGCCACTTCAGGTTTCCCGTTAAGATCCGGTGGCGGTTTGACTTACGGAAGCTCCCGGGGAAAAAAAGTCCTCAACCCCGGCAAAAATATATCCGAAAAAGAAGTATAAGCCGGGAGGGAGTCCCGGTATCGGACGCGAAGCTGCAAGGACGCAGCTTAGCGAAATAAACAACACGGAGGTTATTTTCATGCGCATCAATCACAACATTTCATCCATGATCGGCGCCAATGCGCTGGGAATGCAGAACGCTTCACTCACCAAGTCCCTGGAAAAGCTGTCCACCGGCCTGCGCATCAACCGCGCATCCGATGACGCCGCCGGCCTTTCGGTTTCGGAATCCCTGCGCGGCAAGATCCGCGGCATGGGCCGGGCCAAGACCAACGCGGAAGACGGAATCGCCCTGATGCAAATCGCCGAAGGCGCGACGGGGGAAGTGAACAACATCCTGCAGCGCATGCGCGAACTTTCCATCCAGAGCGCTACCGATACCATGACGACGACCGAACGTTCCTACATCGACAAGGAATTCGGCCAACTGATGAACGAAATCACCCGCATTACGCTGTCGGCATCCTATAACGGGATGACCTTGCTGGACGGCGGTTCCAGCTCGTTCGGAGTTTCTGGCGGCCAGGCTTCCGTGCTGCATATCGGATCGGGTTCCAGCGCTTCGGTCGATCGCCTGAGCATCACCATCACTTCAATCACGCTGGGCGCGCTCGGTTTGAGCCCCACGACCACCTCGGTCAGCACGGCGTCCACCGCCCTCTCGGCGCTGTCCCTAATCGATAACGCGGTCAAGTCCGTGAACACCATGCGTTCGGATATGGGCGCATACGTGAATCGCCTTGAATTCGCCATCTCCAACCTCTCAAACCAGATTTACAACACCCAGGATGCCGAAAGCCGCATCCGCGACGTGGACTTCGCGAAGGAAACCACCGAGTTCACCCGGGCGCAAATCCTCACGCAAAGCGCGACCTCGATGTTGGCGCAGGCGAACCAGGTGCCTCAGGGCGTACTGGGACTCCTCCAGGGCTAGAAGATCTGAATCCCGAATCCTCCCGAATCGGGTGAAGGCCCCGCGTCCTATGGACGCGGGGTTTTTTATTTGGTGCGCCCGGCATGCCCGTACTCCCGTCTACCTCCAGCTGAGGTTGAAGTTAAGGTGGATTCGGCCTCTCCAAAAAGGGGCGGCGGACTTTTTTATGGTCTTATCAGGCCGGTATTGGCATCGGTTCCCCAAAACCGCAAATCCGGAACTCAAGGGAAGTTTAATGTTGGCGGAAATGTTAAAGGAATTCGAGAGACCCTCCGATGAATTGAAAGTCTCCCCGAAAGGGGGCGCCGGGGCAAGGAAGCCTTGGTCGAACAGACATAACACGGAGGTTTTTTCACATGCGCATTAACCATAATATTTCCTCGATGATTGGCCAGGGAGCTCTCCACACCCAGCAGGTGTCTCTCGGCAAGTCCCTGGAAAAGCTGTCCACCGGTCTCCGCATCAACCGCGCTTCGGATGATGCCGCCGGCCTTTCGGTGTCCGAAACCATGCGTTCGAAGATCCGCGGTATGGACCGTGCGAAGTCGAACGCCGAAGACGGCATCGCGCTGCTGCAGATCGCGGAAGGCGCCACGGGAGAAATCAACAATATCCTGCAGCGGATGCGCGAACTCGCCATCCAGAGCTCCACGGATACGATGACGACGACCGAACGTTCCTATACCGACAAGGAATTCGGGCAGTTGATGTCGGAAATCACCCGTATTTCCAATTCCGCTTCCTACAACGGCATGACCTTGCTCGACGGCGGTTCCAGCTCGTTCGGCGTGTCCGGCGGCCAGGCTTCGGTGCTGCACATCGGCTCGGGTTCCAACGCCTCCGTCGATCGCCTGAGCATCACGGTGAACGCCATGTCCTTGGGCGCCATCGGCCTGAGCGCGACCACCACCTCGGTGAGCACCTCGGGTTCGGCCTTGTCGGCCCTGTCCCTGATCGATACGGCGGTCAAGTCCGTGAACACCATGCGTTCCGATATGGGCGCGTACGTGAATCGCCTTGAATTCGCCATTTCGAACCTGTCCAACCAGGTCTACAATACGCAGGACGCGGAAAGCCGCATCCGCGACGTGGACTTTGCGAAGGAAACCACCGAGTTCACCCGTTCGCAAATCCTCACGCAGAGCGCGACTTCGATGTTGGCCCAGGCCAACCAGGTGCCGCAGGGAGTGCTTTCGCTCCTCGGATAATCGCCTGGCGCATCGGATTTCCGCGGGGCGCGTCCGCTCGCCCG
>JBDSIO010000171.1:0-5847 GCA_039917895.1 Fibrobacteria bacterium | reverse complement strand
ACCGACAAGAACCTCGGTTTTCCGGTTCTCGCAAGGGATTGTAGTGGTAAAATGGGCATTATCGAACCGAATCATTTGAGCCTGGGTTTCGTCGAAGCCCTTTACGCGGACTACCTGAAAGATCCCGGCTCCGTCAGCGCGGACTGGAGAACCTATTTCCAATCCATGGACGGAGATGCGGCCGGAGCCGCCTTCCGTTCCAAGCCGCAGTTGGGCTCCACCCACGCGAGCCCGGGACTTTTCGCCGGATCTCCCGGTGCCGCCGCAACCGCATCCCGCAACGGATCGTACGGAGATCACCACGCCATCGCCGCCCTCCAGGATCGCGCCGACCAGATGGTGCGCGCCTACCGCGTCCGCGGCCATCTTTTCGCGCGCATCGATCCGCTCGGCCTGCCGCCCAAAGGCAATGTGGCCGATCTGGAACCCAGCTACTTCGGCCTGAGCGATGCCGATCTCGATCGCACGGTCTCGGGCATCACCATCCAAGGGCCCGACGCCGTGACCTTGCGCCAGGTCCTGGAGCGGATGAACAACACCTATTGCCGCTCCGTGGGCGTGCAGTACATGCATATAGACAGTCCTGAGGTGCGCAGTTGGCTGGCCGCGCGCATGGAAGGCAGCGAGAACCGCATCGCCCTGTCGCGCGAACAGCAGCTCGACATCCTCACCCGCCTCACCGACGCCGTCATCTTCGAGGAGTTCATCCAGAAGAAATACCTGGGCGCCAAGAGCTTCTCCCTGGAGGGTTCGGAAAGCCTGATTCCGCTGCTCAACCTGGCCATCGAAAAGGCGGGCGAGCAGAAAATTGACGAAATCGTGTTCGGCATGGCCCACCGCGGCCGCCTCAACGTGCTCGCCAACATCATGGGCAAGAACCCGCGCGACATCTTCCACGAGTTCGAGGATTCCGATCCCCAGCTGCAACTGGGACGCGGCGACGTGAAGTACCATCTGGGCTACTCTTCCGACTGGACCGCGGCCAACGGGCACAAGCTGCATCTCTCCCTCTGTTTCAACCCCAGCCACCTGGAGTTCGTCAACCCGGTGGCCCAAGGCCGCCTGCGCGCCAAGCAGGACCGAGCCAAGGACGACGCCCGTGAAAAGGGCCTGGTCCTGCTTATCCACGGCGATGCCGCTTTCGCCGGCGAAGGCATCATCCAGGAAATCCTGAACATGAGCGAGCTGCGTGGCTATACCACCGGCGGCACGCTGCACGTGGTGCTCAACAACCAGATCGGCTTCACCACCTCGCCGCACGAAGGGCGCTCCACCACCTACGCGACCGACGTCGCCAAGATGCTGCAGATCCCGATCTTCCACGTGAACGGAGAAGACCCCGAAGCCGTGGCCGCCGTGGTCAACCTGGCCATGGATTTCCGCAAGCAGTTCAAGCGCGACGTAGTAATCGACATGTACGGTTACCGCCGCCGCGGCCACAACGAGGGCGACGAACCCGCCTTCACCCAGCCGTTATTGTACCGCACCATCGAGCGCCGCAAGAGCGTGCGCGAAGGCTACCTGGAACACCTGCTCAAGATGGGCGGCGTGACCCGCGAAGAGGCGGACCGCATCGCCGCCAAGCGCACGGAGCAACTGGAAGGCGAGCTCTCGGAGGCCCGCCGCAAGGAATACACCCGCACCGTGGAAGGGCCCAGCCGTGTCTGGAAGGGCTACATCGGCGGTCCGGAGAGCGGCGTGAAGGACGTGGAGACGGGAATGCCCGCCGCGCGCCTCACCGAACTGATGGACAAGCTGACCAAGCTTCCCAGCGGTTTCCATCCCCATCCCAAAATCGAGAAGATCCTGGAACAGCGCCGTCTCGCCGGCCGCGGGGAACGCGGGCTCGATTGGGCCAGCGCCGAGGCCCTGGCATTCGCCAGTTTGTCCGCGGAAGGCTACCGCATCCGCTTCTCGGGCCAGGACGCCCAGCGCGGCACATTCAGCCAACGCCATGCGGTATTGCACGACATCCTGGACGGCACCACCTACATGCCCCTGCGCCACTTGGCCGAAAACCAGGGCCATCTGGAGATCTACAACAGCCCGCTCACGGAAAACGGCGTGCTCGGCTTCGAATACGGCTACAGCCTGGACACGCCCAAGGGCCTGGTGATCTGGGAAGCCCAGTTCGGCGATTTCGTCAACGTGGCCCAGCCCATCATCGATCAGTTCATCGCCAGCGCCGAGGAGAAATGGCGCCGCCTGTCCGGCCTCATCATGCTGCTGCCCCACGGCTTCGAAGGCATGGGACCGGAGCATTCCAGCGCGCGCCTAGAGCGCTTCCTGGCCATGGCCGCCGAGGACAACTTCCAGGTGATGAACTTGTCCACCCCCGCGCAGTACTTCCACGCCATCCGCCGTCAGATGCTTCGCCCCTGGCGCAAGCCCCTGATCATCATGACGCCCAAGAGCCTGCTGCGCCTGCCTGCCGCGGTCTCGCCGCTCGAAGCCCTGACCGCCAAGGGGTTCCAGCGCATCCTTCCCGATAGCGGCGATTTCGGCGCGCGCGCCGACAAGGTGAAGACGGTGCTGATGTGCAGCGGCAAGCTCTACTATGAATTGCATGAAGAGCGCGAGAAGCAAAAGCGCGACGACATCGCCATCCTGCGCATCGAACAGCTTTATCCCCTGTATCCCCAGACCCTGTCCCAGGCCCTCTCACCCTACCCCGAGGGGACGCCGGTCACCTGGGTGCAGGAAGAGCCGGAGAACATGGGCGCCTGGCGCTACCTGCGGGTCCGTTTCGGAGAGCGTCTGCTGGGCCGCCATCCGTTCCAGGGCGTGCATCGTCCCGCGTCTTCGACCCCGGCCACGGGTTCGGCGAGCAGCCACAAGTTGGAACAGAGACAGCTGATCGCCAAAGCCTTCGGGGAACGTACCTCGGAAGTCGCCGTGGACACCAGCGCGGCGACTTTGAAGAACTCCGGGATTTGAACGTCGACGGTGGGACAATGAAAAAGGGGAGCGACGTCGCTCCCCAACTTTGCACTTTGAATTTAGAACTCCCTCTTTAGAACTCTCCGATTCACTCCGCCCCTGGCGCCGCCGCCTGCACAGGCGGTTCATTGTATTCCCGCAGCGCATCCTTGTTCAACACCTGCAGCTCCGTGCGGCGGTTCAGCTTGCGGCCTTCGGCGGTGGTGTTGTCGGCCTTGGCCATGGATTCGCCGTAACCCTTTGCGGTCAGGCGTCCGGACAACTCCGACTGTTGGGACTGCATATAGGCCATCACGGACATCGCACGGCCCTGGCTAAGGTTCATGTTGTAGCCATCGCTGCCCACGTTATCGGTATGCCCGGCCACTTCGATTTGCAGCTTGGGATACTTCACCAACATCTTGGCCAGTATGTTCAGGTAGGGCTTGGAGTTGATGGAGATTTCGGTCTTACCGGTCTCGAAATACACGGCGTCCATCACCAACAAGCCCGTATTAAGCAATTGCTTCTCCAGATCGGTCCGCTTGTTCAGCTCATCCTGCAATTTCTTGCGGGCATCGGCCAGCGCGGCCGCATTGGCCAGGGAGTCCTGCCGGGCCTTTTCGGCCATAGCCGCTTTGTCCGCTACGGACTGGGCGGAATCCTCACGCGCCTGGCGGGCCAGTTCCTCGTTGCGGGCTTTGAGCCGGGCCTTTTCCTGGCCCAGGCGCCAGGCTTCCATCTTCTCTTGGCGGCGCTTCTCGGCCTGGGTGTCGAAGGTGAAGGCCAGGCCGCCGAACAGGCGGAACGGCTCCAAGGCCCGTTGCGCGGAGGGATCCGGTCGATCCTTGGACAGCGAGATATCGCCGCCAAGGGACAGGTTAAGGTTGTAGGCGGTGCGGAACTGGAGCGAAGGCGTCACCCACAACGGATCCGTATCCATATCCACGTTATTCAAGGACGTGCGCGAATGCAACTCGATGCCGAGCGCGGCTACGGGCAGGTTGAATTGCACGCCGGTGGCCAGCATCAGAAGCGGATCCACGCCGTTCTCGGCCGAGGTCACCAAACCTTCGTTGAAATGCACCTTGATGGCCGCATCCTCGCTGCCCGTTACCAGGGTTTGGATCAGGTTGCCCCGGAAATCCAGGCCGGTACGGGTTTCGAAGTAGTTATAGCCATCCGAATAGTTGCTGTTGATCGGGTTCTTGGATATACCGTTGAACACGGCGAACTCGGCGCCCATGCGTAAAGGGGCCGATGGCGAAAAGGGCAAGGTCGCCTGGATACCGCCCCCGATGGTCCCGAGGCCGGATGCGTTGTCCGAGGCGTAATTCTGGGAACCGTAACCCGTAAGCGAGGCGAAGATGTCGAATTGACGGCTGATGCCGTAGGAAATGGTGCCGACGCCGGTGAAGATATCAGCCTGCTGGTTGGGCACGCCCTTGAACTCCCGTTCCTGCCGATACCAGGGTCCATGCAAGCCGAGGACGAGCCGGCCTTCGCCCAGAGCTTCGGCCGAGGCGGTCTGGCTAAGGCCGCGCGTGCCTTGCATGGTCATGGTGGGCGGTACGACCTTGATATTCGTGGTTTCGTCGATGGATTCCAGGGCGGGAGGATCGACATTTACGATGGGCTCCGCGGCGGTAGGAAGCGATCCGGCCAACAGGCTCAGGACCGAAACCAATCCAAACGCTGATTTCGATGCTTGCATTCTCATGTATTACTCCTTGTGTTCCCGACCTTGCTTAGCCAAGTGCGTCAAAGACCCTAAAAACGGGTCAACTAGTCCTCAATTACCTTTCTGCAAGCAATAATGCAATAGTGTCGTGCATAGATTTCCGGTAGTGGAGTCGCAAAGCCGAAACGTTTGCTCCAGGACGGAGAGTAAGGCCGAGCGGGGCAACAGTCATGGATAGTCACGGATGAGGAAGCCAACACTCCCGGTTTCTCTTCCTCACCGCCCGCGAAACCAAAGGATTGGGGAAAAGGATGTCGCGCACGCCCTAAAATCCTATTTTTGACGCACTCCGGCGCAACCCGGTAGGACAGGAGCTTTTTACATGGCCATTGAACTCGTAGTGCCCAAGGTCGGTGAATCCATCACCGAAGTCCAGATCGTGGAATGGCTGAAAAAAGAAGGCGATCGCGTGGAACGCGACGGCAATCTCGCAGTGATTGAGACGGACAAGGCCACAGTGGAACTTCCCGCCCCGGTCGCCGGAGTGCTCTCCAAAATCCTTAAAACCAAAGGCTCCGTCGCCAAGGTCGGAGAAGTGATAGGCTATATCGAAGAAGGCGCCGTGGGCGCCCCCCCCGAGACCGTCGCCGCACCAGCAACAGCCTCAAAGACCGAATCCGGTACTACCGGATCGGCCATGAACTTCGGTCCTGAAACCGGAAAGATTTCAGTGATCAAAAAGGAAGAAGGCACAAAAGATGCCGGCTCGGCCTTTCCCAAGCCGGAAGTGAAATCCAAGCCGGAAGCGAAATCGTCCCTGACCCCTCCCGCTCCCCCGGCCCCTGCCGCCAACGCAGCCAGCTCCACCGTGATGCCAGCTGCCGCCCGCGCCCTCGCCGAATCCGGAATGAATGCCGCCGACGTGCAGGCCACCGGCCCCGGCAACCGCCTGCTCAAGGAAGACGTGCTCAAAGCCGTCGATAGCAAAGCCAACGCCCCCATCGCGCAGGCGGCCACCCCAGCCCCCGCGTCCGTCGCAGGTTCCCGCAATGAAGAAGCCGTGCCCATGAGCATGCTCCGCCGCAAGGTCGCCGAGCGCCTGGTGCAGGCCCAGCAGACCGCGGCCCTTTTGACCACGTTCAACGAAGTCGACATGACCGAAATGATGGAACTGCGCAAGCGCCACCAGGACGCCTTCGTCAAGAAATACGGCATCAAGCTCGGCTTCATGTCCTTCTTCGTCAAAG
>JBDSIO010000170.1:0-7406 GCA_039917895.1 Fibrobacteria bacterium | reverse complement strand
TGGAGGCAAGCGCAAAACCTACGGAATCCCGACGGAGGTCAGGCTGAAACACAGGACGTTGATGACGGTAGCGGTGTAAGGATATAGATTCGATCAACCAGCGGACAGTTTGCCTGAATCCAGCCGTATCCGGAGGGGGTGGGGTCAATGCTGATGCGACAAGTACTGGAGCAACTCCAGCTAATAAGCAAACCCCTACTCAGAAATTAGCTCTACTTGAAGATGCCTTGCAGGCAAAAAAAATGGAACTTGGAATGCAAAAGGCTGCCTTGACAATTTCCAGAGCGCCGGGCTTTTCTCAATCTATTCAGAAAGATATCGTTGACCTCAAAATGGTGCCTGGTTTAAAGCAAGAATTCGAATACCATGTGGAACATATCATATATTGACCGTGAGACCTGCTCGCACGGCCGCGGGGCCGGCAGGGGTAGAACAACCTATGGATGATTTCCCGAACCGATGACGGTAAACATGTCGCCTTGGTTCGTCACAATAGGCCCTGGATTCGTTCCGTAGCCTTGGATCGTGTTATTGTACATTTCAAGTATTGGAGTCGAAGAGTCGATGCTGACGGATATCCAATATTGAAATCCGGAAAAACCTGCCGTGTTTTTAAATGTGGAATTATTTACGATGACTTTTCCACTTCTTAGGTAAAACCCACCAGAAACACTTTGATTATTGGAAAAGTTGCACCGGTTGAGTGTGACTGTATTTCCGTCAATTGTCAAAGCCTCGCCAGAATTATTCGAGAAATCACAATCGTTCAGGGTTACCGTGGAGTTGCCGATTCCAACAAGCGGGTTGGCGCTTGAATTCGAAAACTTCATATTGCTCAGGGTAATGGCCGATCCTTTGTCAATATTCAATCCGTAATAACCGGCGCTTATAGTCATTCCATCCAGTTTAATATTCGACACTGGAGATTCGTTCTCGTTTCTGATGTTGAATATTTCCCTTGAAAAATTATCACCTGCAACGGCACTCAAAGAACTTAATACGGTGCGATTTGACGACGCATTCCTTTTTTCAATCGATTCCTGGTTCCGAGCCGTGGAAAACCCACCATAAATGCTTACTCCGGAGGGTACATACGGTCCAGGCGTACCCGTCATGGGATAGGATCCCTCCATTATCCAAACTTGGTTTTGATCCGAGCCCAATTGACTTAAAGCTTGGCGTACGCTTCCAAATGCATCATCGAAGGAAATTCCGGATCCGCTCGCATCCTTGCGGACGAACACCACTTTGCTTCGTCTCCAGATCTTCCTTGCCACAGTAGTGGTGTTACCCAGGGCATCGCTTGCGGTCAGGTTGCAAGGGTTTTCTGCGTTGTCGAGGCCGAGAATGCATACGTAGGATTTCGCCTCGGTGCCCGCCTTGAAGGTGATGGTTATGGTCTTCTGGTTGGTCACAAATCCATCCGGGGGTTGGATGTCGATTATGCTGGGTCCGTCCTTATCCACGACCACAAGGGCGCAGGTTTCGGTTCCCCATTCCTCCCCCCATTCCGGACTGTCCTTCTCCTGAACGCAAAGGGTATGGCTTCCCGTCGCTAAATTGGTAGGGGTGAACGTTTTCGCGGCACCCGTGCCGGCGGAACCCGCGGTTTGCCCTTTATAGTGCCAGCGGAATGTGCCGATTCCCCCGTTGCTCGTCCATTGCCATTCCGGGGTTTTCGTCGGAGTGGCCGTCACATTTATGCTCGGGCTGGGTTTTTTCGAATCGAATAAGACCTTTTTTTCGGCCGACCAAGGCCCATCCCCGGCAACCGGATCGGTTTCCTTGACCGATAGCCCATAGACGGTGCCGTCCATCATATCCGCCGCGGCCAGGGTGTATTCCACCTGCGCCGCATCGATTTCCGGTCCGCCATTGATCTTCACCTTGAACTTGCCGCTGCCGTCCGAATTGGCCTTGACCCAAGTCCACTTGATGGGCCCAGCGCGCACGGCTGCGGGCGCGGTCACGACCGGGACACCGGGCTTCTTGCTGTCCAGGGTCACCGTGATGGAGGCGGGCTTGCTGTTTCCGGCCTTGTCGAGGGCCGTGGCCACGAGGGTATTCAACCCTTCCGCCAGGGTCAGCCCTCCCTTGCTCCACTCGCCGGCTGTGAGGGTCGCGGCACCGTTGCCGCTCAGGGCGCCGGTTATTGTAACGGACAGGAGTCCCGATCCCGCATCGGCTGCCGTGCCTGCCAGGGTGAACGCCGCGACACCGGCGTTCTGGGTCGCGGGTCCCGTGATGGTCACGGTAGGCGCGGTATTGTCGACCAGGATGGTCACCACGTCCGAACCCACGCCGCCGTCATCCGTCCGGGACGCCGTGATCTTGTTGGAACCGGCGACGAGGACCACGGTGCTGTCCACGAAGGTGTCGATTTTCTGGGCCGTGTCCTTGATGGTGAAGCGGATCTTGAGAGACAGGACATTGATGATCGTGTCCTTGGACGGGTTGATGATGCTTATGACGGGCGCACCGGGCGCGCCGACGGTGACCTTGCGGGTGACCGTCTCTTCATTCCCTTCCGTATCCTTGACCTTGAAGCTGACCGTGGTGGTCTTGACTTCAGTGTATTTGTGCTTGAAGTCGGCCGTTTCCTTGTTCAGGACTGTTTGCTCATAGACGTTGTCCCCGTCCATGTCCGCCTTGATTTCCACCGTGGTGCCGTAACCCTGGGGCGCTACGGAAACGGTGAATACCGCTTCCCCGTTGAAGGCGACGTTCTGATTGGGGCTGACCGTGACCACCGGCGGGTCCTTGACCACCTTCACGCTGCAGATGCTGGTTATTAAAGGATAACCTACCACCGAGGCGGTGATGACGGCGGAGCCCGCCGCCAATCCCTTCACCGAGCCGGCCGAAGATACCGAGGCGATGAGGGCGTTTGAGCTGGCCAGGGTGTAATGGGCACCGGTATCGCTCCCCGTAAGGGTTACGTTCAATTTTACTTCCGGACCTCCGGTATACAGGGTCAGGGATTTGGGAGTGAGTGTCAGGGAATCCACCTTCACAGGGGTAACCACTTGGACTTGGAAGGATGTGTCCACTGTCGGATCCGCCTTGGAGGTTGCCGTAAACCTGGTCGTACCGGCTTTAACGGGCTTGACCTTATTGTCCGCCGTCACCAGAGCTATGCCGGAGTTAAGGCTTGTCCAAAGGAGCGTGTCGTTCGCCCCTTCAGGGAGTACCGATGCCAAGAGCGATGCGGGTGAATCGCCTTCGGCCAAAATCATGGGTGTCGTCATGAGAAGGACTATGGACTTGGGGGCCGGCTTCGGATCGGTCGAATTGACCGCGGCGCCTACCTCCACATCCAAAAAAGCGGTAACGGTGGAATCGACCTTGCTGACCGCCCATATCCGGGCGAATCCGACCGCCAGAGTCTTCAGATTTCCATTTCCCGCAAGGTCGACGATGCCGGTAGTCTGAACACTCCATTGGACCCTTTGGTCGGCGCTATCGGGATGAACGACCGCAGTCAAAGCCATCGTTTCTCCCATCTTTAGTTTGAGTGGAGATGGTTTGGAAAAAGTAATGGAAACCGGTTTGGCAGTAGGGGCCGGCTTCACCGTCATCGTCAGGCTCGCCGTGGCGGGGGGCGTCCCGCTGGCGGTAGCCGTTAAGGTAAGGGTGCCCGGAGTCAGACCCCGGATTTGGTTGCCGCCCACGATTTCGGCCGTCCCGGTCCCGGCTGTCACTGTCCAAAGCACAGTGACGTTGGAATCCGCAGGGTAATGAATGGCTTTCAGGGAAACCGGTGGCGCACCCAGGTAGAGGTCGGGGACGCTGGGCTCTTGAATCGTAACGCTGCGTTGCGCATTCAATGCGATGGGAGGATATCGCACGGGGGTAAGATCTTTGACCATGATTTCATACATGAAAAGGGCTTTTCCGTTTTTGAACGCGGTGATTTGGATGACGAGCGGATTGGGAGGCTTAGACGGAAGTGGAAGATTGGCCAGTTTGATGGAGTCGGTGCTTTTGACGTAAGCCTTGTTGAACACCTTTTCGATTTTTTTAGTGCGATTGGTGTCGCACAAATCCACTACCACTTGATCATATTTTCCAGCGTCCACGGCCAAAGAGTCATCCAGCTTCAACTGGAGGATATAGCCGCCTCCTGCTTCATTGACGTTGCAATTCCAAAGCGCCAAGGATAGCCCCATCAGGCACAGGGCGGAAACCCAAAGGCGTAGAGAATGCTTCATGTGAAATCCTCTTCCATAAAATCAGGTCCAGAAACCTAAATCGAGTGACCGATCCGGAATACCTCAAACTAATATTTTGCTTGATTAGGAAGTGTGAGAGCGATCACTAATTGGCGGGAATTCGGGTTGGTGGGGCCTTTTCCTCTGTGGAGAACCAAAAATAGCCGGCTACCGCCCCGACTACCCCAATCCCCACAACCCAGGGCCAAACCCGGATTCGGGATTCTTTTTTGAGGGGTTTCCCCTTGGGAGAAATGGGGCCGGGTTTCGGGGAAGGTTCGACTTGTTTTTTCAGCGTCGTGTCCACGGCCGGCCTCCCCATGTTGAGTTTGTTCCGAGGATTTCCGAACTCATCGAACTCGCTGATATCCTTGTTTACATTCCGGAAGCGTTCCCGGGTTCTGATGAAGACGTCTTCCACGGAGGCGGAAGCATAGAGGTCGGAGATGTGGGCGTTAGGTGCCAGGGAGAGGAGTTGATAGAAGTAGGTTTCGGCCAATGGGTAGCCCTGGGGCTCGGCGGCATAGATGACGCCCAGGTATTTGTAGGCGAATATCCTTTCCTTGGTCTCGGAGTCTTTCCCCGACTTTTTCAGGAAGTCTTCCAGGGTGACGCGGATTTTTTCCAATTCCCCTTCGTTATAGAGGTTTTTGATTTTGGCGTAGGGAAGCTCGGCGGCAAAAGAATGGAAGTTCCCCGTCAACAGAAGAAAAAAGGCTATAAATGAAAAAAAACGGGACTTCTTCATATGGGTGCGTCTGGAAAATGTAGTCAAGCGGTAGCATGGCCACAAAGGAACTGTATTCCTGATGGGATTGGGCAGGGAGTTCCCGTTAGGTTAGTGCGGGAGGTTTCCTGAAGGATCGAGGATTTCCGGGTATGGGTCCTAAGGATGCCCAGCAGAGCCTGAATGGTCGACTTTTTCCTTCGAATCGTGAAAATGGGGCACATACAGGCCGATACTAGGAGGTATCAGATGGCTATCCGTTCCATCGGCTGCTTCCGGAACGAACGAAATGCCGCTGGTCAGGGAAGGGGCTTTCCGAAACTCCGCCCAGTATCCGATTTCCTGGTAAGAGGTGCCTGGGGGTATCCACAAGTCGAATGCGCCGCCTTCGATATGAGCTAGGCGGGCTACGTATTCGAAGTCGAAGGCGGAGTTTCCGCAAAAGGAACCCGCGGAATCGTAGGAACAGTACCGGTTTCGCGAGGTTATCAAGAATGTTCCCGCCTGTATCCACAGCGAATCCACATCCATGGAGGTGAGTCCTCCATTGGTGAAAATCTTCTGCACAAACGGACCCGAGCGAGCGATTTCCAGGCGCGTCTCTGCCGTGTCAATAAGCGAGGTATCGATTCCGTTTCGATAAGTCTCGGTGTAGGTGAAGGTTCCCTGGGGCAGGGAGATGGCAGCGGGAAATCGGTGATAACGTACCCATTGGACCGTGGACACGAATTGGGTGTCCCAGGTGGCTTCTAATCTCTCAAAGCCCGAGTCCGTCACGTTCCTGAGATAGGATGTGTCCGGGGCGGATAAGGTGTCCCAAATCCGGAATGCGCCGTGGTAGAAATAGGACCGCGCGATTTGGGTCCAAACCATTTCTTTATTCGATGTTTTCCATTTGCCCTTGGAGGTGAACGTCGCGGAATTGGAATCGATGAGGAAGTGGCGAAAGGTCCCGTCCGGGTTCAGGATCAGCTCCGATGCCACTCCGCGCGTCCGGGTGATGCCTCCATGATCGCCCCGGTAGACTCCGCTCAAAGCCAGGCTATAGGGAGGGGGATCTTCTTCCGGTGAAAGGCAGGAGACAAGCAGCACCGCCGCGAGGCAAAGGTAACCCTTCAACATATTATGAGGCTCCATTCGGGTGGCGAACAGGATTGAATACGTTCTTCATAAAGAAACAAAAAACCCTCTCCTGTCAAGGAGAGGGTTCGAACCCTCGGAAACGGTGGTCTGGAAAAATATTCAGTAAAGGGAAAGCCGGCGGGTTTCGCGATCCAGCCCCATCGCGATGGTCACGAAGTAAACGCCGCGCTTCAAGCCCTTGATCTCGGCGGTCTTTTCCCCGTTGAAGACGCGCGAGTAAATGCGGTGACCAGCTACGTCCACGACGTTAACTGCGACTCCGGACCGGCCCTCCAGGGCCAGATTTATCGACCCGGCGTTTTCAGAAACACTGAATTGGGAATGGAGTTGGGAGGAAATCAAGCTCACGGAGGAGACGACATCCCAGTCCTTGGCCAGGTAGCGGATTTGACGCCAGAGCAGGCTGTCGCCATATGCCCTGCGCGTGCCATCCTGCGCGTAGGTATCGTCATGCCCAATGGAATTGAAAATGCTGATTCCATTCCCCAGTGTGGTCGCCCAGGCCAAATGGTGGTCCGCACCATATTTTGGGGCGGCCGAAGCAAAGCTCCCCTCGTTGGCCTTGAGTAGCATGATCTTGTTGGTGATAGGCGCGCCGCCGACTTGGGTAGTGGCTAGTGGAGACGATTCCCAGGTATACCACTCATCGCTCATGCGGACGGAATCGGGCAGGCCGGCCAGCAGGAAAGATGCATACGGATTCATCCTTCCATGCGGGTTGCCGCTTACAGCCCGGTTTTCCACTTGGACCGTGGCTGGTGTGCCGGGATTGTTGTGGTGACCGTACTGTTGCACGCAGGCCTGCTGTTGGAAGGGCCAGCTTCTGATGAAGGCGCAGGCGGCATGGATCATAAGCATGCCCCAGCCGCTTTCCGTGACGAAATTCTCCACGCGCGTGCGTACCGTGGCGTTGGGAATGCTTTTGCCGTTGTCACCATCGCCATTGCTGAAGATGATGACTTTGGCGTTTTGTAAATAGGTGTCGGTGATATCGTTCAAATCAGTGATGCGGGTTAAGGTAAACCCGTACTTCTGCGAGAGCCGGGTCAAGGCATCGCGCAAGTAGGTTTTGCTAAGGTCATGCCCTCCCGTCCGATCCGAGAGGATCACGCGGACTCCGGCTCCGACACCGTTCGTTGCTTTCCAATCGCATGAGCCCTCCCCCGTCAAGGTCGTGCAGGTAGGGCGCTTGGGCGCATTGGGAATCTGTGCGGCGACCAGGGAGGCCAGGGCAAGAACACCCAAAGCCGCCTTCAAACCGAGGCTAGAATTTTTCATGTTTTAAGTCCTCATTCCATTTCCTTAAAAGTCAGCTTTGCCCCACG
>JBDSIO010000169.1:0-13677 GCA_039917895.1 Fibrobacteria bacterium | reverse complement strand
TGCGTGGATCTTCTTCTCCTGCGCAGCCGCCTTTTCCGCGGCCTCCGAGCCGTGGTACTGTGTCACGATATCGCGGGCGAGCTCTTCTTTCCAGGCGTTGGGATTGAGCCTGCCCGCGGCCACGTCCTGCATTTTGGCCTGGATGGATTCCAGGGGCAGGAAGGTGAGCAGCTGGAAATAACTCTCCACCTGGGAATCGGGTAGCGCGTAGAGCTTGTGGAACATGGCCTGGGGCGGCTCATTCACGCCGATGTAGTTTCCCAGGCTTTTGCTCATCTTCTCCTTGCCGTCGGTGCCGAGCAGGATGGGCATGAAGATGCCGACCTGGGGCTCCTTGCCCAAACCGCGCTGCAATTCGCGGCCCCGCAGCACATTAAACTTCTGATCCATGCCACCCAGCTCCACGTCCGCTTCGATCATCACTGAATCGTAGGCCTGCATCATGGGATAGAGGAACTCGTGCAGGCTGATGGGTTGACCCCCACGGTAGCGCTTCTGGAAATCCTCGCGCTCCAGCATCTGCGCCACCGTGATCTGGGACATCAGCTTCGTAGTCTCGGTAAAGGTGAGTTTGGAGAACCACTCCCCGTTGTAAACTACCGTGGTCTTGGCGGGGTCGACGATTTTGAAGAACTGCTGTTTATAGGTCTCGGCGTTTTTGAGCACTTCCTCATGCGTGAGTATGGGCCGGGTCTTGTTTTTGCCGGAGGGATCGCCCACCGTTGCGGTGTAGTCGCCCACGATCAGGATTACGCGATGGCCCAGATCCTGGAACTGGCGGAGTTTGCGCATGCCCACGGTAAACCCGAGATGGACATCGGGCGAGGTGGGATCGATTCCGAACTTGATATTGAGGGGCGTGCCCTTGGCGAGCTTCTTCCGGAGGTCATCCTCGTCGATGATTTCCAGGGCGCCCCGCGTTATCAAATTCCACGCATCGTGTTCCGACATGTTCATCCTCCGATTCCGAGGCTGCAAAGATAAAAAAAGGCAAAAAGGAAGTACCTTTTCCCGGTACGATGGGCGCCTACCTCTATGTGAAAGCCTTGCACCTGGTGGCCGTGGTCAGTTGGTTCGCCGGTCTCCTTTACATCGTGCGCCTCTTCATCTACCACGTGGAATCCGCATCCCGGCCCGAACCGGAGCGCAAGGTGCTGGAGGCCCAGTTCGCCTTGATGGCCCGCCGCCTCTGGTACGGCATCACCTGGCCGGCCTTCGTCGCCACCGCCGGCTTCGGCCTGTGGATGATGGTGCAAATCCGCGCGTGGGAACAACCCTGGTTCCAGCTCAAGGCCGTCTTCCTGTCCCTGTTGATCGGCTATCACCTGTACTGCGGAAAAATCCGCAAGGACCTGGCCCACGGCCGCTGCCGACTTACCTCGGCGCACTTGCGGATCTGGAACGAAGCCGCCACCTTGCTGCTCTTCGCCATCGTGTTCACGGCGGTGCTGAAGAGCCCGTTGGCGGCGGGCAAGGGAATGCTGGGAGTGGTTGGATTTGCCGCGTTGTTGGTGGGGGTGATGACGCTGGTGAGGAAGCGGAAGCGGTGAAAGAACCTGCCATGGGCAAATTCATCATCTCCCTCGATCAAGGCACGACAAGTTCCCGTTCCGTTCTTTACAACACGCGGCTGGAGAAGATCGATCAGGTCCAGCAGGAGTTTCCCCAGCATTTCCCCCGACCCGGCTGGGTCGAGCACGACGCGGAGGAGATCTGGGACGCGCAGTGGGCCACTTTGCGGATATTGCTGGAGCGCAACGGCATCAAAGCCGGAGACATCGCCGCTCTCGGGATCACCAACCAGCGCGAGACCGTGGTCGCCTGGGACACCCGCACGGGAAAACCCCTGTCCCGCGCCATCGTCTGGCAGGATCGACGCACCGCCGCGTTCTGCCAGGCCCTGAAACACAAGGGGCTGGAAGTGGGCGTCCGCCGAAAAACCGGACTGGTCCTCGATCCGTATTTCTCCGGCACCAAGATGCATTGGCTGCTCAAACATGAAGATGCCGTCCGCAAGGCCGCCGCCGCCGGACGCCTCGCGTTCGGCACCATCGATTCCTGGCTGATCTGGAAGCTGACCGGGGGAAACCGCCATGTTACCGAGGTGGGCAACGCGTCGCGCACCTTGCTGATGGATCTCAAGTCCCGGTCTTGGGACAAGGGATTGCTGAAACTGTTCGGCGTGCCCGCGGAAACGCTTCCGGAAATCCTGCCTTCGGACGCGCTGTTCGGCGAGGCGGTATTGCCCGGCCTGGAGGGAGCGCGCATACATGGAGTGGCGGGAGATCAACAGGCATCGCTGTTCGGGCATCGCTGTTTCACCCCCGGTTCCCTCAAGAACACCTACGGCACCGGCTGCTTCCTGCTGCGCAACGTGGGAACCGCGTATTCCGCCCCTCCCAAAGGCCTGTTGGGAACGGTTGCGTGGACCATCAAGGGCAAGACGACCTACGCGCATGAAGGCGCGGTGATGATCGGCGGAGCGGTGGTGCAATTCCTGCGCGACGGGCTCCGCATCCTGGACGATGCGGCCCAAAGCGAGACGTTGGCCGCCACCCTGGAAGGCAACGAAGGGGTCTATTTCGTTCCGGCCTTCGCTGGTCTGGGCACGCCCCATTGGGATCCGGATGCGCGCGGCCTCATCGTCGGGCTAACGCGCGGCACCACCCGGGCCCATCTGGCGCGCGCGGCGTTGGAATCGATCGCCTACCAGAGCCTGGACCTGTGCGAAGCCTTCGGAGGCCGCGCCGGCGGCCGCATCAAGTCCCTGAACGTGGACGGCGGGGCCACCCGCAACCGCCTGCTGATGCAATTCCAGGCCGATATCACCGGCGCCGAAGTGCGGGCCAACCACAGTCCCGAGGTCACGGCCCTGGGCGTTGCCATGATCGCGGCCTTGGGCTGCGGCCACGTCGCTTCGCAACAGGATCTGCTGAAACTCGATCTGCAGCTGGATATCTTCAAGCCGGCCATGAAACCGGCGGTCCGCATAGCGTTGGTGGAACGGTGGCATGAGGCCGTGAAACGGTCCATGCATTGGGCGTGACGCAACCTCCCCTGGACGAGATCCATCGCGGGTTAACCGGGAGAGCGCGATTCGATTTCCAGAAAGAGCGATGGATTAATCGCCCCCACCCTGGATTTCCTGAAGTCCTTAACATTCCTGGTTACGATGTATTCGAGGGAATGCTGCAGGGAAACCGATTCAAGAACCGCGTCCTCAAAGTCCGTGATTTCCGAACGCAGCGATCTTTCCAGGATTTCCTGATCCACCGGAAGCGCCCTGACCATGGACAACAAAATGGAAATGACCTGCCGATAATCCATTTCCGGTTTCTTTTCCTTTTCGAGGAAATACGCAAGGGTCGTCACTTCGTGGGCCGAGACGAAAGCGCGAATCTTTCCCATCATGGCCAAATCCAGGATTTGCGCGGCTTCCGCATGGAATCGCCTTTTGTTCAGAAAATCGAGAATCACATTCAAATCAAGAAGGACGCTTTTCATCCCAAGTGCCTTCGAAGCATCCGCTTTTTCAGTTCGTCCTTGTCGGGAATCGGTTTCTTCTTTGAAATGCCATAGAGACTGTTAACTGCATCCGATTTAATCGGTCCGCCTGAGGCGGTTCTCCTGGTATGCCGAAGCATGGACGCCACCATGTTCGAGACTGAATCGTTGGACTCCCGCGCCAGCTTATGGGCGAATTCGATTAAATCCTTGTCGAGACTCAAAGTCAGTTTCATACCCACCTCCGCACGTATCATTTTAGCAACTTACACGTATACGCGCAATATCAGCCTCTCCCGGCCTCTTGGCGGGTTTGGGAAGAATGCGTCTTCCGGTGAAAATCGGGCGGGGTTGGGCTATACTTTCAGGTAATGAACGCAGATTCCGCAACGGGCGCCAAGTGGATGGTGGTGCTGCCCCCTGAAGGCGCCGCTCGCCAGGTGGGCGAAAAGGCCTGGGAAGCCCTATGCGCCCAGCTCCCCGTTGAATCGCGCAAATTGTTCGACAGCAAAACCTATCTCGACGCCTTCGACCGGCTGCTGAAGGATCCCGCCGACAACATGGTGGTCGACCTCGCCAATCAGGCGCTGATCGTGCAGTGCCTGGACTTCCGCGCCACCCATGTACTGGTGGTGGCCCTGAGCCCGGTCACGCGCTTCAGCGTCGATCTGTTGCGGCGGCAGGGTATATCCATGGTGCATTGGTTCATCGAGGACTTCCGCGAGGCGAAATACTGGAAGGACGTGCTCCCGGCCTATACGCACTTCCTCGCCATCCAGCGCGGACCGGTGCAAGCCGCCTGCGCCGAGGCCGGAGTGGCCTTCAGGTATTTCCCAACCGCGTCCATCCTGAAACCGCACGCGACCGTGAAAGGCTGGCGTGAGCGCGGGGAAGGCGTCGCCTTCATCGGATTTCCGAGCAAGTACCGGGTGGATGTCCTGGAAACCCTGGCCCGCGAAGGGGTTCCGCTCAAGGTGGCGGGTTTGGGCTGGGAAAAATACCGCGGGCTTTTGGAATCCCATCTGACGGGCCGGGGATGGTTCGGCCCCGAAGAAGCTTTCAAGCTTTTGGAAAATTCCAGGATCGGCCTGCATCTGCCGTCCGAGGATCCAGGCCCGGATCGCGCGAACAGCCACGTAAGCCCCAGGGTCTTCGACATCCTGGCGGCGGGATGCCTACTGATGTCGGAAGAAGCGCCTCTGATTCGGGAAACCCTAGGGGGGCCTCTCGGCGGTTATACCTACCGTGAGTTCCGCGGGGCCTCCGAAGCCGCCCGCCTGGCCAAGACCCTGCTATCGGAAAACTTCGACGACCGGTTACTGGAGGCGAACCGGGTCGCCGTCCTGCGCGACCACTCCTTCACGCGGCGCATGTCCGAGCTAAGGGAAATCACGCGGTGACGGCCGGTGACTGGATGGGTCAGTGGTGGTGGGCCGCTTCTTCCGATTGCAGGTAATGCTCCGCGTCCAGGGCGGCCATGCAGCCGGTACCGGCTGAAGTCACAGCCTGGCGGTAGCGCTTGTCCTGGACATCGCCGGCCGCGAACACGCCGCGCACGCTGGTCCTGGTGCTTCCCGGTTCGGTGAGGATATAGCCGGATTCATCCGTCTTGATCTGTCCGTCCAGAAAGGACGTGTTCGGGGTATGGCCGATGGCGTAGAATAGACCCTTGGCCTCGAGGTAGGACTCTTTTCCGTTCTTGAGGTTCTGCAGCTTGACGCGCTCCAAATCGGCACCGCCCTCGGCGTCGAGGAGCACGGTGTCCCACACCATTTCCAGCTTGGGGTTGTTGAACGCCCGCTGTTGCATGGCCTTGCTCGCCCGCAAAGAATCGCGCCGGTGGACGAGGAAGACCTTGGACCCGAACTTGGTGAGATGCGTGGCCTCTTCCACGGCCGTGTCGCCGCCTCCCACCACGACCAGAGGCTGGTTGCGAAAGACGGGAAGCGCGCCGTCGCACACGGCGCAGGCGGAGATGCCGCGTTGCCAGAGCTTTTCCTCGCCGGGAACATGCATCCGCTTCGCGGTGGCGCCGGTGGCGATAATCACCGTCCCGGCCTCAATCATCTCGTCCTCGGTCCAAACCTTGAACGGCCGTTTGCTGAAATCGACCTTGACAATGGTTTCGGTGCGGATGCGGGTACCGCAATGCACGGATTGCTCGCGCATGCGGTTCATGAGTTCGGTGCCGTCAATGGCCTTGAACCCCGGATAATTCTCCACGTCCGTGGTGGTGGTCAATTGGCCGCCGGCGGCGACACCGCCGGCCATGAAACCCTCGAACATCAGGGGATTGAGGTTTGCGCGGGCGGCGTAGATGGCTGCGGAATGTCCCGCAGGTCCCGATCCGATGATGATGACTTGTTCCATGAGTTCGACTCCTATTATGGCCGGAAAGCCACAATTTACAAATATCGGACCGACTCATCACCAAGTACCCCCGGGATGGGGGAATTCCCCGCAAAACCAGATGGTTTATCGGTGGCTACCCATGGTCAAGCGAAGGATAATGAAACACTTTCGGAGACATCCATGACCCCGCTTCTAACTCCGGATTTCCCTTCCGGTTCCGACCTCAGCATCCTGCGTTTCCTCCCCGGGAAAGCGCGATTGCCGATGGTGGCGGCCGTGTTTTTCCTTTTGACCCTCTCCTCGTGTTTGTTCTACAAGGGCGAGACTCCCGTAGCCCTCTTCTGGCCGGCCAACGGATTCCTCCTCGGCTGCATGATCCTGTCGCGCCGAAAAGGGCCATGGCTGCCCGCGGCCGGCGCGGTAGCGGGATTCTCGGCCTACGCGATCTTGGGGATGCGCATCGCGCCGGCGCTGGGCTTGACCCTTGCGAACATTTTGGAAGTCGTGATCGCCTCCGCCCTGATCCGGAGGTTTTCCCCTGACGGAGATGTGCTGGCGAGCCTGCGTTCCACCTTGTTCTTTTACGGCGTGGCGACTCCCGTGGCGGCATTCACCGGAGCGGCCTGCGGTGCGGCGGTAATCCGCCTCAGCCACGGGGGCGGATTGCTGCCCGCGTTCACCACCTGGTGGTCCGTAGATGCCGCCGGCCTCGCCATCGTGGCTCCCGCCGTGCTCTACCTGCGTCGCCGACCTTCCGATGCGGCTGCAGCGACAGGACGACCGTGGGAATTCGCCGTTTGCCTGGCTACCTCGCTCTTCGCCGCCGTCTCCGTTTTCCATGGTCCTCTGATCCTCGGATCGGTGCTGGAACGTCCGCTGCCTTTCATCCTGTTCCCATTTTTGATCTGGGCCGCCATGCGTTTCGGCGTCCGGGGCGCCTCGGTAACCCATTTGGCCGTTTACGCAACGGCGGCCTGGTTCACCTCCCATGGCCAGGGCCCGTTCCTGCAGCCGCAGGGCAACGTCAAAACGCTCCTTTCCGCCTTGCAGGGCTTCGGTTACGTCACCGCCTTCTACGCGATGCTGCCCGCGGTCCTTTTCAATGCGCGCCTGCGAGCCGAGAGGGGCTTGCGGAAATGGGAGGCCCGTTACCGCCACCTTTGGCGGAACAAATTGGTGGGCGTGTACCTGACGGACATGGGCGGAGCGGTTTCAGAAGCCAATGACGCCTTCCTGGAGATGACCGGCCATACCCAGGCCGAATTGCAATCAGGCCAGATCCGGTTGTCCACTATGATTACGCCCGCATATCTCGTCGATAGGGATACGCGTGAGCAAACCTTCAAACGCCAGGGATGGATCGGCCCTTATCGACGGGAATTCGTGTTGAAGAACGGCAAAAGCCTGCTGACCATGATGTACGGCGCCCAGCTGGAAGAGGAAGGCTCGCCGATCCTTTGCATGGTCATGGATGTCACCGAGCTTTCGAAAACCAAGGAAGATTTGCGGCGCAGGGAATCCCGGTACGGAAACCTGCTTGCGAGCCAGCTCGCGGGCATCTACGTCGCCAACCTGCAAGGCGAGGTTACCGAAGGCAACGACACCTTTCTGAATATGATCGGCTATTCCCGGCAGGAAATGGAACAGGGCGCCATCAAGATGCTGACGATGGCGACGCCGGAATACCTGGCGAGAGCGCCCGAGCTCAAAGAACAATTCCTGCGGCAAGGCAGGATCGGGCCGTTCGAGCGGGAGTGGGTGCTGCGGGACGGAAAGCGCCTGCAGAGCCTGGTCTACTCGACCAAACTCGATGAAGGCGACTTCGGCTTGTCCATGGTGCTTGACATCGGCGAGCTGAAATCGACCCAGACCGAACTGCGGCGCAAAGAGAACCTGTTCCAGAGCCTGGTGGACTCCAATATCATCGGGATCTCCATCATAGGCACGGACAACGTGTTCGAAGAGGCCAATGATACCTATCTCAAGATGACGGGATTCAGCCGAGAAGATATGCTGTCCGGCAACCTGACCGTCGATGTGCTGGAATCCCCCGACGGGAAACGGACTCGGCAATACGAGGCGGCGGCCCGCGCCATCCGGAGCGAAGGCAAGCTGCAACCCATGGCAACCGAATACCTCCGCAAGGACGGGGGCCTTACCCACGTCTACCGAGGGATGACGCGCCTGGAGGAAAGCGGCCGCATGCTCGTGGTCGCATTGGACGTGAGCGAAATGAAACGCATCCAGGCCGCGTTGTTTGAGAGCGAACAATTGTTCCGTTCATTGACGGAGGCTTCCCCAATCGGCACGTTGCGCCTGGACGCCTCAGGCGGATTCAAGTACGCGAACCCGAAATGGTTGGAGATATCCGGACTTCGGCCGGGTAATTTCGCCGGAAGGGAATGGCGCCGCGCCATTCATCCCCTGGATCGCCCGGGAATGGAATCGGCTTGGAACGATTTCTTGGCTGGTGGGCCGCAGGTAATCCGGGAATACCGGATGCTCGCTCCCGACGGCCGGGAGACCTGGATATCCGGCTGGTCCACGGCGGTGAAAGGACCTGACGGCTCCATGATCGGATACTTCGAGAAATGCGTCGACATCACTGAACGCATGCGGGCGAAGGCGGAAATGGAAACGGCGAAATCCCAGGCGGAAAAGGCCAACCGGACCAAATCCGATTTCCTGGCGCATATGAGCCACGAAATCCGCACCCCCTTGAACGGGGTGCTTGGGATGCTTTCCCTGCTTTCGGATACCGAACTGTCCCCGGATCAGAGGAACCTCGCGGCTATGGCCTGGGAAAGCGGAGAGCACCTCATTTCCCTGATCAACCAGGTGCTCGATTTCTCCAAGATCGAAAGTGGCAATCTGGAAATCGAACGTAACGAGTTCTACCTCGATACGCTGGTGCATGGGGCCCTCTCTTCCGTAACCGAATTGGCCCATAAAAAGGGGTTGGAAATCGTGACGGAGATCCAACCAGGACTTCCGGAACGGTTCGTCGGCGATCCGATCCGATTGCAGCAGATACTCCTGAACCTGGTGGGGAACGCCGTCAAATTCTCCGATCACGGCACTATCCGCATCCGCATCGGTTCGCTGGCGCCTCTGGAGGGAAGGCCCCGCCTGTCCTTCACCGTTTCCGACGATGGACCCGGCCTTTCCCGCGAAGTCATGGAAAAGCTTTTCACTCCCTTCCGCCAGGGGGATACCGCGTTATCGCGGAAGGCGGGCGGAACAGGATTGGGACTGGCCATCAGCAAGGAACTCGCGGAAAGGATGTCCGGCGACATCCGCGTCGACAGCGAGCCGGGAAAAGGAAGCACTTTCTCCTTCAGCGTCGCGCTCGACCTTTCGGACGCCTCCAGGAGTCACGGCAGGGCCTGGTCCGGACGTTCAGCATTTCCGGACTCAGCGCGCATCGCCAACCTCCCGACCGCGCCGTCGAAGGGGTTGGGATTACCGGGCGGTTTGCGCTGGCCCCGGCCGCCCCGCGTCCTGGTCGTCGACGATCACCCCGTTAACCTCACGGTGGCTTCGACCATGCTTGTGAAAATGGGTTGCGATCCGGATTCAGCCGCTGATGGGGCAAGCGCCCTCGATGCCATCGGGAGGAAACCTTACGACCTCATCTTCATGGATTGCCAGATGCCCGTCCTCGACGGCTTGGAAACCGCGAAACGCATCCGGTCCATGGGTGGTGCCCCCGGGGCCACGCCCATCATCGCTTTGACCGCCCACGCCATCAGCGGGATCCGGGAAAAATGCCTCGCCGCCGGCATGAACGACTTCCTGTCCAAACCATTCAAGGCCGAAAACCTTTTGGGAATGGTGCGGAACTGGATCGGTTTCGCACCCCTGGCTTCCGGGCCTCCTCCGTCCGCCGCGCCGCTGCCGAGACCTTCCCCTGACGCCCGCGTTTCCCCTGAAGCCGGCGTCTTCGACCCGGGCCGCCTCTTGCAATTGGATGATGGATCGCCGGAATCCGCGGGATTGATCCTGAAACTGGTCGAAATGTTCCTGGCCTCCGGCGCAGCGGAAATCGAAACCCTCAGGGAGCAGGCCGGTGCGCGCTCATGGGAGCCGCTGAAGCATACGCTGCACAAGCTCAAAGGCGCTTGCCTGACCATTGGGGCTACTGCCTTGGCCGGTCAACTGAAAACCTTTGAAGATGCGGCGGCGGCCGAGGGTAAATCCGGGCTTCCGTTAGCGGTTGGGGAAGCGCTTTTGCGGGTCGAAGGGGAGTTCGCCCGGACCGGGACGGTGATCCGGGAGTGGCTGAAAAAGAAAGAAAGGGTTAATGAAGGTTTTGTTGGTTGAAGACGACGCCGTAACGGCCGCCATGTGCGCGGCCTTTCTGAAAGCCCTGAGGCATGAAGTGATCTCCGTCACGAATGCTGAAAGCGCCCGGGAAGAGGCCGAATCGGGAAATTTCCAAATCATCCTGTGCGACTGGAGGCTGCCCGGAAAATCGGGATTGGAATTCTGCCGCGATCTGCGCTCCCGGGAAACCGGATCCTACCCTTACTTCATTCTCATCACTTCCGTGCAAGGCAATGAAAAGCTGATGGAAGCCATGGATGCCGGAATCGACGACTTCCTGGCCAAGCCCTTGGACTTCCAGGCGCTGAGCGTGCGGCTGCGCGTGGCGAACCGGATTTTGGATTTCCACTCGCGCATCGGCGCGCTGGAGGAACTGATCCCGATTTGCATGTATTGCAAGAAAATCCGCAAGGACACGAGCTACTGGGAGAGCGTGGAAACCTATTTCAAGGTCCACGTGGGAGCGGACTTCACCCACTCGCTTTGCCCGGACTGCTATGTGGAAAGGATCAAACCGCAATTGGACGAACTCCGTTCACCGCCGCCTCACCCGCTCGCTTCGCCTGACTGACGACCTCGGTCGGTTTCCATGCCATTGACTCCGCTTTGGAGGCGCGAATATCATGTTCGCGGCCATGGCGCAGTGGAGAACTCCTTTTGTTCATAGGTCTTTGCGGGATTTTTTCGGATTATTTGAGGGTTTATTTCGGAAACTTTGCAAAAGTTTACCTGCCACTATCCCTCCTTCAGGGGGAAATAAGGGGTATAATTCGCGAAAGGCGGGGTGTAACCATGTGCGAAACGGAAAACGAAAAGGTCCGGGTACTTTTGGTGGACGACCATCCGGTGGTGCGGGAAGGACTGCGCTTGGCGATATCCTCGCGACCGGAATTCCATATCTGCGGTTCCGTCGCCGACTCGATCGAAGCCACGAAGGTGCTGGAGCATGTGAAGCCCCATGCCATGGTCCTGGACCTGGGATTGAAGGAAGGCAGCGGCCTCGATTTCATCAAGCAGTTGCAAGTGAGCCATCCCGACCTCCCCATACTCGTCCTTTCCGCCCTCGATGAATCTGATTACGCCGAGCGATCCATCCGCGCCGGGGCCAAGGGCTATATCATGAAAGGCGAGCCGATGGAAAAGCTCGTCCTGGCAATGGTGTCCGTCGCCGAAGGCCGCACCTTCCTGAGCGAGGCCGTCAAATCCCGAATCGTGGAGCGGATAATGAAGAACCCGACGGGCGAATCCGATTCCCCTTTGGCGGAGTTGAGCGACCGGGAACTCCAGGTATTCGCCGAAATCGGGACCGGTTTAAATTCCCGGCAAATCGCGGAGAAACTGGCGCTGAGCCCAAAAACCGTCGAGGCGCATTGCGCTAACATCAAACGGAAACTAAAGCTGGAAGGCTCCAGCTCCCTACTCAGGGCGGCGATCCGGTGGACCGATACCCGGACTCCCGTCTGACCCGGCCCGGACCTCCTTTATAACCTTCATTTTGACCTTCTTTTTGACCTGCATTTTGACCATTTACCCATTGCGGTTTACATTCTTCCCGTGAAGACCACCCGCATCGAAAATGTCGAAATCCACCTCGCCAATCCCGTCGATCTCAAAGTCGAATGGATCGGCCAGGAAGAACCGCTTATCCAACTGCTCGCCTGCTGGCTTTCCGTGAACCCCGGAGATCAGCCCCTGTGCCCGCGCCTCGTGGGGCATCCCGGCCTGGGTAAGACCACCTTGGGCATGGCCGCGGCCAAAAGGCGCGGCCAGGACGTTTACGTGCTGCAATGCACCGCCGACACCCGCCCTGAAGACCTGATCATCACCCCCGTGCTCGGCGAAAAGGGCAACATCAAATACCAGGCCTCGGCCTTGGTCACGGCCATGATCACGGGCGGCGTGGCGATTCTGGACGAAGGCAACCGCATGTCCGAGAAATCCTGGGCCTCCCTAGCCCCCCTGCTCGACGACCGCAAGGCCGTGGATTCGCTGGTGGCCGGAATCAACATCAAGGCCCATAAGGATTTCCGCTGCGTCGTCACCATGAATGAAGACGATTCGACCTTCGAGATCCCGGACTACATCATGTCGCGCATCCAGCCCGCCATCGAACTGCCCTTCCCCAAGGAGGATGAGGAACTGCGCATCCTGCGCTACAACCTGCCCAGCGCCCCGGAGGATCTGCTGCGCATCTGCGTGGGCTTTCTCCAGCAAGCGCACGGCCTGGATCTCCCCTACTCCATCCGTGACGGCCTGAATGCCATCCGCTTCTCGCAGAAGCTGAACGAACTGCGGCCGGCCGAATGGGAGGCGCTTTTCGCGCAGGCCATAACCCAAATCCTGGGCGAGGAGGCCCTGGATATGGAATCCCTGGCCGAACGCCGCAAGCGCGAAGGCCGGCTGCCCAACATGCAATTGGGGGATTTCTTCTTCGACGAGGAGAATCCGTTGAACCCCGACAAGGACTGACCGCAGCGATCGAACGGATAGAGTTCAAATTTCAAAGTGAAAAGTGAAAAGTTCAAATTTGAAGAGGGCGGCTGGGGCAAACGGCAGGGCAATCGCTGCCGCCTCGCCGCGTTCGACGAGGTGCGCTTCCAAGGGGCCGGACCCGCATTCCCGGTTTTCAACTTTTCACTTATAAATTTTCACTTTTCACTTTTCACTCTCTCTTCCCTTCGCCAATGACCATCCCCCTCTCCCCCCGCATCTCCGCGTTCCCCATCCGCCACGGCCGCGCGCCTTTCGCGATGGAATTGCGGAAGTTGTTGTGGAACCAAGGCGGTTCGTCCGGCGAATCGGGCAAATCCAGAAAAGGGTTCGACGCATTCGCCTTCGCTCTACCCGCCTCCCTGCGCGACGACGCCTTGGAAGGGGTGGACGCCCTGCCTTCAGTCCGCGCCCTGGTCATCCGCGTGGACGGATCGGTGCGCGCCTATCTCCCCTTCGATCCCTGCGACGCCTACGTGGAAGCGCTGAGGCAGGCGCGCCAGCGCCGGCTTTCCGTGGAATTCCTGGAAGACGATTCCCTGCTCGAAGGCCCCTTGATCCAAACCCTGCCCGACGCCTACCTGGCCAAAGGCATTGGCTCGCAACGGTATTATGAAGTGGCCAAGCAACTGTTGGCGTCGCAAGGCGTCGATGACAGATTGGCGCGTCGCGCCGGCACCGTTTTCGCCGGACTGCGCGCCATGGAAAAACGATTCAGCCGCATCCTGTTCCTATGCGACTTCCCCCTGCTGACCAAGCTGGAGGAAATGTTCCAGGAAGGCTCCATCGCGGGCATGTTGGCGGAGGCCGAGGGGATGCCAGCCGCGGAAGCCACGCAGGCGGAGCCGGGACAGCGGAGCGGAGGGATCGAGTGCCGTTCCTATCCCGTGAAACCAGGCCTGCTTTTCTTCGCCATGGGCGAGATCCCGTTCTACGCGGCGGAAATGGAAAAGGAGCGGCAGAATCCCATCGCGGAACCGCAGGATTACCTCGACCTGGTGAAAA
>JBDSIO010000168.1:0-4614 GCA_039917895.1 Fibrobacteria bacterium | reverse complement strand
TACCACCACCTCGAACAAAGCCGCCATCATCCGCCTCTCCGAGGACTACGAGGTTCTGAGCGCGTACACCGCCTTTCTCGCCTCGCAGGCGCAGGTCGTGATCCCCGGAGGCGGCGGAGGCATCGTGCTCCCCACGGATGTGAGAGAGATCGCGCGCACCGCAATGTTATTCGATTTGAGCCTGCGAGGGTCTCTGCTGATTCTCGACTGGAAGTCGCCCGCCGATGTGGAAGCCATCCGTATATACGACTTGCAGGGCCGCATTCTCTTCACCTGGAAACCCTCACGAGGCGCGCCTGCCATCGGCCGCTGGGTCTGGGACGGAAGGGACGCGAACGGGCTGCCGCTCGGCCGAGGCCGCTACCTAATCTCGGTGCAAACGCGCACGGGAATCCGCAATCAGGTGTTCGTGTGGAGCCCGGGGCGTTGAATTCACGGTTCCCGAAACCGCCTATAAAAGTCACATCCTGATCCTCCGTCCTGATCCTCCGTCCGGTTCATCCATCCGGAACCGATCTCGGTTCCGCTCCCGCTCCCGGAAAAAAGGTTATTCAAGGGGCGAACTGCCTTGACCGGGTCTCAAAGGGGGTTGTACCGTGAGCGAAGCATGGGAAAGCAGCGGCCTCATACTTGTACCTTAGGATACTTCGCATGAAAATCTTGCCAGCGACCCTTCCTGGAATCGCGATTCCGATGGCCTTGTATCTGTTCGCGTCCATTGTCCTGACCGGTTGCTTTGGGATCGAGGAGGATGCGGGGTCTGGTCCCGTCACCGTGGACTGGGACACGGCTTTTGTCCTTGATGGGACGGAACTTTCCCGGGCTTCCTCTGCGGTGGTCCGGTCTCAGGTCCGCTCGGGAACCCGGGGACGCATGGATGCATTCTACCGCAAATGTGAAGCGGGCGGCGAAGTCCGCATCGGCTTCATCGGCGGCTCGATCACCGAGGGAGCCCTGGCGGGGGATCTGGGAAACCGTTACTCGAGCCGGTTCTGCCGATTCCTGAGCCGGCGCTTTCCCAATTCCCGGATCAGTGAAATCAACGCCGGGATAGGCTCGACCACCAGTCGTTATGGCTGCTCCCGCGTGCAATCCGATCTGCTCTCGAAATCCCCGGATATGGTGGTGATCGAGTACGCCGTCAATGACAATCCCTTGGACAGCGCTTTGGTGATGGCCACCATGGAAGGTTTGATCCGGAAATGCCTGGTCTCGGCCGATTCTCCGGTCCTGCTTTTTCAGACCATGAACCGGAATGGAGACTCCTTGAACCACCGTTATCAGGTTCGTCTGGCGGACCATTATGATGTTCCCGTCATCAGTTATCGCCAAGGGCTGTTTCCCGAAATTTCCGTCGGCCGGCTGAAGGCTGAATCCATTTTCGCCGATAATGTCCATCCCAATGCCATGGGTCATCTGGCCGGAGCCTATCTGCTCTACGCGGCGGTTGCAGGCATGTACCCGGAATTAAGTTCGCAGGGGAAACCTGTTTGGCCGATCACCCCGGTTCCCGCCCCGTTTTCCACCGACTTCTATGCGCGCGCGGGATTATTGGAAGCGGGAGACAGCACCATCCGTTTGCTCCGGTCCTCAGGCTGGACGCAGGGAAATGATGCGCGCGGCCGCGAAATCTTTTCGGCCGATTCGACTGGTGCATTCCTGGAATTCGAATGCCCGGCGGACGAAATGGTCATCGGCTATCGGGTGAGAAAGGATCTGAATGCGACCATCGAGATGACCGTAGATGGAAAATCTGTCGAATCCATTACGAACGGGTTTCCTGAAGATTGGGGCGGCGGTTTTACCCAATTCAGATTGGCCTACGGCAATCCGCCTTCTCATGCGCTGCACAAGGTGGGGCTACGTCTGTCATCCGGGGGATTCGTAATCATCGAAGCCCTCCTGTACGCGGGGAAATGAGGATACGCCCGTAGGGGGTTTGCTATACTTACCCGCAAATATCATGATCCGATCCGACGCCCAGCCTTTCGTGGCACCCTCCCTGTTCGGGGCCGGCTTGGCGATGTTCCTGGTGTTCGTGGGCATTTCCGCCGGCCAATTCCACTCCTATCTCTTTGAGAGCCGAGGAATCGGTCACCTGCGGATCGGAATCCTGATAATGGCGGGGCAGGGAGCGGGAATCCTTTCGCCTCTGTTCCAAATTATCATCATCCGCCGCTTTCACGGACCGCGGCTTCCGCTCATGCTCATGATCGCGGGTTCGGGCCTAGCCCTGGCGGTATTGCCGCATCTGCGCGGGTTTTGGCCCATGCTGATCGGATTCTGCATTTTCACCTTCTGCGGAGCGGGCATCTTCCCGCTTAACGCCGCTTGCACGTTCGAGGCCCTGCGCCATCGTGGGCATGGGATCTTCTTCCGCATCCGGACCTTGGGAACCGTTGGGTTCCTGGTCGGCAGCGCGGTGAGTGTTTTCTTTCCCCGTCTGACCGACCTGCCCATGCTCTATGCCGGTTTCGCCGGCGCCTTGTTCGCCTCCTTGATCGTGATAGGACGGGACTATCGGCAAACCGCGTCGCTGGCCGCATCCATGGCGTCATCCGCCTCTCACGCCTCTCGCGCCTTAGCCGTATCTGCTGCCATCCCGGGATTCTTCAAGTCCCTGGCCTTGCTCCGGGAACCGCGCACCTTGCAGCTTCTGATCGTTCTGGGAGCGATGAACTTCGCCAATTCCATGGCTACGGGGGTGCAAGGGAACTACCTGGTTGACCGCTGGCATGAGGGGCAACGCGCCATCAGTATGGCCTGGGTAGTCTCCACCGCCTGCGAAGTTCCCTGGATGCTTTTTTGCGCCTGGGTCCTGCGGAAGTATGGGCTGCGTTACGTGATCGGCTTCGGAATCGCCGGCACCCTGGTTAAACTCACCGGGTTGGCGCTGGCGGGTCAGGTTTGGCACTATTATCTGGCGCTGACCCTGCACGGGTGCTTTTTCTCGGGCGCTTTGACGGGATTCAGCGTTTATCTGGATCGCGCCTATCGCCACGAGGAGCGCTCCTCCTTGCAGGCCTTGGCTCCCGTATTCTATGCCGGCATCCCATCATCCCTCGCAGGGTTGGCGACCGGAGTGGTCTGGCATTCCTTTTCCCTGCGGGCCGTGTACCTGCTCGCGGGCGGCATCGCGGCCTTGGCCGCCGCTTACGCCGTCCTGCTTTTCCGGACCGGGGCTTGGGCGGGCGTCCGGAATGCGCCCTGACGGGATTTTTTTACCTTATCCGCCGGTATGAACCCTGAATCGCCCTGATTTGGCCCGGGGAGTCCTGATCCGCTTGGCCGACCGTTATGTTTCCGAAAAGAGGAGTCCACCCATGAAATACCTGAACGCCGCGATCGTGGTTGCGGTGGCGCTGTGCGCCAAACCGATTTTCGCCCTGGATGCCGACGATGACGGCATCCCGAACAAATTCGACGAGTGCAAGAATGATCCCGAGGACAAGGACGGTTTCCAGGACAACGACGGCTGCCCGGATCCGGACAATGATGGCGATGGCGTATGCGACGCCTGGGTCGCGGAAAAAGGCGAGTCCGCCAAGTTCGCGGCCAAGTGCAAAGGCTCCGACAAATGCGTGGAAGTGTCCGAGGACAAGGACGGCTACCAGGACGAGGACGGCTGCCCGGATCCGGACAACGACAAGGACGGCATTCCCGACACCAAGGATAAGTGTCCGAACGACGTCGAGGACATGGATGGCTATCAGGATAATGACGGCTGCCCGGAACCGGATAACGATGCCGACGGCGTTTGCGATTCCTGGGTCTCGGAAAAGGGACTGGCCTCCAAGTACGCTTCCACCTGCGTGGGCGCGGACAAGTGCATGGACAGCAAGGAAGACAAGGACGGCTTCGAGGATGAGGACGGCTGCGCCGAAGCCGATAATGACAAGGACGGCATCAAGGACGAAGTGGACAAGTGCCCGCTTGCGGCCGAGACCGTGAACATGGTCGACGATCAAGACGGTTGCCCGGACAAGGCCATGCCCCCCATCGATGCGGTCAAGGCCTATCCACTGGTCCGCTTCCGTTCTTCCACCCCGGAACTGACGGTGGAAGCGGAACAGCCCCTTGAGCAGTTGGCCAAACAGATGGCTGAGTATCCGGATAAGAAAGTGGAAATCCGGCTCTTCACCTGGTACAAAGGCAAGAAGAAGGAAGACTACCTCACTCTGTTGCAGTCCCGTTCCAAGGCTATCGTGGATTTCCTGGCGAGCAAGGGCGTCGCTGCCGATCGCATCCAGGAAGTCCAGTACACCAAGGAGAACTTCGAAGCCCTCAAGGGCAGCGAACAGGACTTCAATCAGGAAAAGCCGATGGAAGTGCGTCTACTGAACTGAGGCCGCTTCAGCCGGACCCCCGCATAAGCCGGGGCAAGCCCGGATGCGAATCGCATTGAACCCGGCCCCGGATCCCTAAGGATTCGGGGCCTTTTTTAAACCGGCCTACTTTCGTGTGGATGGGATATACCTTCATGAGCCTTACTACCCGTCTACATGATATTGCAACATAGGCGGGAGATTTTTATCTTTTCATCTTATGAAGCGAAATGACGCCAGGAAAATGGATCGAGAGGCCTTGGCTCAACTCCGTATTCGTGGAGTCAGT
>JBDSIO010000167.1:0-11199 GCA_039917895.1 Fibrobacteria bacterium | reverse complement strand
CATGAAGACCGAAATCGTCCCCTTGATCATCGTCAGCAAGCTGGAGCAATACGACTACGCGGGCGCCACCGCGGTCGCGTGCGGCATGCTCATCCTTTCCTTCACCCTGCTGCTGGGCATCAACCTGATGCAGAAATGGTCGGCCGGGTCCGTCCGGGCCCGGCGCTAGCCGCAACTTCGGAGCATCAATGGGATCGTCAATCACGCCTGAAGATTTGCCGCCGCCGCCTTCCGCACCGGACGCGAGCCGCGCGGCCGCGCCGCGGAAAATGACCGCCATCAAAGCCAAACTAGGGGCCACCAGCGAACCGCGCTGGATCCAGGTGGCGCTCATCTCCGCCGCCTTGATGTATATCGCCCTGCTGCTCTTCGTCCCCCTCATCACCGTTTTCGTGAGCGCGCTGGAAAAGGGCGTCGCCGCCTATTTCCATTCCTTCGCGGATCCGGATACGCTCTTTTCCATCCGGCTCACCTTGCTAATCGCCGTCATCGCCGTGCCCCTGAACCTGACCTTCGGCCTGGCCGCTTCGTGGGCGATCGCCAAGTTCGACTTTTGGGGCAAGCACGTGCTGACCACGCTCATCGATCTCCCTTTCGCGGTTTCGCCCGTGGTCTCCGGCCTCATCTACGTGCTGCTGTTCGGAAAACAGGGATGGCTCGGCCCCTGGCTGGACCTCCACGACATCAAAATCATTTTCGCCGTACCCGGCATCGTGCTGGCGACGATCTTCATCACTTTTCCCATGGTGGCCCGCGAGCTCATCCCTTTGATGGAAGAGCAGGGCAAGGAAGAGGAAGAGGCCGCGCGCACCCTGGGGGCGAGCGGATGGCAGACCTTCTGGCACGTTACCCTGCCCAACATCAAGTGGGGCGTGCTGTACGGCGTGATCCTCACCAATGCCCGCGCCATGGGCGAGTTCGGCGCCGTGTCGGTCGTATCGGGCCATATCCGCGGCATGACCACGACTTTGCCATTGCAAGTGGAGATCCTTTACAACGAGTACAACTACGTGGAGGCCTTTTCCGGAGCCTCGCTGCTGTGCTTTCTGGCTTTCCTGACGCTGGGGGCCAAGGCGCTGGTGGAGAACCGCGTCCGCAAGTCGCGGAACCGGGCCGGGCATTCCGGCCCGGCCGCTGCGGTCGCGGACGCGATGTAACCCGCAGATTGCGGATGGTCGGAACGCCATGTCATCTTTGCACTCCGGATGGGGAACGCCCTCGGCGGCCCAGGAGGTGATCTCCATCGAGGACGGCGACGCGTTCGGGGCGGCACGGTGGCTGGCCTGGAAGAAGGCATCCTCGCGGGAGGCTTGGCGGGAGCGGCCTTGGCGGGTTTTTCATAGGCCATGGAACGATTCCTGGGTGGATGGGAATATTCTTTATCATTGACGCGCGCGCAAGGCTCTTCCGCGGGCTTCGCAACCGGCGCGAACCGAATGCGGCGGCAGCTTTCCCCGGGGGCTTCCCCCTCAGGGCTCCAGACCGCCGGCGCGGTTCCACCTCTCCAGGCCCGGAGCCATCAGGCTCGCCGCGACCATTTGCAGCGGATGATAGATGATCAGCGGCAAGGCGATGAGGCCGAGGGACGGATCGTGGGCGAAGGCGATGAGCAGCAGCGGCATGCCCAGCGCCGCGCTTTTCTGGGTGCCGCCGATCAAGGCCGCCGTGCGCCGCCGGCGGGTGAACCGCCACCCGCCCCAACCGCTGGCCGCATAGGCCAATCCCAAGGCAGCCGCGTGCAGCAGCGCCGTGACCAGTCCCACCGCCGCCAATTGACCCGCGGAGGCAGCGAAACCTTTGTCGAATCCCGTGCACATGACGGCCCATATCAGCACCAGCAGCAGCCAAAGGCTGGCCCGTCCCAGAAGTGGGCGCACCCGATCCACCGCTGCGGGCGCAGCCGCCTGCAGGGCTTGGCCTATGCCCAAAGGGATCAGCACCTGCGCCACGAGCTTGCCGACCATGGGCAGGAAGGGAAGCGACCCGGCCTTGCCGGTGCAGAGCAGCAACAGAGCCGGCGAGACCACCACGCCCAGAACGCTGCCCAGGGTCGCATTGAACAGCGCTCCGGCCTCGTCTCCGCCCGCGCTGCGGGTGAGGACCACGCCCGAGGTGGTCGTGGTCGATAGGATGCCCAAGAACACCAGGCCCAGGCACAGGGCCCGGTCCAGGCCGGCCGCCGCCAGTAGCACAGAGGTTACCCAAAAGAGCGCCGGCAACGCGCCGAGATTGAATCCCTGGGTGAACAGATGGAGCCGCCAATCGGCCACGGCCCGCGGGATTTCCGAAGTGCGTATCACCAACCCGCTGATCAGGAACAGGGCGGAGGCGATGGCCCAATTCCACGCGCCGGTATGCAAGGGGCCGGAAGGCGCGCCCAGACGCGGGGCGATCGCGGCCAAAGCCACGGCCGCGAATATGCCGAAGAGGAATCCGTAGCGGCGCAACCAGGACGCTGCGGAAGCGGGGGGCCCTTCCGGTAGGGCGGCAGCTGGGGTCATTAAGGTCATTCAGGCCGGTCCAGTCATTCCGGCAGCTTGGGCTTAAGCAGGGCGAACAACCAGGCGCCCAGCAGGGCGCCCGCCAGGGTGAAAAAGGCAAAGAACTCGCCCGAGCCGATTTGGGCGTAGATGGGGCCTGGGCAGGTGCCGGTAATGAACCATCCCAGGCCGAACAGGAAGCCGCCGATCAGGGTTCCCTTGTTCAAGGCCTTGCCTTGGATCGTCAGCGGCTCGCCCGATACCGTGGAGGGATGGAACCGCTTGATCAGAAAGACGGACAAGGCGCCCACCGCCACCGCGGATCCGATGATGAGGTAGAGATCGGGTTCGCGGAACAGGAACATGGCGCGGATCTTGTACGCCGAGATGACCTGGGCCTTGGTCAGCACGATCCCGAAATAGGCGCCGAAGCACAGGAACTTCCAGTTTCCCATTTTACAACTCCCATCCCGCGACTTTGAACAGCAACGCCGCGGACAGCCCGCCGGCGAAGAAGGCCAAGGTGGCCACCAGGCTGGCTTTCTGCAGGTTGGAAAGACCCATGATGCTATGGCCGGAGGTGCAGCCCGCGGCATAGCGGGTGCCGAAGCCGATCAGGACGCCGCCGCCCAGCAGGCGCAGCGTGCCGGGTACGCTATGCACCGAAGGCGGAAGCAAAGGAGCGGGATGCGAAGAGAGCAGGAAGGTCGCGATCGCGCCGCCCAAAACCAAGCCCGCCACGAAGAACAGGTTCCAGGCGGACGCCTTCCAGTCATAATCCCGGAGATACGCCAGGCCGGATTTGGGCAGGACCGCGGCGCAGATATGCCGGAAGCTCGAGCTGATCCCGAGACTGCGGCCGCCGAAAAGCAGCAGCATGGGAACGACCAGGCCGATCAATGGCCCGGAAACGTACCAGGGCCAGGGTTGGAAAATCGCGTCCTGCATATCCCATCATCCTTTCGGCTTACGGCGCGCGCTTCGCTTTCGCGCCATTGCGGCTTTAGGCCGTTGATCGCTATCGATGAAAATGCGCGGCTGGGCCGGCTTCACGAACACGTTCTCGCCCCGCTGCAGTCCCAGCTCGCAGCGTGGCCGGCCCACGCTTGTTGTTTACAAGGCCGCCAGTACTTCCGCGGCGTGGCCTTCGGGCTTCACGTTCTCGAACACCTTCGCGACCTTGCCATCCTTGATGATGAAAGTGGTGCGGAAGATGCCCTGATTCCCGCTGGGCTTAACGCCCCATACGCCGTATTGATCCGCCACCGCATGGCCTGGATCGGAAAGCAGCGGGAAATTCAACGCGTACTTGTCGCGGAAAGCCTGATGGCTGGCCATGTCATCGGGGCTGATGCCGAAGACATGCGCCTTCTCGAGGAAGGCCGAGCGCGCATCGCGGAACTCTTTGCACTCGATGGTGCAACCGGGTGTGTCATCCTTTGGGTAGAAGAAGAGCACGACGGATTTGTCGCGCAAGGAAGCGAGGGAAACGGTCTTGCCTTCATCGGTCTGGAGGGAGAAGGACGGGGCGGTTTGGCCGGAAGTGGGCAAGGGCATGCGGGATCCTTTGGATTGCGCCGGACAGGACGCACGGTAAAAAGATACTACCCGTACAGGTTCCAACCCAGCCGCGCGATTAACGCCAACACCACCGCCAGGAAAATCCGGCGGATCCACCGATTCCCGGACCGGATGGCCAACCGGCTCCCGATCACGCCGCCCAACAGGTTGCAGGCGGCCATGGGCACGGCGAGAACCCACAGCACCGATCCTGAAGGCGCGAACCAGAGCAATGCGCCCAGGTTGGAGGCCCAATTGAAAAACTTCGCTTGGGCCGAGGCGCCCAGGAAATCACGGCCGAACAGGACGATGAACGCGAGCACAAGCAGGCTCCCGGTGCCCGGACCCAGGAACCCGTCGTAGAATCCCAACGCAGACCCGACAGCCGCCGCGGCCCAGGGTTCAATCCGGCGGCCGGGCGCCTTTCCCCGCAACAAACCCAGCTCCGGCCGCCACCAGGTATACAGCGCCATGGCGATCAGCACCCCGAGGATGGCGGGTTTGATGACCGCCGGATCCAGGTGTGAGACCGCGCGGGCTCCGAACCAAGCCGAGGGAAGGGCTGCGAGCATCCCCGGTATCAGGATGCGGGGACGAAGTTCGACCCTGCGCGCATAGGCGAGGGCCGCGCCGGTGGTGCCCGCGATGGAAGAGACCTTGGTGGTGGCAAGCGCTCCCGTCACCGGAACTCCCGGCAGCATCAACATCAGGACTGGCGTGGTGATGAGGCCTCCGCCCCCGGCGATGGCATCAAGAACTCCCGCGGCGAACGCGGCGGCGAAGATCAGCCCGAGCTGCAAGGGTCCGAGATGGTGCAAAGTCAGGAACGCGTGCATGAATGGCCTTGGATGGACGCCGAGCTTCCAAAAGCTAATCATCGTGACGTGGAACGCCGGAAACACGGAATCCCCCCAAGCCAATCCCGCGTCCCGGCGGAAATGGAGCCCCGGGTGTACCTTATGGCCCTGGGGTTCGGATCGCTTCGCGGAGATAGGCCTCACAGCGGTCTCAGGTCCGGACAAGGAAAGGCGGCTTTATGAAATATGGAATGAGCATGCTCCTATGGAGCGACAGCGTGGTCGGGGAGAATGCCGAGGCCTGCCTGCCGGTGATGGAATCGCTCAAGAAGATGGGCTACGACGGGATTGAGATCCCCATCTTCGATCCGCAACCGGAAAAGTACCCGGCCCTGGGGAAACGCCTGGACGCCATGGGTCTGGAACGCACCTGCGTCACCATCTGCGGCCCCGACGCGAATCCCATCAGCCCCGATTCGGAAAACCGCAAACGCGCGGTGGAACATCTCAAAAGGGCCCTGGACTGTTGCGCCGCTGGAGGCATGACCTTGCTGGTGGGCCCGCTCTACGCAGCCCTGGGGCAGTTCACGGGGACAGGTCCGACCCGGGACGAATGGCAATGGGGACTCGATTCCCTGCGCTCAGCGGCCGAATACGCGCGCAAGCTGGGCGTGGGCCTCGCCCTTGAGCCGCTCAACCGTTTCGAGATTTATTTCCTCAACAGCGCCGCCGACGCCGCGCGCTTCGCGAAGGAGATCGCCATTCCCGGATGCGGTACCTTGTATGATACCTTCCACGCCAACATCGAGGAGAAGAACGTAGCCGAAGCCATGCGGGCCGCCGCCCCGATGCTCCAGTACGTGCACGTCTCCGAGAACGATCGCAGCACTCCCGGTTCCGGCGGCGTGAACTGGAAAGAAACGTTCTCCGCCTTGAAATCAATCGGTTACGATGGCTGGCTCACCATCGAGGCCTTCGGCACCGCCATGCCCACCCTGGTGGCGGCAACCAAGATCTGGAGGCGCATGTACCGGGACGAGGATCAATTGGCCCGGGACGGCCTGGCCTTCATGAAGCGCATGTCCGCGGTTTGATTAGACGGTTATTTCTTGCGGCGGACGGCCAAGGTGAGGCTCTTGATGAAGTCGCTCAGGGTCTCTTCCTTGAAATCCTTGAACTCGCCGGCGTCGAAATAGACTCCGTGGCCCTTGGCGCAGACTTCATAATGGATATGCGGCTGGAATTTGTCCGCCACGGTTTCCATCTTGCCTTCACAAACCGGGCATGCCACGTCTTCGAGGAGGTCGTATTCCTTGCCCACTTTCACCGATCCGATGTCGATGGATTCCGACCCCTTGATGCGCTTCAGCTCCTTGTGCTCGATCCCGGGGAACCAGATGCCTTTGCATTCCGTGCAGCGTTCCACCGTGATCCCGTGGTAGGTGACTTCTTCCATGACCGAATCGCACTTGGGACAATCCATCCGACACTCCGTATGTTCTCTTGGTTTCGAAAAATTTCGAAAAGCTCCGAATATTCCTGACCGGAAGCGCCGCCGCCCCGCGAAATCGTCGCCGGGCCCCGGGTCCGGGTCCGGGTTGTAGGAATAAAAATAGTTAAACGCCGGGTGGGTGCTTAAAGGAATCAGGCCCCGGAACGGGAGGCTAGCCAATCCAGCGCGCCCAAAGTCCGGTGCCAGGTGTCGAATGCGCCGGTAGCGTAGGCCTCGGCCTCTTCGGCGCTGCCTTCATGGGCCGCCTCGGGGACACGCTTGGAAAGGCGCTGCTTGCCCATGAGGTAACCCGGCACATGCCGGTTGGCCTTTACGGCCTCTTTCAGGAGCGCGTTGGCCGCCTGGCCTGGGCCTTCGCGACGGAACATCCACAAGGCATGGGTATAGCGGACCTCGGGTGAGGTATCCTTCCCGTAACGGTCCAGCAGGGTGCCGAGCTCTTCGTCCGCTCCCGATTCCAGCAGGCATTGCAGCAAGATGTAACGGACGCCCTGGTCGTCTTTGGGATTCAGGCCCATCAGCACCCGGAGATGCTCCAGGGCTTCGTCCTTCTTTCCCAGGTCCCAAAGGCACTCGGCCAATCCCAGGCGCGCGCGCATGTAGGGCCGCGTTTCCATGATCTCCCAGAACTTGCCCGCGGAATCCGTGAATAAAACTGGATCGAGCGCGCGTTTTCCGGCCTCCAACGCCTTGCGGTACAGGCCCAGCGCGGCCTCCTGGGTCTTGGCTTCCTCTTCGGCGAGGATAAGATACGCATCGGCGCAATCTTTGGAGAGATCCAGCGCGCGGCGCGCCAGGCCGATCTTCTCGGAGCCTTCTGAATTCCAAGCTTCGTAAATCAGGCTCTGAGCCTCGTCGAGGGGGTCGAGAGCCATGGAGGGAGGAATCTCGCCGCTGGCGATCTTGCTGTCCAGAAAGGCATCCAACTCGGCATCCGAGAGGAAATCCTTGCCGCCGAAAATCTGGGAGAGGCTGACCATGGCTTTTTCCAGGCCGGCATCTTCTTCCCGTGAAGTGGGCGCTTCGAGCAAGGCTTTCGAATCGGAATTCCCGGCTTGACCGTCCGCGGAAGGCTTGCCTTCGCGCGCCTTGGCCAACAATGCGGCAATGGCAAACTTGTCAGCTTCGTCTTCGTCTTCGCGGGATCTCGCTTTGGCTTTGGCTTTGGCTTTGGCTTTGACCTTGGCCTGGGTAGGCGACTTGGGTTTTGAAACCTTGCCGTCTCGCTGCTTGCTGGGTGCCTTTTTCTTCATGGTCTCCCGCTCATCGCCCATACGGTTCCGCCGGATCCACCACCCCAGAACCCCCTGGCGGAAATATTAGTAATCACGCGCGTAATCCGCCCGGATCCGGCTGGATCCGGACCGTATGCGCCGGAACGGCCAGGCGGATGCCTGCCTTTTCCAGGTCTTCCCATATCCCCAGATTGGACTCGTGCTGGACGGCCAAGTGGCGGGAGAAATCCGGCGTCTCCAGCACGTATGCGATTTCGAAGCGCAATCCGGTCTCGGCGAACTGGCGGAAGTGGCAGCGTTCGAAGGTGACGTCCGAAAAGCGCGCATACTGGGCCTTGATCAGATCCGGGAGCGCGCGCAGGGCCGCCTGCGGAGCGGCGCGATCCAGGTCCAAGGCGAAGACCACGCGGCGGCGGTGCATGCGCCTGAAGTTCTGGACGCGCGAGTCGGTAAGGTTCTTGTTGGAGAAGATAATCTGCTCGCCGTCCCCGCTGCGCAGGCGCGTGGTCTTGAGGCCGATGTGCTCCACGTCTCCCTGGAAATTGTCGACCTTGATGTTATGCCCCACCTCGAACGGCTGATCGAAGAAGATCACGAAGAACGAGAACAAATCCCCCAAGATGGCCTGCCCCGCCAACGCCACCGCGATGCCGGTGATTCCCAGGCCGGCCACGAAGGTCGAAACCTTGATGCCCAGATTGTCGAGCAGCAGGATGATACCCAGGATCCAGACCACGATCTGGACCATGGTGACGATGCCGTTGAGGTTCTTCTCGCGCGCCGCGGTGCGGTCGGCGGCATGGCGCTGCCAATACTTATGGATGGCGTGTTTCACCACCGCCAGTACGATGCGGATGGCCATCAAGGTGACGGCGACGATTGCGACGGTGCCGGCCACGTTCCGGATGGACTGCTTCATGTGGAAGTCGCGCAGTCCCAGCCAGATCAGGATCACGTAAAGGGAGGGGATGACATTGGATTCCAGGATTCGGAGCAGCAGATCGTCCCAGGTGGTGGCGGTGGCCGCGAAAATCCGCTTGAGTCGTTTGATGAGGAAGATCTGGAACAGGCGCACCAAGGCCATGCTGATGAGGATGAACAGCGTGGTGGTGAGGATTTCGCCTACGGAGTTCCCGAGGAAGCGGAGTTCCATGAAGCGGGAGATGGTTTCGGACAGTCTTGGCATCGGTTCCACGCGTTACGGGGACGCATCGGCCCCGGGGGATTAAGCGTCCCCTTGCGTGAATTTAGTAAACGCCTTTCGCGTCGACACGCGCTTGGTCGGCTGCGTCCGCGACCCTGGAAGGCAAGGGAACCGGCAGGCTGATTTCCGCGACGATGGGGAGATGGTCCGAGGCCAGGCGTGTAAGGTGGGTGCGCGGCACTTCGATCTTGAGGGTCCTGAAGTCCACGCTGCAGAAGATGTGGTCGATGCGGCTCACCGGGTACCGGCCTGGAAAGGTGTTGCGCAACGTATGGCCCTCGGCGTGCTCCTGGGCTTCGCGCAATCGGCCTGTGAGGGTCCGGTACACGGTCGAGGACGGAAAGGCATTGAAATCCCCGCACAGGATCACGGGGTTGCCGCAAGCCTCGTTAGCCATCCATTCCGGCCCCATCAGGGCGTCGGCCTGCAACTGCCGCTCCAGCGAGAACAGGCCCAGGTGGGTGTTGAGGAAATGCAGGCTTACGCCCTGGAAATCCACGCGCACCCACTGCGCCCCCCGAATCTCTATCTCGCGGCCCGGCAGCGTCGGCAGCGCACCGGACTTGATTGATTGCATGGGGTCGACGCTCAGGATGGCGTTGCCGTAGTCGTCCTGCAAGGCGGCGAGGGAATTGGGGAAATGGTAGACCTCCTTCAGCTCCGCGACGATGGCTCTCGCCTGGTCCCCGCGCTTGGCGCCGTAGCACTCCTGCAGCGCGATGATGTCCGGTTCGTATTGGGCGATCACGCGCGCAATGCGTCCCGTGGAGACCTTTCCGTCCATGCCCCCGCATCCATGGATGTTGTAGGTCATCACGCGCAGGGTCCGCTCCGAGGTGCGTTTCCGGCGCGGATAGGTGCGCACCGAAGAAGGCGTCCCGCGTACATGCATGGCGGCCTCGCGGATGTGGGTGTAGCGAAGGTAGGTTCCATGCTGCGGCAGGGGCGCGTTCACGGGGAACATGCCGAAAGCGTGGGTCTCCTGGTATCCCGGGCCCCCGTGGGCCCCGTTTTCCCACACGAAGCTGACGGGCCGCGCCCGCGGACGCCAGCCCGTGATCACGAAATCGCCGGAATGCGGATGGTGGCATGAGATCACCAGATCGCGCGCGCATTCCTCCGGGAAGGCATGCATGGGCCCCAGTACCCGCACGGCGTCGCGGGGAAGTTCGAAGCGGCCTTCCGAGGTCACCACCTTGGCGCGCCCGGGTCCATCCGGGAACAACACCATGGGGATGTTGGCCTTGTCGACGAGTTGGCGGGCGATGCCGTCCCGTTGGCCGGGATCGGGCGGCGCCGGCAGGTAGATGTGGCCGTACGGGCCAACGGCGATCACGACCGGGGATCCCGGCTCCACGGGAGTGGATGCCGAGGTCTTCGTACCCGAACGGCGCAGCAGGTAGCCTTCCATCTTGGTGCCGCCGGGGTTTTCGCTGCGCGCCATGCGCGGCGCCCGGCGCATGGCCGTGGGAGAGGCGACGTGTGCGCCCAGCACTTCGGCCACGGCGGCTTCGAGCGGTCGATGGTTCTCTTTGGCGTAGGGGATGACGCTTTCCTGGCCGTGGTCGGAATAGATCCACACATCATAGTCGCGGCGGAAGGAACGGTACGCGGCCTTCCAGATGCGTTCGATGCAGCTGTCGATCCCGTGCAAGGAGAAGTGCGCGAATTTGGAGGACGGTCCCCTGCGGTGCGACTGTTCGTCGTAGCCGACGAAGTTAACGTGGATGATCGGCAGCCCGCGGGCGACCTCCATGGAGGCCTGGACGGTGTTGAGTTCTCGCAGGCCCACCACCACGAAGACGCGGGAGAAGATGAAAAGCAGTTCCTGGCGGACCTCGTGGCGGGAGATGGCCCCGCGCACCGCATCGTAGAACGCCACCATGATTTCGACCCCGAGCAGGCCAATCAGGCGCAATATGCTGGGGAAGTTCCAGACCAGCACCGCCACCATCCCCAGGTAGTTGGCTTTGCGGAAAATGTCGGCGGCCCCCAGCCCAGAGGCGCACCAGTGCGCCTCTTCGGCGCCGCCGGAATACATGTTGGAATGCGCGCTGCCGCCTTCCAGCAGTCCCTTGCCTTTGGCCGCGAACTCGCCTTCCAGGCGCGAAGCGCATTCGGGCAGGAGCAGCTTCATGTAACGGCCGCTGTCCCGCTCCTGGTAGGCGAAGGCCGGGATGGCCCCTTTGACGCCGTAGAATAGTTCGGCCTGGGCCGCGGCCGTGGTGGAGGGGATACCGGAATACACGTCGTGGATGACGTAACCCTCGCGCTTCTGCAGCTTCCGGAGGAAAGGCATGCGTCCGCGCTTCATGGCCTTTTCCAGTTGGGCCCGGGCCAGCCCATCGATCTGGATCAGCACGAGGCCGCGGGTATGATCCGATTCCACCTTGGGCAGGCGGAGCAGGCG
>JBDSIO010000166.1:0-10397 GCA_039917895.1 Fibrobacteria bacterium | reverse complement strand
GCCATGGAGACCCTGCTCATCGACGGGCACATCAAGCCGGCCTCGGTCAAGCGCATCCTGGACAGCCTGGTGGAGCACAACGTGGAGCTGCGCGGGGATGAATTCATCCGGAACCTGCACCCCAGCGTGAAGCCGGCGGTGGACGCGGACTGGGACGAGGAATACCTGGATCTGAAGCTCGCGGTGCGCATGGTCGACGGCGTGGGCGAAGCCATCGATCACATCAACAAGCACGGCACCGGCCATACCGACGCGGTGCTGGCGAAGTCGCCCAAGGTGCAGCAGGCCTTCCTAGCCGGCGTGGACAGCTCTTCGCTGATGGTCAACGCCTCCACTCGCTTCGCGGACGGTTCGGAATACGGCCTGGGCGCGGAAGTGGGCATCAGCACCGACAAGTTGCATGCGCGTGGGCCCATGGGCCTGGAAAGCCTCACGACCTACCGCTGGATCGTGGAAGGGAAGGGCCATGTCCGCAAATGACGCCAAGCCGGCCATCGAAGCCCTGCTTTCCAAGGTGAAGTTCGGCACGGACGGCCTGGTCACCGCCGTGGCCGTCGATGAGGGCGATGGCCAAGTGCTCATGCTCGCGCACATGAACCGCGAATCCCTGGGGCTTACCCTGTCCAACGGTTACATGACCTATTGGTCGCGCTCGCGCAAAAAGCTCTGGCTCAAGGGCGAAACCACCGGCAACCGCCAACGGGTAATGAGCGCCAGCATCGACTGCGACGGCGACGCCCTGCTTTTCCGCGTCAAGCCGGAAGGCAACGGAGCCGCCTGCCACGAAGGCTACCGCACCTGCTTCTTCCGCCTCCGAAAGGACGGGGAGTGGGAGGTTCAGGGGAGACCGGTGGGGGGTTCGGAGTAGAGTTCAAATTTCAAAGTGAAAAGTTAAAAGCGCAAAGTTGGGGCGAAAAACCGGGAGACCGCTTGGAAGCGGCAGTAGCATGCCCTGCCGTTTGCCACGGCCGCCCTCCTCAATTCCTCTCCTTTCAATTTGAGATTTGCACTTTTAACTTTTCACTTTGAACTCTCCATGATCAACCCCACCGAACAAGCCCTCAACCTCTGGGATCTCCCCACCCAAGCCTTCCTCGCTTCCCAGGGTTGGGACGGCTCCGGATCGACTTGGTTGCTCGCGGTCTCCGGCGGGGCCGATTCCATCGCCATGCTGCATTGGGCGCGTCGAACGGCGCCGCGGGCCGGAAGCGTCTTGGCGGTGGCGCATGTGAACCATCGCCTGCGCCCCGGGGCGGATACGGACCGCGACTTCGTGCTCGGCATCTGTGAGCGCTTCGGTATTCCCTGCTTCACTCGCGATTTGGATCCGGCATTCCGTCCCGTCCGCGAATCGGTCGAGATGTGGGCCCGACGGGAGCGCTACGCCTTCTTCGAGGCCGCCGCGGACTCCTTGCCCGACGTGAAGCCGGGCATGGGGCCGATTTGGATCTTGACCGCCCACCAGCGCGACGACCTGGTGGAAACCCTTTTCCAGCGCCTGGGCCGCGGCACCGGTCCGCGCGGATTGCGCGGCATCCCCTTCCGTCGGGGGCGCATCGTCCGCCCGTTACTCAGCCGATCGCGCGCGGAAGTGCTGGCGGTTCTGGGACTCCAGGGCGCGGCCTGGCGGGAAGACGAATCCAACGCCGACACCGCCATCGATCGCAACTGGTACCGGCACCGCTATCTCCCTTTCCTGCGGCACGCCGAACCTGGCCTCGACGCACGCCTGTTCTCGATGGCCATGGACGTGCAGGCGATCGGCAAGGGCTTTGACGCCCTGGAGGCCGAGGAAGCCCTGCTGCAATCCGACGCGCACGGGGTTCCTCGCCTTTCCCGCGAGGGGGTGGGCATTAAGGTTACCGAAGAGGACCTGGAGTCGCTGGATTTCTGGGTGCGCGGGTTGTTGCGGGCTTCTTTTCCCGCATCCGCCGCATCCGTCGCGTCCCGCCGCCCGGTGCGGGTTACGAAAGAGATACTGCGCGAGTTTATCCGGCAATGGCGAAACGGACCGGAGACCCTGCAGGTGCGGCTCAATGGCGCCATGTCGCTGAATTGCCGAAATCAAGGCATTTACTGCGTCGAAACAGCGTCAATCGATCCCAAAGGGCAGGGGTGGGGAAAAAAATACTGCCCCCCCCCAGTCCAAAGGGTTATACTGATCGAAGGCTCTTCCCATGTTTCCTGGCAGTGGGAAGGACGGAATTATACGCTCAAGGCGCGACGATATCCGAGGCCGCAACGCCTCGAGTTCCCGGCGCCCGCGGAGGAAAGGGCTATCTTTGATGCAGACCTCTTTTCTTGTACATTGGTTATCAGGACTCGGCAGGACGGCGATCGATTTTCCCCATTGGGAACAGCTAGCCGATCGCGAAAATTGAAAACTTTTTTCAACGAGGAGAAGATTCCGATCGGAAAGAGGGACAGCCTGCCCATCGTCATCTCGGGTCAATCGCCGGATGAGGAAACACCCGCCTGGGTGCCGGGTTACGGAATGTCGGACTTCTTCAAGGTCAGCGGATCGACTTCTCACATCCTTGAGTTGGTGCTTACATGCGAGAACCCCTAGACGACAAGAAGAACAACCTGGTGGAAGACAAGAAGAACAGCCCCGTGAACCGGAAGCTGCCTGATTCCAAACAGGCCATGCCCCCGGGCAACAAATGGAAGCGCAAGAACCTGACGCTGATCCTGGCGATGGTGCTCGTCTCCATTTTCCTGGTGCAACTGCTTGATTCGCAGAATCCGGTCGAAGAGAAGACCTATTCCGAGTTCCGCACCATCATCGCCGACACCAGTCTGGCGATCACGTCCATCGAGCTTCAGCGCATAGGCGAGGGGTACATCCTGACCGGCGAGCGCAAGCTCACCCCGGACGAGCAGGTCAAGCGCAAGGAGACGCACAGCGCCTTCTCGTCGCGCACGGTGCGATTCAAGACCCTGCTCCCGGACATCGACGGCCCCATCCTGCAATTGCTCGACAACCTGACCCTGCGCGGCGTCAAGGTCGCGTTCGTGAAAGAGACCCGCTGGCTCAGCTACCTGAGCACGCTGTTCCCGTTGTTCCTCCTGATCGGATTCTTCTGGTTCATGATGGCTCGCCAAGGCGGCGGCATGGGCGGCACCCGCGGCATCTTCTCCTTCGGGAAGATCAAAGGTAAGCTGATGGACGAGAACCGTCCCAAGGTCACTTTCCGCGACGTGGCCGGCGCCGACGAGGCCAAGCAGGAACTGGAAGAGATCATCGCTTTCCTCAAGGACCCGACCAAGTTCAGCAAGCTGGGAGGACGCATCCCCAAGGGCGTGCTGCTGTTGGGCCCTCCGGGCACGGGCAAGACCCTGCTCGCCAAGGCCGTGGCCGGCGAAGCCGAGGTGCCCTTCTTCAGCATGTCGGGTTCCGACTTCGTGGAAATGTTCGTGGGCGTGGGCGCCTCGCGCGTCCGCGATCTGTTCGAACAGGGCAAGAAGAACGCCCCCTGCATCATCTTCATCGATGAAATCGACGCGGTGGGACGCCACCGCGGCGCCGGACTGGGAGGCGGCCACGATGAACGCGAGCAGACCCTGAACCAGCTCTTGGTGGAAATGGACGGATTCAACAGTAATGAAGGCGTGATCCTCATCGCCGCCACCAACCGCGCCGACGTGCTCGATCCCGCCCTGCTGCGGCCGGGACGATTCGATCGCCAGGTGGTCGTGGACCTTCCGGATTCCCGCGGCCGCGCAGGCATCCTCAAGGTCCATCTGGAAAAGCGCAAGGTCCCGGTCCGTGAGGACGTGGATGTGACCAAAATCGCCAAAGGAACTCCGGGATTATCCGGCGCCGACCTGGAAAACCTCGTCAACGAAGCCTGCCTGCTGGCCGCGCGCTTCGGCGGCAACCAGGTGGCCATGATCGATTTCGAAGAGGCCAAGGACAAGATCATGATCGGGTCAGAACGCCTGTCCCGCATCCTGACCGACGAAGAGAAGAAGACCACGGCCTACCATGAAGCCGGCCACGCCGTCGTGTCCCTGCTCGTCAAGTACTCCGATCCCCTGCACAAGGTGACGATCATCCCGCGCGGCCGGGCCCTGGGCATCACGTTCCAATTGCCGGAGAAGGACAATTACACCGTCGACTCCCGCTTCATCCTCGATAAGATCGCCATTCTAATGGGCGGCCGTGGCGCGGAACTCCTGCTTTTCGGGCAGAAGAACACGGGCGCTTCCAACGATATCGAACGCGCCACGGAGCTGGCGCGCAAGTACGTGTGCGAATGGGGCATGTCGGATCTGGGACCGCTCTCCTACGGCAAGAAGCAGGAGGAGATTTTCCTGGGCCGGGAGATCAACCAGCACCGCGACTATTCCGAGGCCACGGCCATCCAAATCGACCGCGAGGTGCGCAAGATCGTGGACGGGCAAATGGAGCGCGTCACCGGCCTTCTCGCCGAAAACAAGCAGAAGCTGATCAACCTGGCGGAAGCGCTCCTCATCCACGAAGTGCTGGAGAAGGACGAGATTCTGCAGGCCATGACCGGGGAGCTGCTGACCGACACGCGCAAGAGCCGCTCCTACCTCAAGGACCGCACCGATCGCGATGAGCGTCGCGAGCGAATCCTGGGCGGCGGTTCCGAAAGCGCCCCAGTCTCGGACGTGAAGCCTCCGGAAGACAAGCCCGAGGAAGACGGCGGTAATAAGGGCGGCAGGTTCGACGCCACCGTCTGAACGGGAACCATGCGAAGGACATTCTGGTTAAAGGGAGGAGCGATTCTCCCATTTTTATTTCTGGCCGGTTGCGCCTTCCCCGACGACGATGCCCTCCGAGAAGATGTATTCCTGCGGGAGGAGGAATCGTTCGGGATGCGCGCTTTTCTGGATTCCCAATGGGTGATGGTTCAAATCAATCATGACAGTATTTTTACCGGCCCGGAAGGCGAAGCCGAAACGATAAAGCGGAGCGTGCGGAACTTCCTCGTCAGGGCCGACTCGCAAGCTCCCATCCGGCCGCTGCGATCCGATTTCGATCCCCTGGCGAGCGAACGCTTTTCCGCTCGCGCGACCTTCGAACATGGCGGACATGGCAAGATCCTGGATACGCAATTCGGCTGGGTCTACGATGTGTTCGCGGATTCGGTGTATGCGCCGTCATTCCAGCCCCCTGGCCCCGCGGCGCTTTGCGACGAAGCAGAAGACGCTGATTTCTTATCCAGAATCATGGAATTCAGGTCGGGTCCCGATTCCGGGGGGTATCTGCTGACGTGCCGTTATCGAAAAGGCGGGTCGCCGAAGTGGGTAAGCGCGTATTTCCGCATCGACTCCGAAGGCAAGGCGGCCCGACTGCGGGCCGATTCCTCAGGGCGGCCCTGGGTCGGGGTTGCGGGCGTGGGAAACGAGGTATGGGGGGCGTATCTGGGCCCGGACTCCCTGAGTCTGCACCTCTGTCCGTTGGATTCCAGTATGTCAGCGCGTGCACTGCGCCATATGGTTATGGATGATAAGCTGAATCGGGCCAGCATCCGGGTCGAAGGGTCGCCGACGGGATACTTGGTCTACGACTTCACGGGATACATGCAGTGAACCTGCCCGCCTGCAAGCCCCGCCCTTGGCGCTGCGGCGACCGCGTCCTGGGCGGCGACCGCCCCCTGATCATGGGCATCCTCAACGTGACCCCGGACTCCTTCCACGACGGCGGGAAACATGCTTCGGTCGACGAGGCGGTCCGCCATGCCGAGGCCATGCTCGAGGCGGGAGCCGACATCCTCGACGTGGGCGGAGAATCGTCGCGGCCCGGAGCTGAGGCGGTTTTGGAAGAAGAGGAACTGGCGCGCATCCGGCCTGTGGTCGGCGCGTTGGTGCGGCGGTTCAACTGCGCCGTGTCCATCGATACCGTGAAATCCGAGGTGGCCCGCGCGGCCCTTGAGGAAGGCGCGTGCATCATCAACGACATCAGCGCCATGGCCTTCGATCCCATGATGTTGGAAGTGCCGCAGGCCTTCCGCGCCGGCGTGGTACTCAACCACATGCAGGGCACGCCCAATGACATGCAAAAAGCCCCGGCATACGGCGATCCCGTGGCCGAAGTAGCGGCGTTTCTAAAGGGACGGGTGCAATTGCTCGCGGCCATGGGATTGTCCGCCGACCATATCGCCGTCGATCCCGGCATCGGGTTCGGCAAGCGCGTGAACGACAATTACGCCTTGATCGATAACCTCGAGGCTCTCGACCCCATCGGCTGCCCGATCCTGCTGGGCGTCTCGCGCAAGTCCTTCATCAGCAAAACACCGGGCCTGGAGCATTCGGACCGGTTGCAGCCCAGCGTGGCCTTGGCCGTGTTCGCCGCGCTCAAGGGGGTCTCGATCCTGCGTGTGCACGACGTGCGCGAAACCCGTGAAGCGTTGACCATGGTCGCCGCGGTGCGCGGGACCGGATCCGGGAATTAAGCGCAGGGGGAAAAGGGGGGCGAAAATGGTATACTGATGGCATGACCCGCGCCGACGCTTGGATCGAAGAGTATTGGCTACAGGGCTTCGCCTTCGTGCGCGGAGTGTTTCCCCAAAACGAAATCGCCGAACTCGCACGTTGCTTCGACGAGATCCTGGACCTGGGCCGCGGTCTCACGGAAACCACCAAGCAAGGCCTGGCGGAATTCCGCGTCGTGCCCGTCAACGGCAGGCCCACCTTGAAATTCGCCAAGTGGGCTTCGGCCGCGCATGAGGGCTTGAACCGCTTCCGCACGTCGCCGCGTCTCTTATCGCTGGTGCAATGCGTGTTGGGCCCGGACCTGCGACAGATCACCAACCAAATGCACTACAAGAACCCCGGTGACGGCGTGAGCTTCCAGATGCATCAGGACTGCACCTTTCGCAAACCGGACGCAGCCTACCGCGATCTGTACGGCGGATTCCTGCAAACCGCCATCGCGGTCGATCCCTCGACGGTCGAAAACGGCTGCCTGCAGGTGGTGCCGGGTTCCCACAAGGATCGCAAAGCCCTGCTTTCCGGCGGCTACGAAGGCTGGGAAGCGAATGGCGGCAATCAAAAGGTATTGGATCGCTTCGCGCCCGCGGTGGACGCCTTGATGGATCCCGGCGACGTGCTGTTCTGGAATCCCTTCACCATACACGGATCGCAGCCCAACCGTAGCGCCCACAGCCGTCGCGTCTACATCAACGGATTCGCCCGGGCCAAGGACTGCGATCACGGCGTCCGAGTCACCGTCGATGGCAAGGTGGCGCCCTTGGAATGGGGTCCCGAAACCCTTTGGGATATCGTCGAGGAACGCTAACCCCTGATTTTTTGTCTGAGGGGGAATCCCCTCTCAGACTTCATTCCGTAATTGTGGTTACCTGGGATTTTCAAGGTGGCCCCGCGTTCCGCGAACGTGGTAAGCTTCTCACATGCTTACGCGACTACTGCTCTTACTTACCCTTGCCTGCGCCCCGGCCTTCGCCGCACTCGGCATCCGCACCGATGGCCATCTGAATATGCCCGAATTGAATCAGGCATATCTAGGGGGCGAAAAACCGGAGGTACGCTTGGTCCTTGAGGGTTTCCTAAAGCATCATCCGGCTGACGTTACCCGAGAAGAGAAGATGTTCACCCATCTTTACCTCGGGGTGCTCTGGGCCCCGGATTCACAGGCCATGGCCCGGGCCGCCAGCCACTTTGAGGCCCTCTTGCGGCTGGATCCCGAAGCGGATCCGGGCGATTTGCCCATGCCGCTGGCGGTGCGGAATTTCTTCGTCAGGGTAAAGCGCGGATCCCGGGATAAGCTTTCCCAGACCGAAGCCCGCACAGAAGCCCGGACCGGAGCCCCGAACGCCGGCATGTCGGCGGCTATCATCCGCTCCGCGATGGAGGAAACCGTGAATACATCCTTCGATAATCCCCATGCGCGCCGATCCATCGAAGTCCGGTTCATTCCCGGCAAGCCCGTTCCGTTCAGCAATTACACCGGTGACGTCCGCACGGCCGGAAACCGCCCGCAACCTTGACGTGATCTCCTACGATCGGGGGGCATTCCCGATCGAATTACAGTAAGCACGCCGCGCCAGGTTTGCGCGCATATAAAAAAGACTCCCGCGCGCCATTCGCTGGCGGACCGTGGGCCGTCATGGCCTCTCCCTAATCCTTCTGAAACCGCCTCCTCCGGATTTCCCCAGTGAGCCCCGTCACTCCTACCAGAGCCCCGCCAGGAGCGGGGTGCACAAGCCCCAAGCCAGCGACTAGATTTTGGTTTCTATCCGTTCGTGATTTTCCTGCAAAGGGCCCTGATTATGGCAAGACTTCAGCTTCATTTCATTTTGTTTATACTCCTGACCTCGTCATTTCCGATTTTCGCCGCCCTGGGAATCAAGACGGACGGGCATTTGGACATTCCGGTGTTGCGGAAAGCCTATATGGAAAGCGAGTTCGAAATAGTGCGTGCGAGCCTGGAAGGATTTCTCAAGAACCACGACAAGGATGCTTCGCGCGAGGAAAAAATTTTCACCCACATGTACCTGGGTGTCATTTTCGCGGCGGATTCCAATTCCGAGTTCAAAGCGGAAAGCCATTTCAATGCCCTGCTCCGGCTCTCGCCCCATATCGAACCCGTAGACATGTTCGTTCCGCCGAAAATCCAGAACATGTTCGATCGCATCAAGCAGGACTTCCTGAAGCAAGCAGAGTACCGGGAAAAATTCGATGCCTACGGGAATCCTCTCGTCGTCCCCGCCCGGGATTCGCTTAAACGCCCCGCCTATCCAAAGCAGGCCGAACCGGCAAAGCACGGCGACTCGGTTTCGGATGGTGAAAAACAGTCCTGGATTTGGTGGACCGTAGGGTCCGCGGCCGTGATTGCAGGCGGTGTCGGCATCTATATCGCCACGGCTTCGGATAATGAACCCCCGCAGAAAACCATTTCCGCGGATGGGAGGATAAAATGAAACTCCCAGCAGCTTCGCTTTATGCGGGCGTATTTTTCGCCCTTATGATTTGTGCCTGCAACCTGTCCGAACACCCGGCCGATACCCTATTAAATGTGAAGCTGGACGATTCCCTCTCCAGCTATGATTCCATTCAATTGGACATCCTTTACCCGGATGGCAAGGTATTCAAGGACGCCATCTTTATCGGCAAATATACCCCGGGCCCGGATCATGAATTGAAGAACCTCAACCTGGGGGAAAACCCGCCCACGGAATTCCGCATTCGCATCACCGGGATCCGTAAAGGCAAGCGGGCCTTGGAAATCGTGGTGCCCGTTACTTCGGCCGGCCCTCAGGCTTCCGAGGTGGTTTACCGGGAACTTCCAATCGATACCGTTCGCCCCCCCATTACCACCGAACCGAATAACGTCGAAATCACCACGCCGTCTCCGTTGGTCCTATTCACGGGCACAGCCGATTTTTCGGTTTCGGCTAGGGTCAAGCCGATGGAAGCTCCCCAGGGACTGCTTTGGATGACGTCGAACAACGGGGTGGCCCGGGTGGATTCCACTGGCAAAATCATTCCCGTAACCGTGGGCGAGGCGGACATCACGGCCCGATCCCGACGCGATACCACGCTTTTCGCGACCCTGCATCTTGTCGTCAAAGACTCCGTACTCATAAAGGGCATCAAGGTCTCCGCGGAGTCACTCTTACTCTATACCGGAGGAGCGTCCATCAAGTTAATCGGCCAAATCGATCCTGCCGACGTGAACCTCAGCGTGGTTTATTCAAGCAGGAACGACAGCGTAGCCAAGGCGGGGGCCGACGGAACCATATCACCTGTCAAGTCCGGTAAAACCGAGGTCCTGGTCTTTCCGGCCGGCATGCCGGCGCTGGCCGTTGCCGTTGTCGTCACGGTCAAAACCGACATGCCGGTCCTGGAGGCTGGATCGGATCGTTTCGTGAATGCCCTGGATACCCTGAACTTTCCGCTCAAAGTCACCCAGGAGTACGGCTCGGTCGCCGCATTGAAATGGGATCTCGATGGGAATGGAATCTGGGATGATTCCACTACCCTGGCCGAAGCGAATCCTAGGCGGATGTACGACGGTAAGGACTCCCTGATCGCGATCCATTTTTACGTCCGGGATGGCGAAGGAAATGTCTCGGTCGCGGATAAAAAGGTGCACGTGAATCCCCGGCCCATTCTGGCGGCGCCGACCTTCACTTCGGCAACCACTACTTCCCCGACTCGCTCGCCCAGGCCGACCTGGGCCTGGACTGGCGCCAAGGGGGGCAGCGGAACCTTCCGCTACTCCCTGGACAATAAGCCGGAAGTCGAGACGCGCGCGCTGTCATACACCGCGGATTCCCTGGCCGATGGGGAACATATCCTGGTGCTTCGGGAATTGGACTCATTGGGTGTTGCCTCGCTTTCTTCCAGTAAAACCCTGAAAATCATCACCAAAGCGCAGTCGGTAACCATCACCAGCCCGACTT
>JBDSIO010000165.1:0-7443 GCA_039917895.1 Fibrobacteria bacterium | reverse complement strand
GAAGAAATCCAAATACGTGAAGATTCTGGGCTCGGTACAGAAGCCCGGCTTCTTCCCCATTGGCGAGTCGGCTTCGGTGTTCGACATGCTCTACCTGGCCGGCGGCCCGTCCGCCGACGCCAACATGTCCAAGGTCCGTATCATCAGCAGCCCGGGCGGCCAGAAGGCCGACTTTCTGCTCAACATGCAGAAGTTCATCGATGAAGGCAAGACCGACGACCTTCCCCTGCTAGCCGAAGGCGACATGGTGATCGTATACGCCAAGACCATCACCTGGACCAAGACCCTGGAGATGACGCGCGACATCGTCGCCCTCCTCACGGCCTGGTTCGTCATCTCCTCGGTGCTCAAGAAATGATCGAACAGCACAAAATACAGCAACGGGAACTCGCCTTCGGCGATTATTTCCGGATCCTCATCAAGGGACGGTACATCCTGCTGTTCACCATCGCATCCTTTCTGGGCCCCACCTGGTGGTTCATCAAGCGCATGCCGGACTTCTACATCACCTCGGCTCAGCTGGTGATGGACGAAAAGCCCGTGAACGCGGCCTCGGTGCTGATGGACAACCAGTCCAACGCCAAGAACATCGGGTATTACCGCGCCATCTTCCAGAGCCAGGCTTTCATGGACCGGATGGCGCAGGGCGCCGCCGCGGAGCTCGCCAAGGCGGGCATCGTCAAGAAACAGAAGGAATACGTCGCCGCAAACTTAAACGTGAACGAAGGCAGCGTGGAATCCTTCATCACCTTGAACAGCAAGACCAATTCCGCGGCGTTGAGCTTCGCCCTGGTAAAGACGGCCACCGACAGCCTGATCGTCTTCTGCCGCAAGGTCGAGAACGAAGAGGCCAACAAGGCCATCGACGCAATCAAGGAACAGATCGACGTCTGCATCAAGAAGCGCGACGAAATCCAGCTGGAACGAAACCGCAAGTCGGACATCTCCAAGCTGCAGAGCATCGGCGACGCCGCCGGCCTGGCCGCCCTGGAAAAGAACTATCAGGACGAACTGGTCAAGTTCGAGCTGGACAAGGCGAACCTGGAGGCCAAGCGCAGTTATTTCAAGAGCCTGGACAACGCCATCAACAAACCCGCCTCGGGCGGGAACGAGAAGGCCGTGGACTCACTGCGCGCGCAAATGAAGCTCTTGGAGAAGGAAAAGGAGAAGATGCTGCGCTTGGGCATCGCCCTCAGCCCGGACAGCAAGCTTAGCCAGGACCTGGCCACCCTCGAGACCCGCCTGGTCAGGCTCTCCAAGGGCAACGAAGCGCAGCAGGACATCGGCATGCTGAACCAATGGCAGGTAATCCGCAAGGAGTTGGCGTCCTCGGAACAGGAGATGAACATGAAGCGCGCGCGCCTGGACGCTTTCAAACGCGCCATCGTCAATTACCGCGAAGGCCATCCCAAGCTCGGCCAGGAGGAATTCGAACTCACGCAAATCGACAACCTGCTGACCCGTTACATCAACACCCACCAGCGCCTGTCGGAGCGCCTGGAGGACGCGGTCATCCAGATGGAGTCCAAATCGGGCGGCCTGAAGCTGGTGGACGCCGCCCAAATGCCGACCGAGCCGGTGCCTCGCCGGGATATCGTATTCTACATGGTATCCCTGGTTGTGGGCTTCGCCATCGGCGTGGGCCTCTCCATCCTGCGCGAATTCATGGACGACACGGTAAAGTCCCCGGACGACGTGGAGAAGCAGCTAGGGCTCACATTGCTGGGAACCATCCCCCACATCAATCCCAAAAAGTCGGATCTGGAGGTGAAGCGCACCTTCACCAAGGGCAAGAAGCAGCAGATCCGCAACAAGTATCCGGGCCTGATGATGGGCACGCAGAACGAGGAAAGCGTGGTGGCGGAATCCTACCGGTCCTTACGCACCAACATCGTATTCTCCAGCCCTGACAAGGTCATCCAGACCCTGCTGATCACCAGCAGCGGGCCCGGCGAAGGCAAGTCACTGACCATGGCCAATACCGCTCTGTCTTTCGCGCAACAGGGCGAGCCCACCCTGGTCATCGATACGGACCTGCGACGCCCTGTGAACCACCACCTTTTTGGCTTTGACCGCGGCCCGGGATTCGGTGAGCTGTTCGCCGGCACCAACACCATCGATGAGGTGTGCCGGGAAATCCCGGGCACCAACCTCAAAGTCATGACCGCGGGCGCCTACATGCCCAACCCGGCCGAACTTCTGGGATCCAAGAAAATGGATCATTTCCTGGAGGAGCTTAAAAAACGCTATCGCTACATCCTGTTCGACACTCCTCCCGTGATCGCCGTAACGGACGCCGCCATCCTTGCCACCAAGCTGGACGGCGTGGTGCTGGTCATTCGCGCCAACAAGACCAGCCTGACCGTGAGCTCCCGGACCCTGCAGGCCCTGCGCAACGTGAACGCGCGGGTGCTGGGATGCATCCTCAACGATGTCGACATCACCAAGGGGTATAGCTCTTACGGGTACTACAAGCATTACTACCATAACTACCTTGCGAAGAAGGATTGAAGAGAGAGCTCAAATTGCAAAGTTCAAAGTGCAAAGTGCAAAATGACGGGAAGCATGCTGCGCGCCTCCCTTTTTCATCCATTTTGAACTTTTCACTTTGCACTTTGAACTTTGCAATCTCCCCGTAGGGGATCCCCATGTCAAATACCCTCCGCAAGGTAGCCCGGAACATCGTCCATTTCCTGTGCTCCAACGCGGTGTCCTTCGTGCTGGGCATGGCCGCTTCCATAGTCATGGCCCGTTCCCTGGGTCCCAACGATCTCGGGATCTTCCACCAGGTCTCGTGGTTCGCCGGCACGATATCGGTGATAATCTCCCTGGGCTTCATAACTTCCATCACCAAGTTCACGGCCCAGTTCCGCGCCGAAGGCCGATCCGGCGACGTACTGTCGGCGGTGCGCTTCATCTTCTACATCGAGCTCGGTATCGCCGTGGTCACCACCATCGGCCTGCTCCCGTTCTCGGCCGCCATCGCCGACCATTATTTCTCGCGGGATCAGAAGTGGATCTTCATGCTGGCCTTCATGGCCATAACTCCCGGCATCCAGACCGCCATTTTTTCCGCCACCCTGGAAGGCGCCCAGGTCTTCCGCTACCAGACCGTGCATTCCCTTACCGTAACCCCGGCCGCCTTGCTGCTCAAGGTGTACGTGATGATGAACGACTGGGGGCTGGCGTCGCTGTTCTGGATCAACCTCATCTTCTCCGTGGTCAACCTGGGATTCTTCTACTTCGCCGCGCGCCGTGAAGGCCTGTTGCGCGGTTGGTTCAAATTCGCCCCTTCGGACGGAAAATGGAAGCAGGAGATCCTGGGCTACAATAAATCATCAATCGGCATCCATTTCGTGGATCTGGTGGTATGGTCTCGATCGGAGAATTACTTCCTGGGACGCTATTGCCTGGCTCCGCAAATCGCCTATTACAACCTGGCCCAGAACCTGATCGTCAAGCTTACCGGGACCTTGCCCAATCTGATGTGGCGCATCCTGCTCCCCCTCTCCGCCGAGCACCACGGCCGCAACGAGACCGAGAAAATGAAGAAGACATATCACCACGCCTTGCGGTACTCGGCCTTTTTTGTCTTCCCCACGGTGGCCATCTGCTTCCTGGCGGCCTACGAACTCATCGTCATTTTCTACGGGCACGCGTATTCGGAAACCAAGGATTGCTTCCAGATCCTGTGCGGCGGCGCCTTGCTTTCTTCCCTGGCCCAGCCCGGCTCGGCCGTGATCTACGCCAGCAACCGGCAGCACTTCATCCTGAAATACGGAGCCGTGCTCGCGGTGCTGAACATCGCATTATGCTTCTGGCTCGTTCCCCTTTACGGGGCAAGAGGCGCGGCATTCTGTTATTCCTCCACCACGTCCTTGGGCGTAATCGGGGGATTCATCTACACCTCCCGTAAAATGGATCTGGCCATTCCCTGGTCCTCTTGGTTGAAATGCGGCGGGGCCACGGCCGTCATGAGCCTGATCATGTCCGCCCTGCTGCGCATCGAAAGCCCGGCCTTCTCCCTGTTCCAACCCATGCAGTTGTTGCTTTTCGATTGGACCGGCCACGATGCGGACATCCTTCTCGGGTCGCGGGCCGTGCGGCTGCTTTTCGCGTGCGCGGTTTCCGGACTGGCCTACCTGGTTATGACCCTGATCCTGTTCAAACCAAAGGAAGACGATCGCCGGATCCTGGCGGCCATGCACCGCTTTCTTCCCCGTTCCATAACCTGGTTCCTGGATCGCAAGCTTCCTGCCGATGGCGGAGTCCATTGATCACTGACCGGGTACTCGAGAACGCCCGCATGGAGGTGGTCTTCATTGACCCCGAACCGCCGGATGCGGCGGGGGGCGGCATTCGCACTTATATCCAGCTCGCTTTGCGGATTTGCCTCGAAGCGGGCCACTCCGCGCGCGTCTATACCCACAATCCCGGAGCGTATCCTGGGGAAACTGGGGAAACTGGGGAAACTGGGGAAACCGGGGAAAGCGGCGGGACCGGGCCTACCGTACTCCCCATTGGACGGCGTCCCTGGCTGATCCGCCCTTTCCGGGGCCTTGCGTACCGCCTGGGTTACGCCGCCAACGCGCTTTGGGAGCATGCTTATTGGCTGGACGCTGAACTGACCGCCGACGACTCGCCTGGCCGCATCTACGAATTCGCCGACTTTCAGGGCTATGGATTCTTCGCCTTGCGGAACCGTCGGCTGCGCGACCGCTGCCTGGTTCGGGTGCATACTCCCAATTTCCTGATAGCCAAGCGCCCGGAAGCCCCGCTGGAAAGCCTGGCCTGGCGCCTGGCGGCCTGGCGGGAGCGCGACGGCCTGGAACGGGCTCGGCATCTGACCGTGCCTTCCGCGGAATTCGTGCGCGAGCAGCTCCCCTGGTTGCGCGGTTGGACGCATGTACCCAATCCCCTTCCGCCCAATACCGGGCGTACGGAAACGCCCGGGCCCCAGGGAATGACCCGCGCTTCGGCGGCAGGCCAGGCAACGCCTCCCCATTCGATTCCAGCGGTCGGGACAGCGCAAAAGAACCCTGAACGCCCGCTAAGCGGCGATTCGGCATGGACTGCCGCCGCCGAAGATCCTACCGTCCTAGCCGAACGCAATGCCGTGCGCCCGACGGTCATTAAGCCGGATCGGTTCCTGTATCTGGGCCGCGTGGAGGAACGCAAGGGGGTGCTGGTTCTGGTACGTGCCTTTCTGCGACTGGCCGCTGAAAAGCCTTACGCCACGCTGACTTTGGTCGGAGGGGGGGCGGCAGGCTCATATTCCGCGGCGGTCAGGTACCTTATCGAAGCCTTGCCGCCTAACATGCGCCACCGGTTGATTTGGGAGGGCCCCTGCGCCCCGGAACAACGGTCCGCCCTGTTCAGCCGCTTCACCGCCCTCGCCGTGCCGTCGCTGTGGGAGAACAGTCCTTACGTTTACTTCGAAGCCATGGCCGCGGGCCTGCCCTGCCTGGGTTCGGCGACCGGGGAAATGAAGGTCGTCGCAGCGGTGACGGGCTCTCTTTCGGCCATACCCGGGGATGAAGCGGATTGGCTACGCATACTGCGGGCCCATTGCGAAGGCCAGGACGCATCGGTACCGGAAGCCCAGCGCGCCTATCTCGCGGAGCAAAGAGCCGACATTCCCGGACGGCTGTTGGCTGCCTGGACTGCGGTTGCTTTTGTCTCTGCCTCTGCCTCTGCATCTGCATCTGCATCAGCCTCTGCATCGGATGCCGCATGAAGATCGGCATCCTTTCCCGCGAATATCCGCCCCTGACCCATGTCGGCGGTATCGCCACCTATTCCGCCGCCGCCGCGGAACTGCTCGCCCGCGAAGGCCACGAGGTCCATGTCGTCTGCAACGGCCCAGAGCACGAGGTCGCCACCCGCCGGGGCGTTATCGTGCACCGGGTCGCGATGCTCGACCACCATTTCCGTACCGGCCGGCTATTCTACCCGTACCGGGCGTGGTACCGGAGAACCCTGCCGCATTACCTGGACGCCCTGACCTGGGCCCGAACCGCCGCCGAATATCTGACGAGGATGCCGGACCCCGCCTCCTTCGACGCTTGGGAATATCCTGAAACCGGCGGCGAAGGCGCCTTCTTCCCCAGGCCGCCGGGGGTGGATCGTCAGCGGCTGGTTTGCCGGGTGCATACCGGCTGGATGGATGCCTATGCCGATAACGCGCTGGAGCGCCGCCTGTTGCTCGGCCTGCAAAGGCGCGCCTGCCTGCGGTCGGATTTGATCGTCTCGCCCAGCGAATTCATGGCCGGCGATTACATTCGAAAAACCTTACGCCTGGGCCGAGAAGTGCGGGTGAACCGCAATCCGCTCATGCTTTGGGAAACGCCTATCGAATGGGAGGCGAAGCGCCCGGGCCACCTGCTCTACGTGGGGCGGGTGGAACACCGCAAAGGCCTGCAGGTTCTGCTGCGGGCTCTGGACGACATGGGCCCCGATTCCGAAGGGATTACCCTGCGCGTGGTGGGGCATATGTATCCGCCGACCCGGGAACTGGACGTACGTTGCATCGATTTCTTCCAATCCCACCGGGACGGGAAATCGCAGCCTGGGAGCATGGGCTACCAGCTGGAATACGCCGGTCCCTGCGACCATTCCATGATGCACCGCCACTACGATTGGGCCGGGGCCCTGGTCCTGCCTTCCCTGATGGAGAACTACCCGTACGCGGCCCTTGAGGGGCTTTCCCGGGGCTGTTTCCTGCTCGGAAGCGACGTGGGGGGAATCCCCGAGATTATCGACCGGCCAGCGCGTGGATTGCTGTTTCCAGCGGAAAACAGCGCAATCCTGGGTCAAAAAATAAGAGAATGGATGTGGCGGAGCCAGTCGGTTCCGCGGGATGCCGCGACCCTGCCGGATCAGGTCGTCCCCGTGAACATGAAGGATGTGGCCGCCGGTATCCGGGCCGAGTTCGCGCCGGATACCTGCGCCGCGCGATTGCTGGAAACCTATGGGACAAGCCTTCCGCAACGGGTTCGCGACTAAGGTATACCATACCCTGAAAAGACTGGTGGACATCATCGGCTCCCTGTGCGGCCTGATGTTCCTCTTCTCCATCTTCGGCGTCCTCATCATCTGCATCAAACTGGATTCGCGCGGACCGATTTTCTTCGTGCAGACCCGCGTCGGGCAGTACGGCCAGCGCTTCAAGTTCGTCAAGTTCCGCACCATGATGGTGGGCGCCCACCTGAAGCAATGGGAACTGGACAACCTTAACGAATCGGGCGGAATCACCTTCAAGCTCAGCAACGATCCCCGCATCACCAGGATCGGCCGCTTCCTGCGGCGGTCGAGCCTGGACGAACTGCCGCAGTTCTGGAACGTGCTGCGCGGGGACATGTCCCTGGTCGGCCCGCGCCCTCCCCTGTTGCGCGAGGTGAGCCGTTACAACGACATCCAGAAGGTGCGCATGACGGTGCCCCA
>JBDSIO010000164.1:0-2861 GCA_039917895.1 Fibrobacteria bacterium | reverse complement strand
TTCCGTTTAGTTAATCGTTCGTCGGATCCTTGCGATCCAAAATTCCTGCGGCCCGCCTCAGAATCGCTTCGATTCCGAAAAAGTCCGCCAACCGGGGAGTTAGATGATGGCGAGGATGTCGCTCTCGCGCATGATCAGGTAGTCCTTGCCTTCCACGGAGACTTCCGTGCCGGAGTACTTGCCGTACAGTACGGTGTCGCCGACCTTGACTTCCATCTTGATGAGGGAGCCGGCGTCGGAAGCTTTGCCGGGACCGGCAGCCACGATGCGGCCCTTCTGGGGCTTCTCTTTGGCGGTGTCCGGGACGTACAGGCCGCCGGCGGTCTTTTCCGCGGCTTCGAGGGCTTCGACGAGTACCCGATCAGCTAGGGGCTTCACGTTCATGGTTTTCTCCTTATTGAGGTGATTGATATGGACAAAAAAAGGACAAAAAAAGGTCAAGAAAAGTTGGTTTTAGCAGTCTCGCAGTGAGAGTGCTAAGATTGCGGGCATAATATAGAGGATTATGACCCCAAAAACAAGGATTCCGAAGGCTACAATCGTATGGCAAGTCCTCAGCTGTTCCAAGTTGAAACGTAACTTGTGAAATTATCGAAAAATCCCGGTCGACTTTCTTTCGCTTCGGGATTTTTTTTCGACCTATGACCTATTTTTCTCCGATGCCTTCCAGATCCCCGCAACTTTTGCGCGCATTCGCCGCCAACAGGAAATCCCTAATCTTGCTCCTGTTTCTCGTCAGCATGGCGGTGGGCCTTTTGGAAGGTCTGTTCATTTTCGTAGCCAAATCGGCATTGAGCGGCGCGCAATGGCATTCCTGGAGCCTCCCACTGCTTGGCCTCGCCGGGATCGTCACCTTGCGGACTCTGGCCCAGATCGCCGCCACGCGCTTGGAGATGGACGGGGTGTTCGCCTGGTTGGCCGCCCAGCGCAGCCGCTTGCTGGAAGCTTCCGCCCAGCGGGCCTTCCCAGGCTACCGGGAGCCCTGGCGTAACACGCTTGTTACGGGTCTGGAAACCGGCCTGGAGGACCTGGCCCAGGGCATCGGCGCTGGCTTCCGCTGCCTCGCCTCGTTGGCGCATCTACTGGCGCTGGCTCCGCTGCTGGGCTTCTTTTCCTGGAAGCTGGCGGCCGGAGCCCTGGCGCTGGCGGTGCCCGCAGTGTTGGCCAGCCAATTGCGCGCGGGCATGTTGGCCGCAGCGGGCGGACGTTGGAGCGAATCGAAGGCGGCGCTTTCCGTGGAAGCCGAAACCTTCGCGGAAGGCTTGGAATCGCATGCGGGAAACGGCCGGCTGGCGGAGGCCGCGGGGCGCTTGGGTTCGGGCCTGGATCGGCATGCCCGGCGCGCGCGCGCATGGGAAACGGCCAAGGCGGTCTTTCCTCCGGCGCTGGAATGGTTCTTCTTCATGGCCTTGGCCGCGCTGGCGCTATGGACTTCCGGCGCGCATGCTTCGGACTCCGTAAGTCCGGATCCGAAGCCGCCCGGTCCGTTAGGGCTGGTGCCGTTCGGCGCGCTGCTGCTGCTTATGTACCGGCCCATCCGGGAGTGGGCCCGCAATTATCCCATCTACTTGATGGGAAATCGGGCCTGGCAATCCCTGGGACGGCTGCAGACCGGGTTGGAGGCATTTCCCATCCGCACTCCGCGCGAGGCATCGCAGACGGGGTCGATCCGGTTGGAGGGATTGCGCTTCGCCTACACCGGTACTTCGGGAGGAGCCCGGCGCGTCGCCGGACCGCTGGTATTCTCGGGTCTGGACCTGGATTTCGAGCCGGGCGAATTGACCTGGATCGCGGGACGCAACGGAGCGGGAAAATCCACCTTGCTCAAGCTGCTGGCCGGCATCGAGCAACCCCTGGAGGGTTGCATTTTCATGCCCGCGGGCTGGCCGCTAGCCTCGTTCGCTTATCTTCCCCAGAAAGCCTTTCTGGAACCGGATTGGTTCGCTTGGGCCGCGGAGTTCCGGGCCTCACGGTCGGGGGATTGGAACAGGTTGGATCGGATCCTCGGCTTATCCTCGCTGCTTGCGAGGGGAGAAGACGTGACTTCGCCCCAAGGCCTGTCCGGAGGAGAACGCCAGCGCCTATGCCTCGCGCGCGTCTTCGCTTCGGACGCGGCCTTCCTCTTGCTCGATGAGCCGACCACCTGGCTGTCGGCGGGGGATCGGGAACGCGTGCTCGGCGACCTGCTCGCTTTCTGGCGCCGGCCCGACGTGCACGGACATCGACGCGGAGGGGCCTTGGTTTCCCATGAACCCTTTCTCGGGGAGTTCTGTTCACGCACAGTGCGGATGGACGTGGAAGCCTCTATCGCTCCACAAGCGACTGAAGCTGCGGGCGACGTCTTGCTGGCCGATTTCGATGCGGACCGGACCGGCGTCGAAAGGAAAGGCCCAGCACCGGCGGGGGAGGGGGCGGGAGCTGGAGCGGGTCCGGGTCCGGGTCCCAAAGAGGTCGAGGTATGATTGAGGATCAGCACTATGCTTGGAGAGGCTGGATCCTGGGGTCGCTCTTTTTGGCGTTGGCGGTTGCACGCTGGTTTTCCGATGCGGAGTTATTTCCCGCGGCATTGGGCCTGGTAGTCCTGGGCTCGGCTTACCGCCTATACGCAGGCCGCTTCATCCCGGGCCATAGCAATGCCCTGGGGTTGTCCGGCGATGCGTTGGCCGTCGGAGGCCCCTATCGCTTCAGCCGCCATCCGCTTTATCTGTCCAACCTCGCCGTCGTCATAGGCCTGGTTTTGTTCGCGAACTGCCTCCCGGCCTGGGGAGCCACGGCGTTGATCCTGCTGGCCGCCCTCCATCATTCGCTGCTTGCGCGCGCCGAAGAACGTTTCCTTTCCCGTACGCGGGGCGAGGCTTATC
>JBDSIO010000163.1:0-5120 GCA_039917895.1 Fibrobacteria bacterium | reverse complement strand
GACCATCTCCAGGTATTGCGCCCGGCATAAGGGATCCCAGCGCATCATGTCCGGATCCACGAAAGCATCCAGTTCGGGGAACAGATCCTCTTCGCGGCCCATCTTCTCCCGGAACGCCTCGGAGAAGATAGGCTTCACCTGCGAGGTGTTGCTCCAGCGGATGAGGTGGGAATAGTAGGGGTTAGAGGTGTCGGTCAGCCCCTTCTTGAAGAACATGCGCCAGAAGGCCTGGGCCTGCGGGTTCTTGTTGACGTAGTTGTAAAGGGAGGAGATGAGCAGGGGTCGGAATCTGGAGTCGGGCTGTTTGGCCCAGAACCGCCGCACCTTGTCCTCGCGGAAGATGTTGTAGCCGCCGAAGATCTCGTCCGATCCCTCGCCGGTGAGCACCACCTTGATGCCATGCTTGCGCACAAGTCCCGAAAGCCTCAGCAGCGGAGCGGGGGCGGTGCGGATCATGGGTTTTTCGGCATACCACATCACGTCCGAGAACGCCGCGCCGATGTCGTCGTAGTCCACCTCGATCATGCGGTGGTCGGTTTTGAGGAAGTCGACCATCTGCATCTGGTACTGGCGCTCGTCGTAGGCCTTGTCCTTGAAGGCGACCGAGAATGTGACCAGGCCGGGATTGTGGTTCCGCTTCACCAGCGCCGTGATGATGGACGAATCCAAGCCTCCGCTCAGGTAGGCGGCCACGGGGACGTCCGCGCGCAGTTGCAGGGTGGTGGCGTCGTAAAGCAATTCGTTGAGCCGTTCGGCGTAGTGGGAAATGGGCTTGTCGTCGTAGTCGCCCGCATCCGGGAAGCGGTGCTTCCAGTAGGTCCCGATGCGCCTTCCCTCGGGCGAGGCTTCCAGCCAGCGGCCGGCCGGCAGTTCCTGGATATCCTTGAACACCGTCCGCGAGGGCACGTTCGCCCAGAAGGTGAAAATCTGGCTGATGCCGACGGGGTCGATTTCGGCCTTCACTCCCGGGTAGGGGAACAAGGCCTTCATCTCGGAGGCGAAGAGCAGGCTCCCGTCCGGGGCGGTGGCGTAGAACAGGGGGCGGATGCCGACCCGGTCCCGGGTCAACAGCATGGTCTGCCGTTTCTCGTCCCACACGGCGATGGCGAACTGGCCGTTCAGGTGCGTGGAGAAGTCACGGCCGTACTCTTCGTAGGCGTGAACGATGACCTCGGTGTCGGTGTGGGTATAGAAGCGGTGGCCCTTTTTTTCCAGCTCGGCCCGGAGCTCGACGTAGTTGAATATCTCACCATTGAATACGGTCCAAATGGTCTTGTCTTCGTTATGAATCGGCTGGCGGCCCCCGGCGAGATCGATGATTGAGAGGCGGCGCTGGCCGAGTCCAACCCCACTTTTCAGGTAGTAGCCTTCTTCGTCAGGCCCTCGGTGAGTAAGAGTGCGCGTCATGGCCTGAAGGGTTTCGGCTTCGACCGATTTCCCCTCTTTATGATAAATTCCGGCTATTCCGCACATCTGGACCGATCCGCCTCGTTTTCCGGCGAAAAAACCGGCTAACGTATATTGGGGGTTAGGTCCAAAAATAACACGGAATCGTTAGGGACTCACCAAATTATTCTAAAATTTGTAATGAGACCGTAAAACTGTCGTCTTTCTTTACATTTGATACTGTACATTTCGATCCCTCTTGATACAATAGGTTATCTCATTTGTACAGGTTGCATATGTATCAAAAAAACTTTCAAAAGACTCCGCTCCTTCTGTCCCTGCTCCTGATGGTGCCGGTCTGCGCCCAGACCCGTCTGGGATTCCTCGTGCGTTTCCTTCCCAATCCGGAACCGGCGACCAAATACACCATCTACCGGACGACGGCCCCAGGGATGCCCCGGGTGAAGATTGGCGAAATACCCGCGGTCGGCAAGGATACCCTGGAGTTCGAGGATCTCGGTGTGGAACGCGGGGTCCCCTACTTCTATTCCATGACCAGCACCTTCGCGGCGACGGGATTGGAAAGCGAGTTCTCCGGCCAAAGCGCGGTGGCCTATCCTAAATTGAACCTTCCGGACACCCTCAGGTCCCTCCCTGGAATCGGGTCCGTGCAATTCATCGTCGAAGCCAAGAACGACCCCCTTGCCGGCATCGCCCCCATTCAGGTCGTAGTCGACGGCACCACGCCCTTCAATTATCAATTCAGCGCTGCGACCAAGACCATGGTCATCACTCCCAAGGTCGGACAACTTATGACTTCGGCGAAGATCATCATCCGCGCCGGGTATTACGGACAGTTCCAGGACATCGACACCGTGTTGGTCCTGGTAACGGGCGGTGTCGGCATCCGTCCCACCGAAGCATTCTTGCGCTCCAACCCATCTCCTATCGCCTCCCCGTTGGAAAACGGAACCGTGCTTTTCTCCAACCTTCCGGAAAATGGGGAACTGCGAGTGTACACTTTGCAGGGAGTCACGGCCTTCCAAAGTCCCTTGCGTAAAAGCGATGGAACTTTGCTCTGGAACGGCGTGGGAAAAGACGTGGGCTCCCAGCTCCTATCCTTTCGCGTTATTGACCGGGCCGGACGCGTTACCGGCAGCGGACGTATCCGCCTTAATCGCTGACATCCGTCGCCTCAGTGAGGCTTGTCCCCCCCGCGCGACAGGCCCTTTTTCCCAATAAAGCTATTTTGATGCTGGATGAGTATTAAAAAATTACCTCCCAGCGGCAACGCCGTTGGGGCCTGGAATCTTCTTTTTGCGGGTAATGGCGGTTTTTCCGGACGGTTTGCCGAGCGTAGCCGCTTCGCAGCCCATGATACCCTGTTCACCGGATCGGCGACCGGCGCGATGTACCTGGCCCTGCTGGGAATGAAACGGTTGCGTCCCGGAAAAACCGAAGTCGTGATCCCGGCCTGGTGCTGCCCTTCGGTGGCCCAGGCCGTGCTGCAGGCGGAATTGGTACCCGTGCTCGCCGATTTGGATCCGGATACCTTCGCCTACTCCGCCGCGAATTTGCGCACCGCCGTGACGGAACGTACGCTGACTGTGCTGCTGGTCCATTTCTTCGGCATCCGCGTTCCGGTTCCCGATCTGTCTTTACCGTCCTCGCCGTCCGCGCCGTCCTCGCCGGCTTTACCATCCGATGCGCCGGTCACGCCGCCTTTTTTCCTCCGCGATTGCGCCCAGGATTTCTTTTTCCGCCGCGACGCCGCCGCGGATCACCCTACCTTCTACAGCTTCGGCCGCGGCAAAAGCCTGAACGGCGGGCATGGCGGCGCGCTTTGCCTGCCGCCCGGTTCCCCTTTGCTAAACCCTTGCCGCGAAGCCTTGGAGGGGTTTACCGACGTGGGGAATCCGTTGCCGAAGGCGCTGCTGATCAATCTCCTTTCCCACCCCCTGCTCTTCGGCTTACTGACCCGCCTGCCCATGCTGCGCATCGGCGAGACGAAGTGGGAGGCCCCCCTGGTATTCACGCGCATGCACCCCTCCTTCCCACGACTGGCCGAACCCATGCTCGATGCCTTGGACCGCAACCTGCATGTCTACGCCGACCTGATCGGCGGCTACGCACGCCTGCAGGAAAAATCGCAGGGCAAGGCGCGCGCGCCTTGGCGCGGGTACGAACCCGGCAACGCGCCCATCCGCTTTCCCTTGCTCATCGAGGATCCGACGCTGCGGCGCACCTTCATGGAAGGGCTCAACGGAAGCTTCGGCGGCGTCACCGGGCAGTACCCGGATTTGTTGCCCAACCTTGCCGGCGCTCCCGCTGGAATGGTGCAGGCCGGCCCTTATCCGGGCTGCGAACGCATCGCGAAGCAAATCGTCACCCTTCCCATCACGGCTTGGCTGCGCGGCTGCGAAAATCGTTTCCTGGCCCATGCGCGCATGCTGCTCTCCGCAGAAACGCCCTGAAATCCCGGGCCGTGAAGTATCTTTTCGCGATGGACGCCAAGCGCAGCTACCCAGCCGTCTTTCTCCTCCTCGTTTGCGCCCTCATGTACGGCTTCTCCGTGCCCAGCGGGAACGAGCTGCTCTACCTGCTGCGGCTCGCCCGGCAATGGGATCCCGGTTTCCTGCTGAACGACTGGACCTTCGCCATGGGCGAACCCGAACACTACGTCTTCAATTCCGTCTTCGGGCTTCCCTGCCTGATCCTGCCCATGGAAGCCGTCGGTATCGCGGGCAGGCTGTTATCCTGGGTTTTCATCTCCGTCGGCATTCTGCGTCTGGCGCGGCATCTGGGAATCGGCGCCTGGCCCGCGGTCCTGGCCGTCACCCTCTGGCTCGCCACCGGGCAGGCGCTGGTGGCGCAGGAATGGATCATCGGCGGCTTCGAAGCCAAATGCGTCGCCTACGCCCTGCTGTTCTTCTCCCTGGACGGATTTCTGTCTGCCAAGCCGCATCGGGCCGCGCTGATGCTGGGCCTGACCTTCTCGTTCCATCCCGCCGTAGGCCTGTGGGCCGCTTTGGCGGCGGTTCCGGCCGTGCTTACGCGACGCCTGCCCTTGTGGACCCTGGTCCGTTGCGGCGCGCTGGCGACCCTGGGCGCGCTGCCCGGCCTGATCCCCCTTCTCTCCACCCTCCTCGGTGCCGCGGGCGGGGACGCCGGCCTCTGGAGCTTCATGGTTCGGCTCAAGATGCCCTTCCATCTCGACCCGCTGTCTTGGCGCAAGTGGGACATTTTGACCCTGTATATGGCCTTCGCCTTCAACGCCGTCCATGCCTTTCGAAACCGCGGCAACCCGGTCTCGCTCTTCCTCATCGCCTTCGAATCCGCCTTGGGCGTCTTCTTCTCCGCCGGTCTGGTCTGGCGACTCACGGGCGACTTCGGCCTACTCAAGTTCATGCCCTTTCGGCTTTTCGCCGTGCTCACTCCGCTTTTTTTCCTGTTCCGGCTGATCCATTCCTGCCAGCGGCCGGTATGGGAGACGCGCCTGGGCAAGGCCGCCAACGCTTTCGGCCTCATCACGTTGATGGCTTTTCCCAATCCGGTCAGCGGATTTTCCAGCCGCATGGATGCAAAGTCATGGTGGTCCCGGGACGATGGCTTGCGCCCGGCCCTGGTATGGCTGTCGCGGAACACAGACAACGGGTCCATCGCCATCCTGCCCCCATGGCGGCATGATGGCTGGTATTATGGCCGGCGAGCCCAGATCGCCTGCTATCCCTTCC
>JBDSIO010000162.1:0-8146 GCA_039917895.1 Fibrobacteria bacterium | reverse complement strand
CCGGGGTTTTCGGGGTGGTGATTACGTATTCGCGATGTTCGTCGTCGAAATAGCCGCAGCGCATGGTATTCCTTCCGGTCAGGCCCGAACTTGATTTTGGCGCAAAAATAGGAAATACCATTCCAGGGGGGAACGGCCTCCGCTGCCGGGTTTAGTGGGGGGAGAGAGAAATGGCGTTCGCCAAATTGTTCCCAACAAGAATACGCTTTCACTATCCGTTTTCCACTTTTTAGCAACATTTCCCCCGGCTTGGGGCTAGTTTTAGGGTTCAGTTTCCTAGCGGGAGTTTTAGTGATTTGGTCGCATAAAGCAAGGTTCAATTTCACCCTGGCTATCGTGCTCGGACTGTTCTGCGGAACCATTTTTGGCCAGACTCCGGTCGTCAGCCTCCCTATGCCCGATGCCGAGGGTTGGATCAAGCTTTTCCGGGGGAACAATGCCTCCGACTTCTTCACCTATTATTCGGACAGGAGCAAAAACAATGCTTTTCCGGACAACACCTTCAAGTCCAGCGCCGATACGGTTGTGGTTAGCGGTACACCCACGGGGCATATCATTTTCAAGCAGCCTTTTTCCCACTATCGGATCAAATTCGAGGAGATGATGCCCGACAGGCTGGGCAACGCCGGGTTGTTGGTGCATGTTCAGGTGGACGATCCCCCTTTGTTCGGTTCCTTTCCGCGCTCCATCGAGTGCCAAGGGGACCCGGGACAGGGCATGGGCCAAGTCTGGTGCATCGGAAATGTTTGGGTGAAGGTCCACGCGACAAGCAACGGGACCCCTCAATATAATCCGACGTCCCCTGAAATCACCTATGGTGCCAAGAATGACAACTCACGCCAGATTCTGGGAATAAAAAAACCCTCCATGAAAGTCGGCGAATGGGTTCTGATGGAAGCGGAGGTGCACGGAGCGGACAGTCTCGAACACCTGGTAAGAGGGGAAACCATCATCAAATATTCGAATCCCCATGTCGCGCCGCCGACAAATCCGGACCAGGTGGAAAAGGTTCTCAAAAGCGGTCTCATCGCGTGGCAATCCGAAGGTGTGCCGGTGCGTTACCGGAATATCATGATCAAGCTCTTCCCGGAAGACCCGCTTTACAAATCCCTTTATACAACCTCGGCGACAAAGGACTATCGGATTTTTCCCAAGAGCGAAACACGGCCATCCCTGGGATATTCCCAGGGCGCGATCCACATACTCATGGGCGAAGACAAACGGTCCGTGATGGGGCGCGCCCTTAGGGTGCGGGGAATGTAGATTTAAATTCACAGGCCTAATTCACAGGCCTAAATGGACCACGGACCGCACGGTAGTGAAATGCCGCGGGCTCCCTCTGGGTCTCCGGATCCGGTAATCGGCAGAGGGATAGAGAAAGGAAAAAGGAAAATGGTGCTCTTCAATTGGCGGGTTCATGCACCCGCTGCGATTCTCCTTCTGACAGGGGCGGTTTTTGCGGCCCGTCCCATGGATCCTTGGATCCTTCGGGTGTCCATGCCCAACAAGGTCCGGATAAACCTCATCGCCCTTTCCGCCAACCTCTCCGTCGCTTACGATGCGCCTAATGCCGCCCTTTACGAGGCCTGGAGCGGTACTTATATCAACGGCACCGATTCCTACAATTATGGACGTGGCATCCTTGCCACCAGCTATATTCCCCAAGGCAAAATTCTTTATAAGCAGGGGCCGGGAGGCGGGGTAAGCGACACACCGGCCAACCGTACGCTCTCATCCCAAAGCAGTCCCACCAACGAGACCCCGCTCACCGTTTGGAGCGCCACCTTGAACGCCGCTGCCGTGACCGTCAAGCCCGAATATCGGGGCTATACCGTCAACAACACCGCCCAGACGGTGAACCTCCGTTACCTGTTGACCGCTGGCACGTCATTGGTGGACGTCACCGAGGCCCCGGAAACCGCAACGGGCGGCTCAGGCTTGCAGCGGGACTTCACTTTCAAAGGCATCCCCACGGGCATGACCCTTTCCCTGCTCCTTACCGGCAATACCATCAATAAGTCCGGGGGGGGGACGGTCACAGAGACGTGGACCGCCACCGGCACCGGCACGGTGGAGACTCGCGACGGAAAACGCTATCTGGTACAGGACAAGGACGGCAAAACCCTTCTGGTCGGAACCTGGAACTGAGGACGATATGAAAAATCGGCTATACATGGTTATTCTGGCGGCTGCGGCCTGCGTATCCGCACAGGGCAACGGCCTAACCGCCGTCCACCCCGGCTATACGGTTACGGACCTTAAGCCTACGGGCAACGAGGGCAAGAAGTTCTTCGTGGGCGGCATGGACACCTTTTCCGACGGACGCCTGGCGGTTTGCAATTGGGGCAATCCCGGTGACGTATGGCTGATTGGAAACGCCGCCAAAGGCACTGCAGCGACGGCGGCCGCCACCCTCTTCGCAACCGGATTCAGGCAGCTGTTGGGCTGCAAGGTGGTCCATGATACCGTCTACGTTCTGCAGATGGATGAATTGACCCAGCTAGTGGACGTGGACAAAGACGGCAAGGCCGACGAGTACAACAAGGTGAACGACAACTTCTCCACCAGCGAGAGCGACCTGGCTTATGCCTACGATTTGGAATACCTCGGTGGCGATTTCTACGCAGTCCTGTCTTCCGATGTGCAAATCGGCGGTATGGATTTCAGCCCGTCCCTGCCTGGGCGCTCCCAGTATGTGCGGCTCCGCCGGAACAACAAGACCGACGTGCTCGCCTCGGGGTTCCGCAACCCCAACGGCATGGGCAAGGGTTTCGGCAACCGCCTGTTCTCGGTGGACAACCAGGGTTCCTGGCTGCCATCCTCAAAGATCATCCACCTCCAGGAAGGCAAATTCTTCGGACACAAGAACAACGCCACCACGCCCTTCCAGGATCAGCCCGAAACCTGGCCTATGGCCTGGTTGCCCCATGGCGACGTTTCCTACAACCCCGGGGACCTGCTATTCATCTCCGAAGGCATCTACAAGAACCAGTTCTTTTTCACCGACCTTTCCGATACCTGGAAGGGCCGCATCTACCGCGTTTCCATGCAGGAAGTGAGCGGTGTGATGCAGGCCGCCGTGATTCCTTTCAGCTCGAACTTCGGGGTGGGCGGAAGCCGAATGGCGTGGGGACCCGATGGCGTGCTGTACGTGGGCGAGATCGGTTCCAGCGGATCATGGAGTTCCCTAGCCACCCTGAAGCCGGGACTCAAGCGGTTCAACCCTCCGGCGGATCCTGAAAAATCCTCCGCCTTCGAGGTGCTGGCCGTCCGCTCAATGGGACCTTCCACACTCGAACTGGAGTTTACCGAACCCGTGGCAGCCGATGCGAATCAGGCAGGCAAGTATACGATCAAGCAGTGGACTTTCCAGCCCCAGCTCTCCTATGGCGGCGGCAACAAGGCGAACCAATCCACGCTCTCGGTGCAATCCGCCCTTATCAAGCCCGATGGGAAAACGGTCGAACTGCGCATCAACGGGATGCTGGAAAAATACCTGGTCCACATCGCAATGACTGGACTTTCGTCCTCCACCGCAGGCGCCCTGTGGACGCCGCAGGTCTGGTTTACCTTGAATAAATTCGGTCCCGGGACCGTTCCGCCCATCGCCGGCTGCCGCGATCAGGCCAACGCCGATTACAACTCAAAGGCCACCGTGGACGATCCCAAGGCCTGCTCGCCCAACTCGATAACGGCAATACAGTCCTTCGCATCCGCCGGACGCGAATCATCCGGTGCGCTGCGCTACCTCGGCGCCGGCCGAATCCGCCTGGACCTGAGCCCGGACGCGCCCTATGTGCTCACCTTGGCGGACGTAGCTGGACGTGAGGTGAAGTCGTGGCAGGGGCGCGGCTCCGCCGAGCTCGACGGTTCGGCATTCCTGAAGCAGGGGGCTTCCCGCGGCATCTACTTCCTGCAGTTGCGCTCTGCTTCCCGGACCTGGTCCCGGAGAATTCTCTCCTCCCTTTAGAAAATGATCATCATCTGGGGAACGTAGTCGGACTTCGGATCCGTTTTCTTCGAGTTCGGATCTTTCCTCGCCTCGTCCACGAGCGAGGACGCGATCATGCGCAGATTATCGATGATAGGATCCTGGCGTTCCGGAGCTTCGCCCCGGGCCGGCGATTTTTTGAAATCGATCACCCTTTCCCCCACCCCGGTCCTGAGCCTCGCGAACCCCTCGAATCGCGAAGAGGCCCCCGATCCCTGTTCATAAACGGAAATGGAAACCAGCAAGGCCGAATTAGCCTGGGCGCTATCCTCCACCGTGGCCACTCCCTTACGGTTCAATTGGAATAGGATTTCCTTCTGCAACTCCCGGGGAAATCGTCCCTCCCCCCAGCCGATGCGACCCAACAGGGTATCCAGGGAATCGGAAACCAATGGTACGGGCACGAAGACCACGTCTTTGGAACCGACCGCAATCGCAGGATTTTTGCGGATTCCGTTCCCGCCGGTGTGCCCGCATCCGGCCAACCAGGCCCCCACAAGGAGAACGGATACGCATCTTAAAATGACCATGATATGCTGCCTTTCTTTCGGATGCCGGGAAAATCCGCCGCCGCGACGGGACAGGCGGTTTCACAGCCAAGGGTTGTCCTGCTGTAATCCTGAGTTTTCCGGCCCAGCAGTCCCCAGCAGTCCCCAGTAGTCCCCATCAATCCCCAGTAGTCCATAAGGTGGTTTCCGTAAACCCCTTCGGAACCGCTCTGGCGTCCATCTCTACGATAACAATTCGCGGCGGGCTTGCGTGGAAAGGACCGCTGGGTTATCTGAACTCGACCCGGGCCTCATGGTACCCGTTTCCGGGCATCCATAGCTCCTCATGGCCTACGGACCCGCGCAGGTATCCGTTCCCACCCGCAGCCCAAGATTGCACCCACGGTCCCCGGGGAATTTCTCCACCCACCTGCAGGACCAGGGATTCGCCATCGAGCAGGCCATGCACCTGGTAGGCCTCGATGACGATGTGGTTGTTTCCATGGTAGCCATGGCGGATTTCCAAATCGATGGACAATGGATTTCCCCGGTTGGTTCGATCGAGGCGGATGCGTACATGGGCGGTGGGACCTGCATGATCCCAGGCGCTCACGCTTTGGTAAAGCGGTTCCGAGCGGCCCGCATAGGCCAGATACCAGGGCCGCATCTCCCGTAAATCATGAGCTAGGCTGGAGGGCGTGTCTGGTCCGGATCCGACGAATATGCACCGCGGGACCGCAGCATAAACATCGAACCACATCCGCAATCCCGGATCCAGCACCAACCCGATTTCACGTTCCCCCTTGGGTAGATCGGCCGGTGAACCCGATTGCGATCCATCGTAAGGATAACGACCGTAGGGGTAGTCGTAGTCCCGGGAATCGATATCGTCGCGGCAACAGCGCGGTTCATTGGGATAGGGACGGTTGCAACCGGATAACAGCAGGGAGCCCATGCTCATCAGGAATAACCCAGTGAACAGGGACTGGATCAAGCGCCCATCCCGGGAACCGGCGCGGAAGGAGGAATGGGAGACGGAGGAAGCCGGCTGGAAAGGAAAGTTCATTGGCGTTCCAGGTTTGACGGAAATACGGTTCGAGGGAAGCCGGTCCCATACAAGGGAAACCGGCTTACAGAGTCTTATTGCCATAGTGGGAAAAACCAGGCAAAGGGTTCCGGGAAGGCGAGGTGAAGGTTTCGTCCACCCGGTTAGGAAGGCGTTCCGCCGCCCCGACCTCGGCTTCTCCGAGGCCCGGTAGCCTCCCCGAGTTTGCTAATTTTCTTTCCGAATATCCGTCTTTCGCAAAGGAGATCGCGGGTGTCGCAACCTAAAGTCATCATATTTTCGATTGGCGTCGCGCTGACGCTTGCCCTTACACTTACCCTTACCCTTACCGCTTGCAAAACCAAAACGCACTCCGAAGCCGCTCCGGCCGGGAAGCCTTCCCTGATCATCGGCCTTTCCTTGGCCGACCTCAAAGAAGAGCGCTGGCAAAGGGACCGCGACTACTTCGTCGCCAAGGCGGAAAGCCTCGGGGCCAAAGTGATTGTGCAGGATGCCGGCGGCGACCCCAACGCGCAAGTCCGCCAATGTGACGGGTTGCTGGCCAAGGGCGTCAAGGTCCTGGTCGTGGTTCCCAAGAACGCGGACGCCGCCCGTCCCATCGTTCTTAATGCCCACGGCAAAGGGGTGAAAGTGATTTCCTATGATCGACTGATCGCGGATTCAGACGTCGATCTCTACCTTTCTTTCGACAATTTCAAGGTTGGTGAGATCCAGGCGCGATCCATCGCGGCCGCCAAGCCTAAGGGCGATTACCTGGTGCTGCGCGGCGATCCCGCGGACAAGAATTCGGACATGGTACACGCCGGACACATGAAAGTACTCCAACCGCTCATCGATAAAGGCGATATCCGCATCGTGGCCAACCAGGCATGCGATAAATGGCTCCGCAGCGAAGCCCGCCGCATCACAGCCGACGCGCTGCAGAAATACCGCATCGACGCCATCGTGGCCAGCAACGACGGCACGGCGTCCGGGGCCATCTCCGCCTTGGAGGACAGGAAGCTGGCGGGCAAGGTCCCGGTTTCCGGGCAGGATGCCGACCTGATCGCATGCCAGTACGTTTGGAAGGGAATCCAGACCGTCACCGTGTACAAGCCCATCCGGTCCCTGGCGGAACAGGCGGCCGTCCAGGCGGTCAAGGCGGCTGAAGGCGCCGCTTTCGAGGGCGCCCTTGCAAGCGTTGCGAACGGCTCCCGCCAAGTGTCAGCCATTTTCCTCGAACCCATGGCCGTCACCAAGGAGAACATGATGGAAACCGTGGTCGCGGACGGTTTCCATTCCCGTGAAGAGGTCACGGGCGAAGCGACCTCCGCCGCGAAGCCCTGAACCGGCGAATGGCTTCCACGCCTTCCGGCCCGGAGCCGCCCGTTAAAGGCGGCCCTCCGGCGTCCATTCCCATTCTCTCCGCCTTCGGACTCGGAAAATCGTTTCCCGGCGTCAAAGCCCTGGACGGTGTGGACCTGGAAATCCGCGCCGGGGAAATCCATGCCCTATGCGGCGAAAACGGCGCTGGCAAGTCTACGTTGATCAAGATCCTGGGCGGGGTCCTCCCTCATGGCTCCTATCAAGGGACGATCAGGATGCGCGAACGTGAATGCCGCTTCCGTAGCCCCCGCGACGCCCTGGCCGCGGGTATCAATATCATCTACCAGGAACTTGCCCTGGCCGTTGACCTCACCGTGGCAGAGAACGTTTTTCTCGGTCGGGAACCGGCGCGCGCCGGGTTCCTGGATCGGGAGCGGATGGAAGCGGAAGCGGCGCACAGATTGGCGTTGCTGGGCCAGTCCGATATTCGGCCGGATTGCCCGGTTCGGGAGCTTTCCGTGGGCGGCCGGCAAATGGTCGAAATCGCGCGAGCGCTCCCTTCGATGACTGTTAACATAGAAGTTACCAGGGAGCATTCCAGTGATATGGAAAAGGCCGGTTCCCCCGGCGGGATCCTGATCCTGGACGAACCCACTTCCGCCCTTTCCCTGCGGGAGTCCAGAGTGCTGCTCGACGTAATCGCCAGGCTAAAGGATCGCGGCCTGGGCATCCTTTACATTTCCCACAAGCTCGACGAAGTCTTGGCCGTGTCCGATCGCATTTCCGTATTGCGTAACGGCCGCAGCGTCGGAACCCTCGATCGATCGGGAGCGGATGCGGGAACCCTCATTTCCATGATGGTGGGCCGCAAGCTGGAGGAGGTCTTCCCCACCCGCTCGTCCGCGCCCCCGGCCTCCCATGTTCCGTTGCTGCGCGTGCGGGACTGGACCGTGCCTTCGCCGGCCAATCCCCGGGTCGATCTGGTTTCCGGCGTTTCCTTCGATCTGGCTAAAGGAGAGATACTGGGCCTGGCGGGACTGATGGGCGCGGGACGCACGGAGCTGATGGAATCCCTGTTCGGATTGGGGGCGCTCCCGGGAAGGGGCCGGGTCGAAATCGAAGGCAAGCCCTACTTGCCCGCCAGCCCAGGCCGCGCCGTGGCCCGGGGCTTGGCCCTGGTTCCCGAAGACCGCCGCCGGCATGGTTTCGTCTCCGCGCAATCCATTCTGGAAAACATCACCGGCGCTTGTCTCGAGCGATTCTGCCGGTTCGGCCAGTTCATAGATGGCGACGCCG
>JBDSIO010000161.1:0-26932 GCA_039917895.1 Fibrobacteria bacterium | reverse complement strand
CCGATCTCGCCAAGGCCTACGAAGACGTGCTGCGCTTGTCACCCTCGGACGCCGATGCCGCCTTGGGCCTGGCCAAAATGCGCTTTGACGAAGGCGATTGGCGCGCGGCCGAAACGAACTTCCGCATTGGTTGCAAGGATTCCAAGGATTCCCACGCCTGGGCGCTGTTCGGCCGCACCTTGCTGGAATTGAAGAAAAGCGACGAAGCCTCCGTCGCTATCCAAAAGGCCATCGATTTAGGCGAAAAGGATCAGGATCTCGGCTTGGATCTAGCCCGTATCCGTATGGACAAGGGCGATCTGGATGGGGCCGAAGCCTTGGTCAAGGGCCTCTCCAAGAAGTCCCCGTCCGATCCCGAGCCCATGTATTACCTGGGACAGATAGCGCTCAAGCGGCAGCAATCCCCAATGGCCGAGGAGTTTTTCCGCAAGACCAATCAACTTAAGCCCGACGACGGCAAATACGCCGAAGCCCTGGGACGGCTCTATCGTGATAAGGATGCTTGGAAGGATGCGGTTTCCGTCCTGACCCTGGCAGAGGCCAAGCTCACCTTGTCGGGGCGGTTGTTGTATGGCGACTGTCTTGCCCGCTCCGGCGATGTGTCCAAGGCACAAGCCATTTACAGCGAACTCTACAAGAAAGAAGCTTCCGCGCCCTTGCTGGCGCGCCGCATGGACCTGATGGTCCGCATGGGCAATGCCGAACAGGCCGTGGATATCGTCTCCAACTCGCCATTCCGGGACGCCACGGAAGTCCGCTTCTCGCTTGCGAAGGCCCAGCTTTCCCTTGCCGACGCCCATGTGCTGAAGGGCGATGTCGATCAGGCGGTGGATCTGATGAAGCAGGTGCTAAAAACCGACGACCACAAACCCGAATACCATTATTACCTCGGCCGCGCCTATTACGGTCAGAACCGCTACAAGAAGGCCTTAGGGGAATTCTCGGATGCCTTGACATACCGGGTCGATTATCCCGAGGCGCTTTACCGCAAGGGCATATGCCTGCTGAAGACCGATGACATCAAGAATGCGGAGGACTGCTTCGTGGAGTTATCCCAGCATTCCGAGGCGGGTTCTAAGGCACGCGGATTATATGGGCTGGCAATGGTTTTCGAGGCCCAGGGAAAATCCGAGGCCGTGCTACATCACCTCGAACGCTCCGTCGCCGTGGAACCGCTTCCGGATGCTCTGGCTTTTTTTTCGCGCTTCAACCTCAAGCAGGGAAAGGTCGGGGAGGCCCAGGAGTTGGCGCGGAAGGCCCTGGCCCTGGATCCTGCGCATGAAGGCGCTACCGTGGCCCTGGCCGAGGCTTTGGCGGCAGCCAAGCAGCAGTCCGAGGCCATGGAACTTGCCCGCCAGGGGTTGCGCGCCAAACCGCTCTCCTGCGGTCTGATGGTGCAGACGGCGAAGCTCAATTTCGAAGCCGGGAAATTGGACTCCACCTTCGCCGCCGGCAGCAAGGCCATCCGGATCTGTCCCGAGGAGCCGATGGGCTATTATTATGCCGGAGTCGCGACCCATGGAAGCAATCGGCCCAAGGAAGCGAAGCAATATTTCAAATCCTTCAAGAAATTCGGCGGGGATAAGAAGCTGTTACCGGAAGATTAGCCGCCGGGAGCCGGCCGGTTTATTTCCGGGAAGGTAGATCTTCCGGAAATTTCCCTTTGTGACAGACCCATCCGGGTAGAATCCATATAAGGAATAACATCGCGCTGAAAACGGCTATACCCATCTGGATTTGATCGTTCTGCGGCATTTCCATGGTTGCTCCCTGGACTGGATCATTTCCTCCATTCTACCATGGTGAATCCAACCGGATCCAACTTTTGTAGGGTAGGCGCGCCTCGGATGTTCGCCCCGGTCCCCAAATTTGAGGCAAAAACAGGCTTAAAACGCTCATTTTATTGCCATGGCCCACATTTTCCTATATCCTAGCATCCGGACCTGCCCACCCAGGCAAAAGAGCGGGGTCAGATTCAGACACGCTTATCAGCGTATTTAATATTCAGAACATCACAGTGAAATCGACAGAGCTATGAAACCCTACGAAGCAACAGCCATTCAATGGCTTCACGATGAGGTCCGGGTCTATCTCCGCGCCCGCCGTGAAGGCAAACAGCCTCCCGCCCCCAGCGATTGGGTCGGACTGTGCTGGGACGTGGGACATAGCCTGTCCATGATGGCGTCTCACGGAATCTCCCTGAAACCCGTCCTCGTGGCGGTATCCGGCAAGTTGCGCATGGAATTCGTCGGAGTGAAGGGACTGCTTCCCTCGGATTTCCAGATGATGCGGTTGTTCTATCTCAATTACTTTGAAAGATTGGAGCTGCTGCCTAAGCTGCGTCTGATTCCCTGGGACCGGCATGAATTGATCCTGCAACGCGGCAAGGATCCGGTGCAACAGGAGTTCTATCTGGATCTCTGTTTAAAAGAAAGCCTGAACCGGGAAGGTTTGGAAGCGGCATTCAAGAACCAGCGATATGAGATGAGCTCGCTCTCAACCCTCCCTTGATCAGGCAAAAATCGCGACCCTTAGGCCGCGGTTTTTCAATTTCATCCGTACGCTGGAAATCGGATCCTGCCGGATCCGACAATCCTGTATCCTGGATTTAGCTCAAAGCGCAGCGGTAGCGGCAAAGGAACCATTGCGGGTTGCCGTGGAGGAAGGTCGCAAAGCGAAGGCATCGCGTTGCACCGGAGGGGCTGGAGTGAAGTCGGCAACCGCATCTTCTGCCTGGCTGACAGCCTGATTCGGTCCGTAAACGACCAAATGATCCTCACCCCATTGCTGGATGGCCGAAAGCACCGGAGCCAAGGAACGGCTGCGATCGGTCGGCGCATAGACAATGCGGGGTTTATCGGCGCCCACAATCATCCTCGTGATTAAACCGTCATACTCGAGTTCCTTCAAGTGTTTGGCGAGTATCTTTGCCGAAATACCGGCCGATAGGCGTTTCAGCTCCCCGAACCGCTTGGACTCTCCAGTCAGCAGATGATTCAGGATCAGACCCTTCCATTTTCCGCCGATGAGGGTCAAAGTCAATTCAGCAGGCCAAGTGAATTTCTTGAGTACCATTTTTTCTCCTTATCCAATCGCGCCTATAACATGGCAATGCGCGTGCCAAGATTCTCAGGCCCGATTCCTCGAGGTTTTGCCAATACCAATAGTGAAGCGGGACGGTTACTGATGGGATAGTGCGTTCCAAAATGGTCCCGTCGGTTCCAAAATGGGCCGGAAAATGAGGATTAACTATCTTTGTCCTGCCCCGATCCGTGTATTTTACCGGTCGGTTTGAAATTCATTCGTGCGGCCATGACCTTTTGGTGGCCGCATTGCCGGGAAGGAATCATGTTCAGAGCGTGCCTCGCATTTGTTTTCGCCTTTGTGCTTTCGGCCATGTACGGATTTTCACAAACCAACTCTGAAAAATCGTCGCTGGTTCCTTCGATGAATACTACTCCGCCGCTAACCAAGGCCCAGGATTCCACCTTAGCTGCGGATTCGGCCAAGGCTGCAGCCAAAAAGCTTCGCAAATCCAAGGCCAAAGCAGAAAAAGCCGCTCAAAAGGCTGATGCCAAGGTCATTTCTGATTCCATCCATGCTGCCAAAACCGCTCCCGATTCCGCTCCCGATTCCGCAAAAGCCTCTGCCAAGCCCCTGGCACCAACTCTCCCGGCAGCCACTGTGGCTGTTCCCGACTCATCCTCGGATACCTCCAAGGCGGTCGCGCAGCCTGCCCCAACTGCCTCGGCATCGACAACGGATTCCATACCCGCTCCCACGGTAGAAGTCGCCGCACAGACAACACTCGAAACCAAGGCTTCCGAACCCAAGCGTGAGCCCCAGGATCTTCGCCTTTTCAACGACCCGGCGCTTATCGCCAAGGAATACGGCTTCGGGATTCTCGGATCCATCGTAGCCGGGGCCTTGGGTTTCTATATCGGAAGCGGCATTGAAACAGCTATCGAGGGGGAAAGCCAAGCCCACCAGGGAACTTTGGGGTTCACGGGCATCCGGTACGATAACTTCTATGGGGCATGGTACGGCGGAGCAACCGGCATGGTCATGGGATCAGCCCTCACCACCTATTTCGTCGGTCAAACCGATGAAGAGGATGGCGGCTTGTTGCTGACCCTGGCCGGTACCGCCGCCGCAGCGGGCGGAGCCTTCTACATCGCCCACCTGATGGGCGCGAACGACGAAATCGATTGGAAGCCTTTCATCCCGCTGCTGGCCCTACCCTCCATCGGAGGCACGTTTGGATTCAATGTTTCCCGCTGGTTCAGCGACCATGCCCGTGAAAAGACCGTAGGCGGACAGGCGTCGATTCGGATGCATACTCCCACGCTCGCCTGGGGCAGGGATGCCGCTGGCGATCGAGTCGAATTCCGCGCCCTTAATCTCACATTTTGATCGTCTGAAATTTTAATCGTCTGACTTTATGTTCGCCGCGGGTGTTTCGGCCTCCGCTCTTGGCCAGACACCACGGTCCTTGGCGGGCGGAAGAGCCAACCACCATGGAGGAGGAAGCCGAGGCATGTCTTTCCGAATCCCTTCATGGATTGGGCGTCGATCTGGTCGAATCATCTTGTCGCTGGCGGCCATTTCTGCCATTACCCTTGCGGCCACGGGTTGCAACAAGATTAAGCTGGGATATGAATACGCCGACTGGGTAGTCACTTACTCGGTCGAGGATAACTTCGATCTTGAAAAGCCGCAACGCATCCAGCTCAAGGACGATGTGCATGCCTATTTCCGCTGGCATCGCAAGGACCTGCTTCCCGTCTATGCCGATTTCGCGGAATGGATCGCCGATAATGCCCGAAATGGCATCCAGACTTCCGAAGTAGATTCCGGATACCACCGATATCGTGAGCTCTATCGCCGGACCCTGGAACCCACCGTTGAGAAATCGGTCAACTTGCTCATAACCCTCACCCCTGGACAGGTCGATCAATGGCTGGAACGGGTCCACAAGAAGAACGCCAAGCAACGCAGGGATTTCAGCGGCAGTCTTGATGAACGCCTTGATCACCGTTACGGTAAAATCATCGACGAACTCGAGGATTGGACCGGCAAGCTCAGCAAAGAACAACGGAACCGCATCAAGGTACTGAATCGCACGCTCCCATGGAACAGCGGATTGCGACTCGAGCTGCGCGAAAAGGTCCAGGAACATCTCGCCGGAATCCTGAAGAAAAAGGCATCCAGAGAGGAGATCCATGGCTACCTGGCCAACTATGTCATGGATACCGATTCATTGAAGTCGGAGGAGTATCGTGTCCAGTGCCGGGAGTTCGATTCCCGTCTGCGGACCATGGTATACCAGATCCATAACATCCTGAACCCGGAACAAAAACGTCGCTTCATCCAGCAGGTGGAAAAGCTGGGGCGGGATTTCCGCACTCTCAGCGCTCAAGACTGATTTCCGGAGTCGATGTATTCCAATGATCCGATAACCGCGTGATCCGCTTCGAACCGGATGGGTCAATCCGAAGGCGGAGGAGGAAGGTCTTCCAGTCCCGGGGGTTCCGGAACGCTGGGTGAAGCCGAGGACTCTTCGGAACCGGATTCCGAGGAACCATAGTCCGAGCCGGTAGATCGGGCCATTGCGGCCTTGCGTTTCATGGCAGCACCGCGTGCGGCCGCTTTCGCGATGGAGTTTGCTGCGGCAGTGGATTTGGAAACCTTGCCCTTAGCAACCGGAGCCGGTTTCGCTTTGCCCGCCGCGGTCCTCTTCCCGGCCTTGCCCTTGGCGTTGGCGGCTTCATCGGTCGCGGCGGGCTTGGCGGCCGCCGTCGTCTGCAGGGACTCGGCTGCCGCCTTGGTCGTCGCCAATTGCGCCGTCAATTGTTTTACTTCCGCTTCCAAGGCCGTGACGTGGGTCTTGGTCTTTTCCTGAAATTCATTCAAGGCGGTGTTGGCTTCCAGCAATGCCTTTTTGTCCACGAAGTTCGCCGAGGCTTTCTTGATTTCCTTGGCCGCCATCCGGCCGCCAAGCCAGGTGGACGCTACTACGGCGAGCACCAGGCCCCCAACAAAGGTAAGGATACCAATCCCGCGCGAAGACGGTTGGGCTATGGGGTAAAAGGGAGCGGAACCGCTGAAGGACGGTTCCGACTGGGGCAAGATTTCTTGAGGATGGTAAGTGGGTTCCGCCATGGCAGCTATGGGAGCTATGGCAGCTATGGGAGCCTTGGGGGCAACCGGGGTCATGGGAGATGTTGGGTACATAGGAGGCATGGGAGCAGTGGGTGCCATGTGGGCCATGGGAACCGTGGGATTCATGGGATTCATGGGAATGTGGTTGACCTGCACCGGCGGGACCTTGGGGGACGGCGGGTGGGGATCGGGAGCCTGTACGGTGCGCTCGTGGGGGCCGGAGCCGAATCTGGAGTCCTCACGATAGCGGCTATCCATGGGAGGTGTTTGCACCGGCATAGGCGCATTGGGCATGGGATGGGCGGCTAGATGGGACGTCCGGACCTGCATGGGCGGGATTTGCTGGGGTGAAGCCTGGGGCCCGTTGGGAAACCAGCATTCAATGCCCTGATGGTCGGTTTTTTTGGAAATCAGTCCTTGGGTCTGCAGGGAAGCGAGGGAGTCGCTGATGTCGGAAATGCTGATATTCAGGCGCGTCATCATTTCCGTGATGGTCGGCGCCCGGTCGGCATTCTGGTTCAGGAATTTCAAAATGCGTTGATCGTGCTTGGCCATTCATCCTCCGACAAGGTTTCCTGCTGGGCAGGGGGATACGTCAAACTGGGGGACCACAAATATAGCTACCGATCCTGAGACAGGGTAGTAGGGAAGTCCATTGCCCCGACCTCCTTTAAAAATTTATTTAAATGCAGAAGGGATTCCTGGAGATTGGGAACCTTTGTGCTGATCGCCGGATAATCGGGACTTTCAGCACCGTTTTCGAAATTGGAGCGTCGAATTCACGATGCGCCGCGGCTTACGGGGGAACCACCCACCGGAGCAACTTGGAGGATGGCATGATTAATATGATGGACAAGAAGACTTTCAACAAAATCCGCGAGGGCGTTACGGAAGGAATGGATCAAGCCTGGCTGGAAGCCAGAAAGCAGGCCGGGCGCGTGGGATTCCGCTCTCCGTTGACCTACAAAAGGCCTTCCGGCGCCAGTCCCTGGATTATCGCACTCCTGATTGTTTCCGCCTCAGCTGCCGTCGCGGCGGCATTCTACTATTTCCGAAGCCGGAGTTCCGTGCCAGCGGGAGGCAAGGAAAGGGTAGGAGATGCCTCCGCTATGAACGCGGACGGTTATGTACGGGAGGGGCAGCCTTCCGTTGTTCGGTGAGTGATTCAGGTATCGCTCGGGCTCCCGGGTACCGGAACATAGCCCTATTGAATCGTCGGCGGCGAGCACGGGTCCCTTCGTAACATGCAAGTTACGGAGGAAACCGTGCGGCCCGTTTCAAGGGAAGGCTCTCTCAAGGGAAGGCTTTCTCAAGGGAACTTTCTCAAGGGAAGCTCGCCCGCTTGATTGGATTGGCGGGGCCGAGCCACCCTCGCTTCGGTGATTCGGCCATCCATCTCCGGATGACTCGTTGAAAAAGCTGCCGGACCGCCGGAATGCGCCGAAACTCCAACGAATCCGGCCTCGGCGAGGATATTCCTGGATGATTGCCATTCTTAATATTGCTATAATAAACGGATAATTAAGCGCTTCGCCATGGTCATTGCCAAAGCAACCCACGCGCGTTCCGTTTGGACGTTCCGACGATGCGCTTGACCTTCCATCATGGCGCACACGATCGACACTGATGAAAGGCTGGGATGGCAATTCGCTTGCGGATGTTCGGAGTTGTTTTGATTGCCATGGGGTTGGCATGCGCCGGAACCCCGCAGCCTACCAAAGAGGAATTCCTCACCAAGATCGTGATTAAGAGCCTTGGTTCCTGGCACTATAGTCCGCCCAAGATCGACGACGCCTTTTCCCGCAAGGTCTACGCCCTGCAACTCAAGCGCATGGATCCGCAGAAGCGTTTCCTGATCCAGGAGGATGTCGACACCTTGTCCCGATTCGAAACGGACATCGACAATGAGCTTTCCCAAGTCACCACCGCCTTTTTGGAAGCCTCGTCGGCGCTGCTGCGCAGGCGTATGCTTGAAGCCCAAGCGACCACGGCGGCCATCTTGGAGGCGCCACTCGATCTGAACGCCGAAGATTCCCTGCCTCTGGATCCGGAAAAGCAGATCTGGGCCAAAAACAAAGAGGAATTGCGACTCCGTTGGGCCCGCTTGCTGAAATATCAGATCCTCTCTCATCTCCAGGAGATCCGGGAGAAGGACAGGGCCGCGGATGCCAAAGCCAAGGACGAATCCAAGGATTCCAAGGGTAAGGAAACTAAGGCTGGCAAGGATGTAAAGGATGGCAAGGATGGAAAAGGCGCCAAGGATATAAAAGCGGGGGATAAGTCCAAGTCTCAGGAGCCCAAATCCCCGGAGGAAACCGAAAAGGATGCCAGGGAATATGTGAAGCGCAGCAGTCATCGCCTTTTCGAGCGCATGCTCAAGGAAGACAAGATGGAGAGGATATCCTCCTATCTGAACACGATAGGCAACTCCCACGACCCTCACACGGAATATTTCAAGCCGGAGGCCAAGGAGGATTTCGACCTGAGCATGACCGGAACCCTGGAAGGCATCGGGGCGGTGTTGCGCGAGGATGACGGGTACATCAAGGTGGTCAGCATCGTTCCGGGCAGTGCGTCCTGGCGACAGAAGGAACTCAAGGCCGAGGACAAGATCCTGAAGGTGGCGCAGGGGACCGAGGAGCCCGTCGATCTGGTGGAGGCCAGCGTGAACGAGGCCGTCCGCCTTATCCGCGGCCGAAAGGGAACCGAAGTGCGGCTTACGGTGCAGAAGCCCAACGGCCGCACCCAGATCATCCCGATCATCCGCGACGTGGTAGTGGTCGAGGAGACCTATGCCAAGTCGGCGATCATGAACGCCGCTACCGGCAAGAAGAAGATCGGGTATATCAACCTGCCCGCCTTCTATCACAATTTCAACGACAACCGCGGCCGCACCGCCTCGGCGGACGTCCGGGACGAGGTGGAGAAGCTCAAGGCCGAGAACGTTGACGGCATCGTGGTGGACCTGCGGAACAATGGGGGCGGCGCCCTGGACGATGCCGTGAAAATGGCGGGGCTGTTCTTCAAGACCGGACCCGTGGTCCAGATCAAGGACCAGAAGGGCAATACCACGGTCCTGAACGACGTCGACTCCGACATCACCTATGACGGCCCGCTGGTAGTCATGATCAACACCTTCAGCGCGTCGGCCTCGGAAATCGTGGCGGCCGCGCTTCAGGACTATGGAAGGGCGGTCATCCTGGGAACGGATACCACCTTCGGCAAGGGCACGGTGCAATCCATGCTCGACCTGGACGCTTACTTGCCGCCGGCGTTCGCCTCCATGCGGCCGATGGGTTCCCTGAAACTGACCATCCAGAAGTTTTACCGCATCAACGGCGGAACCACCCAGTATAAGGGCGTTGTACCCGACATCCTCATCCCGGACGCATACAGCAATCTCGAGGTGGGGGAGAAGAACCTGGACTATCCGATGCCTTGGGATACGGTATCATCCCTTACCTTCCCGAAATGGTCCAAAAGCAAAGCCGATCTCGGCGCTCTGCGCAAGAAAAGCGCGGCGCGCCTGAAGGCGGATCCCTTCGCGCAGAAGCTCCAGGATCTGGCCGAGCGTCTGCAGAAGCAACGCGGGCGCTCCTTCCTGAGCGTGCAGAAGGCCAAATACTTCCAGGAGCAGGAGACCGCGAAGAAAGAGACCGAAAAGTTCGAGGCGGTGCAGAAGGAGAACGTCAACCTGAAGGTTTCCCCCTTGGCCCTGGCCCGTCCGCCTGTGGACTCGCTGGATGATGAGAAGGAGAAGAAGTGGCGTGAGGGCCTGGCGAAGGACTTCTATCTCAGGGAAGCGGTGAACGTGTTGGGGGATATGACAGCGAAGTGAGGGGTTTAGTTCGGCCTCACCGTTCAGGCCACCTTTATTTCAAACACCAGATCCCCCGGTGAGACATCCTCACCCTTGGCTACCAGCACTCGTGCCACCACGCCCGCACAAGGCGACTTCACCACGTTCAACATCTTCATGGCCTCGGTAGTCAACAGCTTCTGGCCTTCTTCGACCTTTTCGCCGGCGGCCGCCGAAAGCTCAACCACCTTGCCCGCCATGGGGGCGCCGATGTGGCCGGGATTATCCGGATCGGCCTTGTCGCGCTTCTTGACCTTGACCCCGGAATTCGCGTCCGTCACCACGGTGTTACGCCGGCGGCCGTTCAATTCCCAGAAGATGGTGCGCGTCCCGTCCGCCTGCAAGTCGCCGATGGCGAGCAGCTTGACGATCAGGGTTTTGCCTTCCTGGATGGTGATGGCCTTTTCCTCGCCGGGTTTGACGCCGTAGAAGAAGGTGGGCGTGTCGAGCACGGAAACGTCGCCGAAATGATCCCCGAAGCGTAGGTAGTCGACGAAGACCTTGGGGTACTGGGCATAGCTCAGCAGATCCTCTTCCGCGAAGTGCCGGCCGAACTTGCCCTTGAGGGTGATCTGGGCCGCCTCGAAATCGAAATCTTCGAGCAGTTCGCCGGGGCGGCAGGTGATCGGCTCCTCGCCTTTCAGAACGGCCTTCTGTACGTCGGGAGGAAAGCCGCCCGGCGGCTGGCCCATCATGCCCTTCATCATGCTCACGTAGGAATCCGGAAAGGCCAGATCCTTGGCACGCGCGACCACATCCTCGGGCTTAAGGTTGTTCTGGGTCATGAACAGGGCCATGTCGCCTACCGCCTTGCTGGAGGGCGTGACCTTGATGATGTCGCCGCTCATGTCGTTGACCGTGCGGTACATGGTTTTCACTTCTTCCCAGCGTTCGCCGAGGCCGAGGGATATCGCCTGGGCGCGGAAGTTGGAGTATTGTCCGCCCGGCATCTCGTGCCGGTACACGTCCGCGGTTCCTGCCTTGAGGCCGCATTCGAAGGGAGCGTAGGGTTCGCGGGCCAGTTCCCAGAAGTCGGCGAGTTTCTGCAGCTTCTCTTCGTCCATGCCAGTGTCGCGCTGGGTGCCTTGCAAGGCGCAGACCAGGGCATTCAGGGAGGGCTGGGAGGTCACGCCCGACATCGAGGACAGGGCGGCGTCGACCGCGTCCACCCCGGCCTTGGAGGCTTCCAGCAAAGCCGCGACCTGGTTGCCGCTGGTGTCGTGCGTATGCAGATGGATGGGGATGGATACGGCGTTCTTCAATTCCGTCACCAGGATGCGCGCGGCTTCCGGCTTGAGCAGGCCCGCCATGTCCTTGATGCCGAGGATGTGGGTCCCGGATTTTTCCAGTTCCTTGGCCAGCTTCACGTAGTATTGCAACGTGTATTTGGTGCGGCGGGAGTCGGTGATGTCACCGGAATAGCAGATGGCCGCTTCCGCGATCTTGCCGGTCTTGAGCACCGCCTCGATGCAGGGCTTCAGCCCTTCGATCCAGTTGAGGCAGTCGAAGATGCGGAAGATGTCGATGCCGTTCTTGGCGGAAGCGTCGATGAAGCGGTTGACCACGTTGTCGGGATAGTTGGTGTAACCGACCGCGTTTCCGGAGCGGAGCAACATCTGCAACAGGGTGCCGGGCATCAGGCGCCGGATGCTGCGCAGGCGTTCCCAGGGATCCTCGTGCAGGAAGCGCAGGGCCACGTCGAAGGTGGCGCCGCCCCACATCTCGTTGGAGAAAAGGGGAGAAGCCAGATGCGCGGTGGCATGGGAAATCTTGAAGAGATCGTCGCTGCGCATGCGCGTGGCTATCAGGCTTTGGTGCGCATCGCGGAAAGTGGTGTCGGTCAGCAGCAGGGCCTTCTGCTGCGACATCCATTTGGCCAGGCCCTGGGGGCCTTGGGACTTGAAAACGGCGAATGCGGGGGAGACCGGCGGAGCCAGCTTGGATACCTCAGGGACCTGCGGTACCTGGATGCGCGCGGGTTTCAGTTTCGCATCGATTTCCGGGAAGCCGTTGACGGCGATCTGGGACAGGTAGTCCAGTACCTTGTTGGCGCGATCGAGCTTGGGCTTGAAGTCGAACAGCTCGGGATGGGTTTCGATGAACTTGGTATCGCACTCGCCGGCGAGGAAGGCCGGATGCTTGAGTACGTTTTCGAGGAAAGGGATGTTGGTCTTGACCCCGCGGATCCGGAACTCGCGGATGGCGCGCAGGGCCTTGTTGGCGGCCTGGTCGAATTGCAGGCCCCAGGAGCATACCTTGATGAGCAGCGAGTCGTAATGCGGCGTGATGACGGCGCCGTCGAAGCCCGAGCCCGCGTCGAGGCGGATGCCCATGCCCTCGCCGGCGCGGAAGGCGGTGATTTTGCCATGGTCGGGCGCAAAGTTGTTGAGAGGATCTTCGGTGGTCAGTCGCAGCTGGATGCAAAAGCCGCTTTTCTTGATGTGTGACTGATCGGGTATGCGGATGGTGTCGTGGGAAAGGGGGTAACCCTCCGCCACGCGGATCTGGCATTGCACGATGTCCCGGCCCGTGATCACTTCGGTGATGGTGTGTTCCACCTGGATGCGGGGATTCACCTCGATGAAGTAGTGGTTGCCCTTTTTGTCGACCAGGAACTCGACGGTGCCGGCGTTTACATAATCGACTTCGCGCGCGATGGCGAGCGCATCCGCATAGAGGGCCTCTTTCTGCTGCTTGGTCAGATTGAGGGCGGGGGCGATTTCCACCACCTTCTGGTGCCGGCGCTGGATGGAGCAGTCGCGCTCGAACAGGTGCACCATGTTGCCGTGCCGGTCGGCCAGGATCTGCACCTCGATATGCTTGGGCCCGTCGAGGTACCGTTCGATAAAGACCTTGGGGTTGCCGAAGGAGGCTTCGGCTTCGGCGCGTGAGCGGGAGATGGCGTTGAGCAGTTCGCTGCGATCGTTGACGATGCTCATGCCCCGGCCGCCGCCGCCCATGGCGGCTTTGATGATCAGCGGATAGCCGTACTCCTTGGCGAACAGAAGCGCGTCCTGTTCGGTTTCGACCGCGTCTTTGGTTCCGGGTACGGTGGGGACCTTGGCGCGTTCCGCGATGACCCGGGCCGCGACCTTGTCGCCCATGGCGTCGAGGACTTCCGGAGGCGGACCGATGAAGGCGATGCCGGCTTTGCGGCAGGCGCGGGCGAAGTCGGCGTTTTCGGAGAGGAAGCCATAGCCGGGATGGATGGCGTCTACGCCCTTGTCCACCGCCAACTCGACGATTTCGTCAATGGCGAGATACGCGCCGACCGGCGTCTTGCCGACCCCGATGAGATAGGCTTCATCGGCCTTGTATCGGTGGAGATGAAGCCGATCTTCCTGGGAGTAGATCGCCACCGTCTGGATGCCCATTTCGGCGGCGGCCCGGAAGATGCGAATCGCGATTTCGCCGCGATTCGCCACCATGATTTTCCTGAATGGCCTGATCGAAACCTCGGTCATGGTACGCTCGAATCAATAATTAGTGGCCATGGCCCGCATGGGAGCCGGTGGAGGGCTTGCCGCCGGCGGCAGGCTTGGACGTGTCTCCCAGTGAAACCAACTCGACCTCGAAGATAAGTGCGGAGTTGGGACCGATCTGCTTGCCCGCGCCGCGTTCGCCGTAACCGAGCGCAGGGGGGATGAACAGCTTCCATTTGGAACCCACGGGCATCAACTGCAGGGCTTCGGTCCATCCCTTGATGACATTGCCGACGGGGAAGGACACGGGTTGGCCGCGCTTGATGGAACTGTCGAACTCGGTGCCGTCGAGAAGGGTGCCGACGTAATTCACGGTGACGGTGGAGGATGAGTCGGGCTTGGGTCCGGTGCCCGGGGTCAGGATCTTGTACTGCAGGCCGCTGGCGGTGGTGACGACGCCGGAATCCTTGCTGTTCTTCTCCATGAATGCGGCGGCGGCTTTGGCGTTCTCTTCCCCTTTTTGCTTGTTGGTCGAATCCTGTCGGGCCGCCATGTCCTTTTGGAAGGCCATCATGGTCTCGGTCAACTGGGAGTCGCTCATGACGGCTTTCGCGCCGGTCAGGGCGTCCGTGATGCCCATGCGGAGCTTGTCCAGATCCACATCGGTGGCGGCCAGGTTCTGCTGCTTGAAGCTGCGGCCGATATCCAGGCCGATGCCGTAGCTGACCTTGTCCTTTTGGGTCTTGAGCTCACGGGAGCTCTTGGTGTCGATTTTGTCGCAAGCGAAGAACGAGGCGGCGAGTACCGCCAATCCCATGGCGCACGCGCGGTTCCATGTAATCATGATGAGACTCCTAGATGTTGATCGGGCCTGATGGTTCGGGGCTCTTCCCCTTGTTACCGGCCTGTTGAATTTAAGGCGGTCTGAAGCTAGAAAAAATCGGGAAACCGGATGCCGGTGAGCGCTTCCATTTTATCGATGTGCGGGAGGAAAGCAAGCGCGTCAATTGCCGACCTTCCGGGGTCCGGCATCTGGGCAAGGGCATCCTGGAAGTGATGTGGAACCGGCAATCCCGAATTTCTGGGCGGAAATCGTGCGCTCCTGCAGAGGCGGATACCGGTCGGCTCTGACTGCCGACACCCCTCCCCAAAATGGGCTACCCACGGGGGCATCCATGGACGGCGGTTTCCGCGGCTGAACTCGGGCAGGGTTCCCCGCCTAGAACCAATCGCAAGCATGGCTCATGTAAGACCATGTATAATATGAGTTTATGTTCGATTTGGAAGAATCTTCATTATGTGTTTCTGCTTCACGTCCAGATGGTGATTTTCGCTACCAGCGCCCTCGCCTCCATTTCTGACTGTGGTTTACGTCGTCCCCGCGATGGATATCCGAGCTTTGCCAAGCCTTGCCGAACCTTGGAAAAGTCTCAGCTTGACCCGGTGTTGACCCGCTCCGGGCCCAGGAACGACGGGCTTGGAGGGCGGTACCCATTTTGGGATCTCGTTCACTATCACAATGTTGTAGCCGGTTCGATTGCCCGGTGGTAGGATCGATCTTGAAACCCAGCGATCGGCGCGACCCGCCTCACCGCCCCGTGCATCCCCCCTTTCGGCGGGAGCCCCGGGATGGTGAGACGCCCGGCCTGGTGAGGGATGGAGGACGATGCCATGTACGCGGCGGATATCACGATGAAAGCGAGCGGTATGGAAACCCAGACCGGCCTGTGGATGCTGGCGATTTTCCTACTGGGATTGGCCGCGATGGCCTGGCTCACGGTGCGCGAGGCGAGTCTCTACGAGACCAAGACCGCCATCAAGAATCTCCGCCGTGGCCGCAAGCCGAACATTCCGGAGCGCGAACGCCTGCCCGCTTGGTCGCGGGTGAATCTGTTCGTCCGCAGCGTGATACGCGGCGGCGATATCATGGACCCGTTCCAGGACGTGCTCGGCGACGGCCGCGCCGCCTACCAGGCCCGCCTCCGCCGCGAGATCGACAAGCTGGTCGGCAAAGAGGTCTACCACGGCCTCAAGGAACAATTGAAGCCTCCGACCAAGCCGACTTCGGACTGAATCCCGGTTGCTAACATGGGGCGGCTTAAAATCCCCTCTTCAAATCCCCTTACTGGGAGCGCGCAACGTCCCAGGCCCGCTAGCTTAAACCGGTAACTGCGTTCATTTCCGCAACCACATATGTGATAGGCGTTTGCATTCGCCCGGCCAAAAGGCAACCATCGCACTCCGCGTCCGCTTCATCCTCTTCGTAATCGTTCTGGATCTCGTCCTCTTCCCCGAATTCAGGTTTCGAAAGCGGGGCAGCCGGCTTCCCGGATTTTCCATGGCTGGGGGAGGGTTCCTTCAGTCCAGGCGCTGAAGGTTTACCATGGGGAGTGAGCGAAGAGTCCGCGGCCGGAGCGGTATTCTGCGCCAGAGCGGCGACGGCGGTCCAAAGCAAAATCCCGAGTAGGATGTGATACTTCATGGTCGCGCCTTTCCTTGTGGAGGCCTTCAAGAACAAATTACGTTCCTTCGACCCCCGATCCGCAAGGGTGATGTCGCGATTTTTGCTGCTTTTGCTGCTTTTGCTGCATAAGTGCAGTGATTTTTGCCGAGGTTGTCATTCGGATTCGCGAGTAATAAAATAGGGGCTCATGCGCCAAGAGGATCAAATGCATTGCAAGGCTTTCCTAACCGGTCTCCTGCTCACCGCCTCCGGGTTCCCCGCGGACGACTCCTTCCGACTCGTGAGGCAGGATGAAAAGGTCAGCGTTTACGGCAAGCGTCCGGAAAGCTGCGTCTCGGACGGCGCCAACGTGATGTTCCTGGTGGAGAACCGCACCAATGAGCGGTTGGAGCTTAAGCTGGAGCTGCTGAACCTGAAGGTGAAGAACAGGCTCACCGTGTTGGTGGAGCCTTCGGGCAACACCTCGGTGCTATCCCTGTCTCCCGATCCGGAAGCCTGCCGCACCGAATTGGTGGACATGAAGGTGAATTCCGTGCCGCTGAAACCGGCGAAAGCGGCATCTGCAGGGGAGCCGATTGTTCCTATCCCCACCGCGATTCCAGTCGATCCCAAGGCCGCCGCTAGGGGCGATCGGGTGATGTGAAGCAGCGGCCGGCTTAGCCGTCGCCGCGCAGCTTGGCTTCCAGCCATTCCCAACGGGCGAAAAGGTCGGTGACTTCCTTTTGCTTGGAAGCGTAGGCGGCGTTCGCCTCCTTGATGGCCTCGAACCTTCCGGACACCGACGCCTCCATCATGGCCTTCTCCAACCGCTCCTGGTCCCGCTCCGCGGCGGCGATGCGGGCCTCGATGGTCTCCAGATCCTTTTTCTCCTGATGCGATAGACCCGGCTTCTTCTTGGTCTGTTCCACCACCACCTTCGCGGCGGCGGCCGCTTCCGCCGCGGCCTTCTCGTCTTCGGCTTCGGAGTCCAGATAATCGCTGTAATTGCCTTGGAGTTGGCGCACCTTGCCGCTCTTGCTGAAGATCAGCATGGAGGTGGCCACCTGATCGAGGAAGAAACGGTCATGGCTGACCACGATGGCGCAGCCTGGAAATGCCGACAGCGCGCGTTCCAACACCTGCAGGGTGGCGATATCCAGATCATTGGTGGGCTCGTCCAGGATCAGCAGGTTGGCCGGGTTGGAGACCAGGGCCATGGCCAGTTGCAGACGATTCTGCTCGCCGCCGCTGAGGCGGCCGACCTTGGAATAGTGCATGCGGGCGGGGAAGAGGAAGTTCTCCAGGAAGTTGCGCTTGGCCACCTTGGCGCCGCCGAACTCGACGTACTCGGCGTCTCCGCCCAGCGTCTGCCATACGTTCTTCTCCGGATCCAGGCTTTCGCGCTTCTGATCGAAATAGGCGGTCAGGGTATTGACGCCCAGTTTGAGTTCGCCGGAATCGGCTTTGATCTTGCCGAGCAGGATCTTAAGGAAGGTGGTCTTGCCCGAGCCGTTCGGGCCCAGGACGCCGATGCGGTCGCCGGGGAGCAGGCTCAGCTCCAGGCCCTGGAACAGCTTGCGGTCCCCGTAGGACTTGGACAGATTGGTGATTTCCAGGATGGTCTTGCCCAGCCGGGCGGACGAATCCAGATCCAGTTCCATGACCTTGTCGGCCTTGAAAGCCTGCTTGTCCCTGATCTCCTCGTAGCGTTGGATGCGCGATTTGGCCTTGGTGCCGCGCGCCTTGGGCCCGCGGCGGATCCAGTTGATTTCCTCTTTGAGGAAGGCCATGCGCTTTCCCTCGGTGACGGCGAGGTTGCCCTCCAGCTCGGTTTTTTTTTCCAGATAGCGTCCATAATTTCCCGGGAAGGAACGCATTTCGCCATTCCACAATTCCAGGATATGGTCCACGGCGTTCTCGAGGAAATAACGATCATGGGTCACCACCACCATGGTCCCGGGATAGGTCGCAAGCGTCTCTTCCAACCAACGGATGGCGCTTTCGTCGAGATGGTTGGTCGGCTCATCGAGCAATAGCAGGTCGGGCGTGCCCGCTAGGGCCCGGATCAGCTGGATTTTCTTGAGCTGGCCGCCGGAGAGAGCGGGCACGATGGTCCAGGCGAGATCCATGTCCAGCTGTCCCGACAAGGCTTGCACCTGGCCGTACAAATCCCAGCCGTGATCGCGTTCGATGGCATCGTTGAGATGCGATAGTTCCTCATGGGCTTTGTCGATGGCGATTTCGCTCAGAGCGGCGTGTTCGGGCAATCCCATTTCATGCAGGACCATCACATAGCGCGCCAGTAACGCTCCGATGGCGCCCTGGGGCGCGAACACCTCTTCGGCGATGGAATTGCCCGCGGTCAGATCGCCCGGGGCCGCATCGGGATCCCCCGCTTCGACGACTTTGACGGCCTGATCCAGATACCGGTGGATGAAATTGCTGCGGCGGGTGATGGATCCTTCGAAATCGGTTTCCCTGCCCGCCAGGATGCGAAGCAGCGTGGACTTGCCGGAACCGTTGAGACCCAGTAAGGCAACCTTCTGGCCGCGGTCGACTCCGAAGGATAGGCCATTGAAGAGGACTTTTTCGCCCCAGGCCTTTTTCAGGCTCTGGGCGGTGAGGACATTGTCGGCCACGAGGGGATCTCCGGGAAAGGTGGAAAAAGGTAGAAAACAGGGAGTTCAAAGGCATCCGCCGAAGCCGCATCCCGTAACCAGAAACGTCCCTCCTGTCGGACCGCGTCGGTTAAGGTATGATGTACCCGCTCGGGTCCGCCTGGCCCTATAATCTGTGGGTGCTGAGGGTTTTATGGTAAAACGCGCTAAACCGATTTTTAATTCGGACTATGGATTTATCCAGAAGTCGATTCCCATCCTGGGCGTCTTCGGCGTGGCGGGACATATCTGCTTCTACCTGTTGCTCCATTTCGGGTTCCGATATTATGAGTCCTTGTCGCTCCGGCTATTGGCGGCGGGAGCGTACCTGATTTTCGTTTTCTATCCGCGCGAAAGACCGCTTACCTTCGCACACAAGTTCTTTTTCGAATTCGCCAACGCCTTGGCGATTCCCGGACTCTTCACCTACCTCCTGCTCGCGAACCAGGTCAACCTTTACTGGTACGCGTCCCTGGTATTCGCAGGATTGATGCACGGGATGGCTTCCAAACCGGCCATCTATTTTTGGTCTTTTCCCTTGGCAAGCGGGTTCGCGACCTGGTCCTACCTCGGGTTGCGTCTGGAATATTCACCCCTGGTAGGGGATTGTCTCAAAGCGCAATTGATCGCCTATTTCATGGGGCTTGTCGCGACCGGGCTCAAAACCGGGATGGAAATCACCCACGAAAAAATCCTCACTACGACCATGGCCTTGGCCAAAGCGGAAAACGATCTGCTGCGGGCGGAAGAGACGGCGAAGGCATACGAGGCTCTCAAAAAAAGGGAAGAATTGATCCGGGTTTTCATCCGGCCTTCTCTTGTCGAGGAAATGCGCCTGGGCAAGGATCCGTCGGATTTTCCACCGACCCTGCGCAACCTGTCCATCATGTTCTGCGACATCCGGGATTTCACCGGCTTGACGGAAACCTTCACGCCGGCACAGAAGCAAACCCTTTTGAACGAGTATTTCACGCGCATGACGGGACCCATCCTTAAGCATGGCGGGGAAGTGGACAAGATCATGGGGGATTGCGTAATGGGGATTTTCCCCGACGGAGTAACTGCCGCCGGGGCGGCTTTGGGAATGCGCCGCCACCTGGGGGAATTCAACGCCAAGCTCGCGCTTTCGGGCAATCCGCCCTTCCGCAACGGTATAGGCATAGCCAAAGGCGAGGTTATGCTGGGGAACTTCGGTTCCCTGGAAAAGCTCGATCGCACCGTGATCGGCGACGCGGTCAACATCGCATCGCGTCTGGAGTCAAAGACGAAGATGTATGGAGTCGATATCGTCGTCACCGAGGAAGTGGTCGGGGATTTCCCGCCGGGATCCGGCCATTTCCGCTGGATCGACGTCGTGCAGGTGAAAGGCTCGACCCGGCATCTCAAGGTCTATGAGCTGTATGGCCACCAGGACCCCATCGTACGGGATTGGAAAGACGTTTCTAGACGGGAATTGGAAGACGCGATCCTCAGTTACTTTGGCAAGCGGTTCGAGTATGCGCTGGAACGGTTCCTACGGCTGGTCGAACGCATGCCCGCACGGGCCGGCGGCGGCGTTTCCGACGCTATTCCCGGCTATTTCATCGAACGCTGCGAATCATGGATCCGGGGCGGAGCGGAAGTGAAGGCCCGCCTGGAACTATGGGATGGCGTTCATGTCTTCTTGGAAAAATAAGGCTTTTAGTCAGTCGGGTGTATTCGGGGATTCCGCGGACGCCAGGTAAATTTCCGCGCGCAGCGAATCCAGGTGCTTCTTGAAGGCCCGTCTCGCCCTCTTTTCCAACAACCTTTTGGAAAAGGGTAGGAAAAGCAACTTGAAACGGATGATGGCGCGGACATAACCGGGCACCTTGATGAGGCCGCGGCCGAGCAGGTGCCCGATCAATTCACCGAACATGGTATTCCACACCAACAGATTCATGCCTCTGCCGTGGAGGAAGGCATCCCGATGGACGAGGAGGAGATGATGCTCTTGGTTGTTCAGGGCGCGGTGCTTATAAGACGCCTTCAGCCTGTAGAAACCGATGCGCTGATAAATGGGTAGCAGATCGGCAACGGCGGAGGTGAGCAGCCAATGGCGATCGGATAGCAGGAAATGCTTGATGCCGTGTTCGAACATGCCCTGGAGCAGGTCGGTGCTGCGGTATTCGTCGTGGATGCACAGCCGCGAGACCTCTATGAGGTTGGCCTTAGGTGGAATCTCCACGGGATATTTCTGGCCGGGGAATCCCGCCTGGCTGTCGAGTACGGCGTCTTCCCTGGTCGGGAAGGTGAAGGTCAGAGTGCCGACCAGCTTGTCCTGATGGTGCGCCATCATGATGCGGCTCTGTCCGTCCAGGTTGCCGGCCATCTCTTCGGGGCGGGTTCCCAAAGGTTTCTTGCCGACGCCCACGTAGGCGTCGCGGCGGAGATACAGGACCTCGGCGTAATCGTCCATGGTCTTGACGCTTCGGAAGCGGAGGCGGTTCTTGACCTGCTGGGAGCGGAATCCCGCCTGGCGCAACCGGGCCGGGCTCCATAAACGCGAGAACAGGAGAAACTCGCAGATGCCGTTGTGCAGGGTCAAGGCCATGTCCATGCAGGCGACGCCGAACTTGACTTCATTGGCCTCGGTGGCATGGACCCAGGCCACCCGGGCGGTCATTGGCGCTTCGCGATGCGAGGCGATTTCGAAATGGATCTTCAGTTCCATGCCTTCGAAGATCAGGATCGAGGCATCCAGGCTGACGAAGGACAGGCCCATGCTCCGGTTCACGTCGGAAACGCGCAGCGGGCACCAATGGCCGAAGATGAACGGGTGCGCCACCCTGGCGTTGAGGGCCAGGGATGGGGCCAAGGGAAGGCGGAAGGCTTCGCGCCGATCGATGTCGACGGCCTGGGGAAAATTGATGTCGAGCCGGCGCAGACCGATCTTGGTTCCGCCTTTGAAGCCGGATATGTTCTTCACCTGGCACCAGATTCGGAATTCCTGGTCTCCGGGAAGCTTGATGTTTACCTCAACCTCATCGCCGACTTTGAAGCCGGGAGTTGAAGCGGAGTCCTTGGCTGCCGGCTCGCCCGCGGCGGGTTTCGGTTCCAGCGCATCCGTCTCCTGCAGGCCTGCCGGGGCGGGCCATGCGGTCTTTTCGGTCTTGTGGAGCACGCCGAAGGAAATCGAGGAGAAGTCCCACAGTTTGACGGAAAGCCACGTCTCCCGGCCGGGGCTGCGCAAGGATATGAGTACGCTTCCCAATTCCCTTTGGGAGATGCGCTCATGGGCGCGGTTTTCGGATTGCCGCGAGAATTTGAAATTGCCGGTTTCCAAGCGCCCGGTGTCGATTTGGGGAACCGCGGACCAATCGACGATTACCTGTTGCGCATCGGTGGCCACGTAAGCGCCGACCGTAACTCCACGGGCCGGGGTTTCGCCGGAAACCGCCACGGGATCGTAACCGGGATTTACCCGCTCCATCCTTTTCGCCTGCCTGGAAGATCGCTTGCTCAAATTGAACTCAATTCACCACGGCGGTTTGGGCCACGGGAGTCCAGCTTTGACGGTCGCCTGAAGCTCCATCGAGCAGGCTCTGGAACATCATCCCATGCAATTCACAAGTGCCGCGCAGGCCGAAAATCACGGCATCGAGATCGGAATCGGTTTGCACGAAGCCTTCGACATATTCCCGGTTCCATTTCGAGTGTACGGGATCTGCATCCACGTGTTCCTTCAAGAAGCTGAAGGCATCGGCGGGAATTCCCAACTTGAGCAAGGACGCCAAAGCGGAGTCGCCGATCCGGACCGGGAGCGTTTCCAGGTGATAGCTGTATCCCAGAAATGCCAACGGGTTGCGGTGCTGGATCTGGAACAGGACGAATCCGCTCATCGCCTCGGTGGCGACCAAGGGTCGGCCATGGCGGATGGTCTCCACGTTTTCTCCGAGCGCCCGCAAATCATTCAGGGCCATTTCATCATGCCCCATTTCCATGGCGGCGTGTTTCAGGAACTTCGCTTTCAATCGGGAATCGTCGCTTTTGACGTGGGCCACGAACATGGCCATGGTTTGCGGATTCTGACGGGTGTTGTGATACGATTCCCTCAGGAATCCTTTGTAGTGATTCCGTTCCAGGCCGCCTTCATCCAGTTTCCGGAAAAATTCACTGCGCGCGAGGCCCTGATAGCAAAGCTCCCATTCCGAATCGATCCTCTGCAACTTATCCATTGACGCTTTTCTCCATTTCCCTTTTCTCAATTTCCTCGAGGGAACGGCGGAACGCCCGCTCATATTTGCTGCCGACCCAACGTTTTGCGAAGGGTTTGAAGGCGAGCATTAGTTTCAGCCTCATGCGCTCGACCCGCCCGAGGGGCAGCATGCCTCGCTCAAGTATGTCCTCCATCAAATCCCCAAAAAGCACGTTCCACCGGAGCAGTCCTATACCACGCCCGAAGGCGGGAACCCGCCTGTCGACTCGAATAAGGTGATGGGTCCTTCCCAGGAATTCGCAGGACTTTCCCGTATCCCGGAAGCCGAGACTGAGATAAACCGGAAGCAGGGAGGATTCCACCAGGTTAATGATCCAGGTTCTGCCGGATAACACGAAAATGCGGGCGATCTGCTCAAACATGGCCTGCAGCAAATCCCCCCGGCGGTATTCCCTATGCGTGCAAAGGCTGTTCACTTCCAGCAATTCCGCTTTGGGCGGATGTTGGATGGGGTATTTGCCCTCCGGGAAAGCGGCTTCGGAACGCAGAACTTCATCCTGCCCGGTGGCGAAAGTGATGGCCGCCGAGGCCACCAGGGTCTCGTCGTGATAGGCGCAGAGGATGCGGCTGTTCTTGTCCTTGGAAATCGACATCTCCTCCGGCTGGGTTTTCCCGCCTTTCTTGCCGGCCTCGACGTATGCCGATCTGCGCAAGGCCAATACTTGCGCGTACTCCTCCATGGTTTCCAGAAAACGGAAGGATACCCGCTTCTTGAGGAATCGGGTGGGGAACCCGAACCGTTTCAGCGTGCCCGGCATGATATCCGCTTCGAAGGTGAGCGTTTCCGCTAGATCGTTGGCCAAGGCGGAGGAGAGCGAAAGGGTCTTCAGACGCACTTTCAATGCATTGCCGGGGACCCTTTCCAGGAGAGCGACTTCTCCGCGAAATTCCGGATTGCCGATGGTAGGCATGACGAAACGCATTTCCAGTTTCTGGCCGACAAATAATGGAAGGCTCGCATCGCGGGAGATGAAATCCAGGCGGAGGCCCGGTTGGACGCCGCATAGGACGAACGTCGACCATTCCGCGAACAGCACGGGGTTACGGACTTCGGCGCGGATATCCGATTTTTCCGGAAGCCGCAGGCATTCGCCTTGCGGAACGCCAGAGCGGTTTTCGAATTTTTGCCGCCGTGCCAGATCCCTGCGGCTCAGACCGAGGCGCAGGCTGTTCTTGACGATGGCGGAATTCTTCACGATGCATTCAGCCATGAGGGGCCCATCGCCGAAATCGAATTTGAGTTTCGCCAGGTCCCCGACCTTGGGGGAGCTGCAACCGGATTCCGAAAACGGGAAGGTGACGGCGAATCCGAAGGGCGAATAGTCCCACAGGCGCACGGGGATGTCCTTCGAGGGCGGCTTACCAGGGCCATTGTCGAGGCTGATCCAAGCGGGAATGCGCTCCAGTTCGCGTTCGCTGACGCGGTTGGATTCGCGTCCGGTTAAGGCGTTCGAAGGCCGCCACGCTTCGGCGGGGAGCGCTTCCAAATCAAGACCCTTCATAGGCCGTTTCCAAATTCAATTGTCAACCGAACCCTCTGCGAATACATCCGAGGGCGCTTTAAGTTTTTCCCGCCCCAAAGGATTTTAGAGGCTGGAGCCCGCAAATGGCAAGAAACCGGGTTCGCTTCTTGCGGAGGCTGGCTCCGACCGGGGAAAGGCGTGCGTTTGCGCTTTGGGAAATTGAGGGATAACCGGGATATACTACCTTAGAATCGTGCGTATTCCGCGCATTTGGAGCCCATGGAAAAAGTCTATTCCAACAAACTGGTCGTACCTTATTTGAAACTCCTGGAACAGCGGGTTGGCGCCGCCGAATCCGAAAAGCTCTTGGACGCCGCGGGTCTTGACAGGCATAAGCTCTCCGATCAAACCGGGTACTCCACTCTCGAAGAAAACGATAAGCTGGTCGAGCTTGCCGTGAGGGTGACCGGAGAGAATGATATCGGATACGTGATGGGCAGGAACCTGCCCAAAAGCCTCGGCACCATGGCCGGCTTCATTCTTGGAATAACCTCTCCCGCTTTTCTTATGAAATCGTTCGGCGACGTGGAAAAGAAGTTGGCGCTGAAAACCATCAATAAGACGGAGAAGATCGGGCGCAACAGGTTCCGCGTCGACATCTCTTTCAAGGATGGATTCCAGGAGCGGATTTACGGTTGCCGGAATCGGGTGGGTTGCTATGAATCCATGCCTTTGTTCTTCGGTTTGCCGTACGCCAAGGTCGAGCACACCGAATGCGCCCACCGCGGCTATAAACATTGCGTCTACATCATCGATTTTCCCGAAGCGGGTTTCAGCGCCTTCAACCGTATTTTCCAATTCTGCTCTCTGGCCGCGATCGGCCTCGCTGCGGCATGGTTTACGCACCTTCAGGATTTCGGATATCTGCTCGGGTCGATGGGGGTCGCCTCCGCCGGCTTCCTGAGCTTTTCCCTCTATAAGTCCGGTACCGCGAAAAAGGCGATGGAATGGGCCATGATATCGAATGATGGCCTGGCAAACCAGAACCGGACTTTGGAAAACACCAATATGCAGATCCAGTCCCTGCAGGATTTGACCATCGTGCTCAACAACAGCATCCGGACCCGGGAAATCTGCGAGAAGGTCGTGGGCATGCTGGTCCATGAATTCCGTTTCGGATCCAGCCAAATCTGGATGTTGGACGAAAAGCGCGAATACCTTTCCTGCCAGTTCGCCTTGGGATATTCCAGGGAATTGCAGGCCTTCATCTCCAATACCCGGTTCAAGATGGGGGAAAACTGGGACAATCCCTACGGCCTGTTGGTGCAAACCATGGAGCAAGGGAAAACCCTGTTGATCAACGATCCGGAAGAAGCTTACGCGAGGTTGACCGCGAGAACGGCGGAGTTCCTGAGGGCGCTTAACCTTTCTTCCTTGATCATGACGCCTCTTATCCATAAGGACAAACCCATTGGGCTGCTGGCCGCGGAATACCACCATGGCGAAAAACTGCAAAACCAAGACCGGCTCCTGTTCCAATCCATTTCCAACAGCGTGGCGAACGCACTGATCAAGGCGGACATGTACGAGGGGATGGAGCGGAAAATCGAAGAGCGGACGCAGGAACTCGCCGTTGCTAACGATCAATTGATGTCGGCGAAGGAAATGGCGATCCAGAGTGAGAAACTTTCCTCATTGGGGCAGATGGCCGCGGGAGTGGCGCATGAAATCAACAACCCGCTCAATTTCCTGGTGAACATCCTTCCGGACGTCCGCCGTGACGTCGAAGGGCTGGAAAAGATCCGCGCGCTGGTGGGTCAGGCGGGATTGGGCGAAGATCTCGTCCGTAAGATCAAAGATTTGGACGACGAGTACGACCTCGCCGCACATCTGGAAGAGAAGGATTTCGTCTTCGAGAAAATCAAGAAGGCCTTGGAGAAGAGTACGCACATCGCCAACAGCCTTAAGGTCTTTTCCCGAACATCGGTCAAGGAGTCCATCGTCAGGGAATCCCTGGCGGAAATGGTCGCCGAGGTCATCGACCTGATTCCGCAAACGGTGCGGGGCGATACAAAGGTCGAAGTCCGGATTGCGGAACCGCTCGGCTGGAAGGTGAACAAAATCGAAATGGAGCAGGCTTTCCTCGTGTTAATCAACAACGCCATCGACGCCATGGGGCGGAAAGGCCGTTTGGAGATCAGTTCTCGTGAAACACCTGAGGAAATCGTGCTGGCATTCAGGGACGATGGGCCCGGCATCCCGGAGGCCTCTCTAAAGAGGATCTTCGATCCCTTCTATACGACCAAGGCGCCCGGAAAGGGTACCGGACTTGGGTTGACGATCGCTTCGGAAATCGTCAAGAAATACGGAGCCGCTTTAAGTGTCGAATCCAAACCGGGCTCAGGCGCCACTTTTTCCATTCGGTTCGCGAAGCGGCAGGGATAGCCGAGGAAAGCGGTCCGTTTTCCAGGACGCACCCTGAGGTGCGTAATGAAAATGTATGAAAACGGTAAGGCCATGATCGTTTAGATTCTCCTCATCGAAAACCCCGCAGGCTGGGTGGCCGGCTGGATTCAGGCAAACTGTCCGCTGGTTGATCGAATCTATATCCTTACACCGCTACCGTCATCAACGTCCTGTGTTTCAGCCTGACCTCCGTCGGGATTCCGTAGGTTTTGCGCTTGCCTCC
>JBDSIO010000160.1:0-7106 GCA_039917895.1 Fibrobacteria bacterium | reverse complement strand
GGCGGACCCCGTCCCGATCGAGCACGATTCGCTTGGTCGCGCTGAAGGCGAGCCCAGGAAGACAGGCCAGTACCAGCAAAGCCGAAAAAACGGTCAAGGATGGGCGCACAAATCCTTTCAAAACGTGTCGGGTTCAATAAGTAAAGGAAAAGGTAATGGTAAAAGGGTAAAAGGGTAAATGGATAAAAGAGAAATTCGGGAGACAAAATCCAACCCTGAAGGTTCGAAATTATCCGAAGTCCGGATTCCGGCTCGCATTCGATGACGATGATCACATTCCGAATCCGAATCCGGATGCGGTGGAGGAACGCCCCTCTCCGACAAGCACGGAAGAGGGGTGGAACCGGGCCTTTAGAACGACACCAACGCCGCGGAAGCCAGCGATCGCCGGCCCACCCGCAACTCCGCCCATATGAACCCTCCGCCCAATCCGGCGCGGTCCAAGACGAATCCGGTCGCTCCGGCGGCCACCGGGGACTTCAGGACGTCGCGTCCTTTGGCGTCATGCAATACGACCTCCATACCGGAGGCCGCTCGGCTGCCCCAATCCAAGCGTATCCGGCCCCCTTCGGCGAAAGCACGCAATCCCGGCCTGCCCGCCTGCACGGTGCGCGGGCGCACCGGTGATGCGCAGGTCTGATCCTCCCTCCATTCGGGATCCTTGCCGGTGGCCCACGCCTGCAGGTCGGGGCCAAGGTCGCAGAGATGGTTGGCGCTCAGGCGCACGCCCGTGGCCTCGGGTAGCCCGCGGATACGGTCCGGCAGGGAGGTCATGGCGTTGGCGTGCAAATCCAGGATTTCCAGGGCATCCATGGACGCGATCGTGGATGGGACGGTGCGCAACAGGTTTCCGGAGAGGTCCAGGATTTGCAGAAAGGCGAGTCCGGCGACGGCTTCGGGCAGGGTATCCAGGGCGTTACCTGCGAGGATAACGGTTTCCAGTTGGGGCAAAGTGAAGATCGCCGCGGGGATTGAAGTCAGGCCGTTATCGCGCAAGTCCAAGTGGAGCAGGGACTGCAGGTTGGAAACCTTCGCGTCAAGCGCGGAGATACGGTTGCCCCCGAGATCGAGATCCACCAGGGTAGTCAGATCCCACAATGCCGCGGGTAGGGAATCGAGCAGGTTGTCCGAGAGCACCAGGTATTTCAGGGCGGAAAGCGATCCAATCTGGGTGGGCAAGGAGGTGAGTTTCAACCCGCTCAGAAGCAGGACCGTGATGCGGGACGCCTCGACATCGATTTCGGCCACCTGTGCGACCGGCGTTTGCGTGAGCCCGTTCCGATCCAGCAGGATGCGCACTGCGAGGGTGTCCTGTACAAAATCCTGCGAGTAGCAAGGAGCTATGGCCAAAGCGGAAACCAAGAGCGCGGTCTGGAAACGGCGGAAGCCGGGATTCGCGGTTTTCATGGATAACCAGTATACCGCAGGCGCAGGGAAGGCGCTATCTTATCTGTATCCGCATCCTTTTGCCCCGAATGGAGGCCATTCATGCCTAACTTCTGCACCCAGGCCGGTTTCCGCGCGACCTTTTTCAGGTCTTTCCTTTTCCCCCACTTCGCTTTCGGGTGCTTGGCCGCCGCCCTTTTCACACAAGGTTGCGTCACGGAGGGAAACACCAGTAACAGTGGAATCCTCTATGACCGTCCCGTAGCCGGCGCGCGGGAATTCTATATCGGCTTCCGCTATGGCGGTCCCAAAGCCCCGTCTCCTGAAAAGACCTACACACAAGATTCCCTGGTCCTGGAAGTGCTGGCGGTGGAACCAGGGACTGTGCACTTCTCGGAAAAATGGTGCATGGAATGGGATTCCCTGTGCCATGTCCGGCAGGTGAGACTGGACCGGGCCAGCGGCCATTTCAGTGGCGAAGACCTGGACGGGAGCATATTCCACACCGCCAACCTGTTTCCTTCGGGGCTATTTACCGAGGATTCCACCCGGCGGCTCGTCCTTCAAGGCTATGCTCCGGTCGATTCCAGTCCCGCTGTGGGTTTTGTCCCGGAATTCCACGCCGGGAAAAAGGTCTATCGGGACGTGACTTTTTTCGTGGATCCCACCGGGGTCCTGAACGATGTCGGTGGCAATTGCCTCGTCCTCACGAAAGACAAGCGGCTGGTGGAAAGCTACCGGTATCATGTTTTCGGAACCGATGGCGGCTGGGAAGCGCGCTAAGAGGAGGAAGTCACTCCCCCCAATTCCAATAAATCCACGTGATGGCCTTTTTGCACGAAAAAAGCCGCTTTTGAACCTATTTTTGAAAATTTTTGAAAATATTTGAAAATAAAAGGGAGGTGGGTTTTTCTTACTTAGGGCGCAACCCCTGTTTTTCACTCTGCGGGACGCGACGAGCGGGGGTAGATTGCTGAAGTACAAATACTATCCCCCAGGACCTTACCATGAAAACGATTTTTGCTTTCGGACTAGTCGTTGCTGTCGGATCCACCGTCATCGCGCAAACCGTCAATGTGCGCGGGAAGGTTTCCAACGCCGCCGGGATGCCGGTCGCCAATGCAGTGTTGGAATTGGCGCAGCAAGGAGCAAAGGACACGACGGGATCGGATGGGATGTATTCCATCACCAAGACTGGCTCTCCGATCCGACTGGATGCGGCGATGCCTACGGAATACATCCGTCTGGACAAAGGCGTTTTGGAATTGACCGTCAGCAAGCCCTCTCTGGTGAAGGTTGAAGTTTTCGACGTGAATGGCAACATCCAGAAAAAGGAGTCGTTGCCCAAGGCGCAGCCAGGCGTCTACCATTTGAAAATCGCGGCCCCGCTCCATTCCAATGGAATGCTGATCGTTCAGGCATCGATCGGCCCGCTCGTCCGGACCTTTCGTTACTTCCCCTCGCAGAAGGATATCGCCGAGGGAAATTTCTCGGTTGCGAGCCCTCGCTCGGCGGGCGGGACACTGGCGAAAATAGCGGCCGCGGTCGATACGCTGGAGGTATCGGGTGAGGGTTATGCAATGAAAAAAATCGTACTTGATTCGTACGATACCACTCTTAACATAACCCTGGACACCGTGTCGACAGGCGGCGTGCCGAAGGTGACCGCACAGAATGCCACGACCGTCCCTGACATGTACAAAAACGCCGTCGCCAACCCGGGAAAGTTGACTAAAGATGTGACGTATCAGGCTTACTGGTACTCGACTTCCGCCGCCTCCTCCGAGGCCTTCAAGCAGACTCCGACCATAACGAAGCAGACCACGCCTAAGTCGAAGTTTTTCCATATCTATACGCCTCCCGGCTATGACCCCCAAAAGCAATACCCGCTGATTATCGCCCTGCACGGCATCACCGACAATCCCAATATGTGGTTTGATCGAGTGAAAGTCATCCCCATCGTCAACATGCTCGACAACCTTATCACCTCCAAGGCGACCAAGCCGTTCATCGCGGTCTTCGCCTCGGGTACGGTAGACAACAGCACAAATGCCTACTACGCGTTTGGCGGTGAGCTGATGAACGATCTGCTTCCGGCCATCGAGTCGAAATACTCAGTCAAGAAAGACCGCGGTTCACGGGCGATGGCCGGGTTTTCGTTCGGTGGAATGCAGACGCTCTCCATCGGGCTTTGCGCCCATCTCAAGGAGTTCGCCTGGTTTGCCGGACTCGATGCGGCGGGGCCTCCCGTTCCCGACGCGACCACGATCGCGAAATATGTCGCTGAGCAGGAGCCCCTGAAGTATCCGGTCTATTATCTCTACCTTGGCGCCGGAAAGAACGATTCGGGGTCGGGAGCCAGCTCAGCGAATGGCTTGGCTACGAAAGGCCCGTACATCACCGCCGCGAACTTCACCTGGCACAACAACATCGTGGGCACCGGCAATGGGGCACACAATTATGAGACGGCCCAGGTTGGGCTTTACAATTTCCTGCAAATGGCGTTTTCGCCGAACTACTGATAACGAAAATCAGTAGCTGACCTGCCCGTTTGGGTGGCCGGCGATCAGTCCTTGATCGGTTCCGGCCCCCTTCAACAACGCCAGCGCAGCCAAGGCCGCCGAGGTCGAGTGGACGGGGTCGGGCCCGTCATCCCCGTCAACCCCTTCGCCCACTTCCTACAGGTTCAGTGAATCATCTTCAATCCACCGCCTATGGAGAAAGGGAGGAGTGCGCCCTGGTCCGGATCGGGGGGATAAAAATATGCTCGCCGCCTGGTACGATCCCCCTTCCCTCCGCATCCAAAGGAGCGAGGATGGAGGAAGTGGAACTCCTCGGGCCAACGAAGGGCCAGCGCTTTTATCATCACCCTTCCTGTAGGAGCAAGATAATGCCGGCAAGAATGCAAGTGGCCGCGGATTCGGTGGCGGAGAATGAGAAAATCTGGTCCAGCAGCGATTTTCCATACCAATGCCTGCTCGATTTCAAGAGGACGACGGCATTCCAAGCGGCGATCCAGGCCACCGTTTCCCCGGGCGATGTGGTGGTCGATGCCGGCGCAGGTTCCGGAATCCTTTCCTTCTTCGCCGCACGTGCGGGTGCGAAAAGGGTTTATGCCGTCGAGGTCGATGGGCACTTGGCGGACTGTTTGCGACAAAGCGCCGCCGCCAACGGACTGGGAAACGTGATTGAGGTCATCGAGGGAGACATCCATGAGGCCTCCCTGCCCCAGGGCATCGACGTATTCATCTGCGAGATGATGGAGACCGGGCTGCTCGACGAGATGCAGGTCACGGCCATCAATTCCTTGCGCGACCGTCAGGTGCTCGGTCCAGATACCCTGATGATTCCCTACCAGTATGAAACCTTCATGGAGCTCGGCTATACCGACTTCAATTACTACGGCTTCAAGATTCTCATACCGAGACACGACTGGCCGCATCACGCCGAAGGGAACACGGGGTGGTTGGCAAATTCCTACCATCCCATCTGCCATCCCTACCGTATCGGCCTGACAAACCTGCGGCAAAGCATCGAGCCCGGAGTCAATGCCACGTTCTCCCTGACGGCAAGCAGCACCGGAGTCATAAATGCCCTGCGGCTGTCGGCCCGCGCGCACCTGACGCATGGCATGCCGCTGGGGGCGACTAACGCGCTAAATGGCGACAAGATCATTCCCCTGCCGGAGGCGACCCGCGTGGAAGCGGGGCAGACTTTCCGCGTGCGCATGCGCTATCGCATGGGAGCCGGGCTGGCGTCGTTGCAAGCCCAGGTTCTCGGGGGTTAGGCGCTGTTGACTTTCCAGCAGACGCAGACGTTGACGCTCATCATCGGCCTGACCTTGGTTTCGGGCATAGCGGATGCGCAAGGTTTCATCCATGCCGCGTCCATCTGGCAGGACGGCCGGCCCGTCTGGCGCGAGCTCGGCAAGTCGGCCCTGGGCTTCACCGTGGGCATCTCGAGCTATTGGCTTTCAATCCGCTTTATGCGGGAGCTCGGGGTCATCGCTCCCGAGATGCAGACTCTCATCTGGTTCGGCGTGACCTTGGTCGGGGTGGGGGTGGTCACCGGGCGGGCGTTCCGCTGGCCCCTGCTCGACCAGGTTGTCGGGGTCATGGTTTTGGCCGGAATCGGTTGGCTGCTGGTTCGGACCGGAACCTGACCCATCACGCCCGGACGGGGGAGGCAACGATTTCATGGGCAGCTGCGGAGCCAATCCCACCATCGAATGCACCTCCATCAAAAATGCAATGACCCTGATGCGACAGATCTTCGAGCTGATGAAGGAGGGCGGCACCAAACAGGCGCTCTGGTTTCGCTATGCCGATCCGCAAGGAAGCCAATAGGCCACCCTGAAGACGAATCAGGATCTCTACAACCCCGAGGTCGAGAAGATACGCAAGACCAGCGTGATGCCGAAATGCCTTTGGGTCGATTTGCGTCCGGTCTGGACTGTTAAACCCCAGTACACGTCTGATGGGGGGAAAGGCGTACTGATCGCCAGCTTGCGCAGCACTTACTGGGAGCGCAAACACAACATCGATTTACCGCTGAGGAAGGAGCTGGGGCTGAACTTTGGCGTGAATGGGAAGTAGGGTGAAATTGCGAATTGTTTATTAAGTTTTGAATATATCCGTAACGTTTCTCCTCCAAAGATCGATTTCTGTCTTGTACTGCGTCTTCAAAATTCGAATTATTTTAACAGGAATGGTGACTTTATGAAGCAACTTCGATTCTTCTTGATGATTTTCGCGATCGCATCCGGGAATCCATTGCTGGCTCCAGCCGGCGAACACAGCTCGAAATCTACCTTTTCATTTCCCAACGCGCTTCCCGGCAAATCCATAGAAATAACAAAGTCGATAGACGGCAAAACGGGTGAATCCAAGCTTTTCTCTAATTCCGAATACGTGGCGACGCAGGAAGATTTGGTCAAGTTCGAAACCATAGAACGGAATCTTGTTAAAAAAAGGTATGGGTCCGTTTCCGACGGACTAAAAGGAAAATTCGACAATTTTCCCAAGGGGAAAAGGATTTCCGTTCTGGTATCCTTGAAGATCCCAGAAGGAATAACCTATTTGGACAAAACCAAACATCTTGAAAATGAAATGATTGCACAAAGCGAAGGATTGCAATTCATTTCGCCGCTTGTCGGTATTCAAACGGTATTAGCCCGGCATGGCGTTAATACTTTCGAGAAGAGAGGTTTAAGTATCGGTCGCTGCGATGTTTCGAAACAAGAACTCGATGGACTGGCGTTCGACGAAAGCATTGCATCCATCGATGAATACGAAGCGCCTATGCCATCGCAATCGGGTAACCCCAATTTCATTTCTCTCGCAGCCTCGGCATATAGCCATGGAACTACACAGCCCCCAGCTAATTTTGGAAACGGAGTAAACGCGGCAACCTTTGAAACCGGAATTGATATTGCAGCGATGAATTGCTTTGGAGGTCTAAACCCGTCCCAAATAGATCAAAAAACGGCCCCATGGGACAATTGGGAGCATTCGCAGCAAACCTTCCGCTGCCTACGTTATGCAGCTCCAGGTGCAAACGCCTGGCATCGGAATTCCCTCTCATATGAAACTTCGGATGACAAATCTTATTTCTTCCAGAATAATATAAAGACCACTAGCCTGAGTTACGCAAGGGGTGTCAGATTCCCCAGTAATGAAGTCAATACCGAGTTTCGTGTAATGGATGATTTCGCCTATAGG
>JBDSIO010000159.1:0-13841 GCA_039917895.1 Fibrobacteria bacterium | reverse complement strand
TCTTTTCCGGCGTGTTCAGAGAACCCGGCAGCGAGCACATCTGGATCATGAGCGGCCTGCGCATCTTCCAGGAACCGGCTCTGATCCATCTCACCGGCATCAACCAGCCCAAGGTGATCCTGGTCCTCAATCCCAAGGCTAAAGGACACGCGAAGGAAGTCCTTTTCATCTCCAAGAAGGATCCGGCCAAGGAATTCTGGGATGGGGTGCGTTTAGGCTATCCCAAGGATCCCACTCCCGAAGGAAAACGGGATCTGGAAGAGCTGCGCGCCCTAACCGGCATCCAGGACGTGCGCCCCTTCGATGACTTTCCCGAATATTTCCGGAAGCTGGTCAAGACCTCCGCCAAGCCCTACGGTTACGCGCTTTACCATGCCTACAATCCCAAAAAGGAAGGCGGGAAGAAATTCATCCGCACCAAAACGGACTACAACTGGGCCTTCAAGGAACAGTTGGAAAAGCTGATCCGTAAATCGGGGCGCCCGGCCGGTAAAGGGTTCGAATTGAAATCCTGCGTGGACCTGCATTTCCGCTTGCGACTGCCTCTGGAGCCTGAGCAAATCCGGGACGCCGATATCGCGGTGGGATACACAGGCCAGGCCTTCGCCGAGACTCTGGCGGCCATGAAGACCTTCAAAAACGAGAATGAGCTTTCGGCCCATCTTGAATGGGGCATGAAGAAGCGCAGTTCCGCCGGCCTAAGTTTCCCGAACATCGTGGCCTCGGGCAAGAACGCCACCATCCTGCATTACCTCAAGAACGACGAGCCCATCGTGCCGGGTTCCCTGGTGTTGCTGGACTTCGGGGTCCGTTACGGCACCATGCATGCGGATATCACCCGCACGGTGCCCCATAACGGCAAGTACAACCCCTTGCAGGCCCTGATCTACGGAATCGTCCTGGATGCTAACAAAGAGACGGCTAAAAACGCCCGTCCCGGCGAGACCATCCGCAACCTTAACAAGCTGACCTGGGAATTCCTGGAGCGCCAATTGCAGGCCCGGTTCTTCGCGCGCGGGGGCAAAGCCATGCGCTCGTACCTGGGCCAGCCACACGGCGTTTCCCATCTGATGGGCGAGCAGGAACACGATGGCGATCCGCACCGACTCTACCAGGACTACCCGTTGCAAGTGGGCTGGCAGATTTCGAACGAACCCGGTCTCTATGGGCATTTCCAAATCACCCTGGAAGGGAAGAAATACTCCGAATGGATCGGCATTCGGGTCGAGGACGACCTGCTGATCACCAAGGCCGGCTGCCGCAACCTCTGCGCGGAAGTGCCCAAGGAAATCCACGAATTGGAAGCCTTGCTGGCAAAATAAGCCATGGGACCAAGGCGCCGATGAGACAATGCGGCAAAATGGCTGAAATCGCATAAAATGCCCTCGGGCGAGGTTAACTTTTATATTTATGGCAATCATCACGGCTTAGGCCAACCCAGGAAACGGCGAACATGACTGACGACAAGAACAAGGATCCCAAGGCCAAGCCCACCGCGGCGGCCGCAACCCCCGGAGCTCAAGCTCCGGCTGGGGGCGCTACGCAACCGGCCGCCAAGAAACCCGCCAAGCTCCCGCCGGCCAAGGCCAAGGACCCCCTGCGGGAAACCGACCTCTACCCTTCCGAAGATGAAGACGCCGCCGAGAAGGACGGGGAAGAAGATGCGGAACCGCTCTTCGAAGATGAGAGCTTGGATGCCGATGAAGGAGCCCTCGAAGTCACGCTCGGCGCGACCGATACCTCCGAGCGCATCATCCTCGTGGTGGACGAGGAAGGTCAGCGCCGAAACGAGACCGTCTCGATCATCACCCAGATCCTGCCCAATGCCGTTATCGAGGTCGCCGACGACCCCGAAGAGGCTTTGGGAATGATGGAAGAAGGCGACTTCGACACCTTCGTAGTCAACTTCCTCATGCCAGGCTACAGCAGCTCTCCTTTTGTAAAGGCCGTGGCCAACCATCCGGAGCATCCGCTCCTGATCGGTTTCGCCGCTGATAAGATGTCCGACGCGGTGGATCCGAAGAAGGGCCTGAAGATCATCCCCCTCAAGCGACTCTTCGATCTGGACACCAGCAACGCGACGGATACTCCCGAGAGCGAGGCCGCGGAGGAATAGGCGCGACCTACCTTCCGCGCAGAAACTCCCCTGTCGCGCTACCGGAAAACACAAACCCGGATACGAGAAACACCGCCCCCCCAAAGGGTGGTGTTTTTTATGGGGGGTTCTTTTTGGGGAATAGTTGGGTTCTAAGGCTAAAGTCTTAAGGCTTAAGCAATCCCGCCAGTTCCAAACCGTCTTGGAATGCTTCTTTGGCCAATGCGAGGACATTCAGGTTGTAGGGTTCGGCATGATTGGCCTGGAGAACCTGGGCTTGGGCCAGAGCCTTGTCGCCCCGGAACAAGGCCAGCTTGGCTTTCAGCAGATGGGCTTCGGCCTTCCGGTGCTTGGCCGTCAGCAGATTGTCGAGCACCTTTTCGCACGAGGCGTATTTGCCGGAAGCGAAGTCCAGCTGGGCTTCCTCCCACAGGGCTTCCTTGGCCATGGAACCGCAGGCCTTGCGTTTCAGGCGGTCCAGTGCTTTCCAGGACGCGGCGAAGGCCCCTAGTTTGCGGTTCAGGCGCGCTTCCAAAAGCAGGTTGCCCGCGTGTTCCGGATTGCGGGTTTCGCCGAAGACGATGACGCGCTTGGCCTTGGCGGGCTTGGCGGTCTGGATGTAATACTCGACCAGGCGGGAAAGCAGTTCATAGGATTTTGGAAAGCGGCTCACGCCTTCCAACCATACGTTCTCGGCGTCCTGCCAGCGGCGATCGAGGAACAAGGCTTCGCCCCATTGCAGGTAGACGACTTCCTCGCCTTGCAGTTGGTTGCGGCCGGCTGCCAGCATACGGGCGGCTTCGGCGTAGCGGTTGGCGCCCATAAGGCAAAGGCCCATGACGCGGGAATAACGGGGGTTGGAGGGTTCGACCTCAAAGGCCCATTGCGCGAAGATCAGGCCTTCCTGGAATTTGCCGGCTTGCAGCAGACAACGCGCATAATCATAGTCCAGTTCGGGAAATCCGAAACCCATGACGGGATGCCCCTCATCCGAAGGCGTTTCCCCAAGCGTACCCGCCGGCTTATTGGGAATGCCTTCCGGTTTCACAGGCATCCCTGACGCATCGGCGGTCCGGGACCGTAGCAGATATTCCAGATGGTAACGCGCGCGTTCCGTTTTTCCCGCATCCAGGTACAAGGTCGCCAAACGGGCCCTGAGATCTTCCTGATCGGGGGTGATTTTCAGCGCATGCTCCAGATACGCCGCTCCTTTCAGCGCTTGTCCGGCGGAGAGGTAGAATTGGCCGAGCAGGCCGTCGATCTCCTCATCTTGCGGGTTCTGGGCTTTCGCTTCAAGCAAGGCCTTTTCGCCTTCCGACCAATGACCGGACATGGAGTAGCAAGATCCGATTAGAGCCAACAAGGACGCATCGTCAGGCAGCACCTTCCTGATCTTTTCGAACTCCTTGGCTGCGGCGTTGAACTCCTGCATCTGGAAGAGATAGTAGCCCAGGTCCCAACGGGAATTCAGCGAAGCCCGGTCTTGGAAATTCAGCTTGGCGGCGGCTGGCGTCAGGTACTCAATGGCATTTGACGTCACCTCTCCGGCAGGGACTGTGTGCGCCGTAAATGCCGGAAAAATGATTAACGCGGGAATTAGGCCGAGTGGAAAGCCTGGTAGACCAAAGGCCCGAACCGAAAAGCGAACTGCGAAAGACATATAAAGCCATTCTAAGGGAAGGCAGTAGAACCTGTCGAGAAAAAATGTAGGCTGGACCGAGGGACAAAGTCTGTCCAGGACAAGGTTTAAACCTGTAGTTAAAGCAATTTCAATGAGTTATGGCATTTTAAAGATGCACAATGGCATGCCAACTCCCGAGTACCTTGCGTATACTGTATTTATGGAAGGTTTTTTGTCAGGTATGGTTGTGAGGCCACCCGTGATTTAAGCCCTAAGTACATGATTTTCCGGGATCTATATCCACAAAAAGAAAGCCCAGTCTAATTGCAGACTGGGCTTGTTTCGCCTTGGTTTGGTCGGATTGGAAGGTCAAGCCAAGGTGGCGGACTTCTCGACGGTAGCGAGACCGGACTTGTCACCGGCGGTCTTCCAGAGGGAAGCCAGACGGTCTCTCTGGGTAACCATGGTCGCCTTGAGGGATGCAAGGTTTTCCCCAGGATAGGGACGTGATTCCACCAGCGCCTGATAATAGCCGAGTCCGTCTTCCAAGTTGGACCGGAACACGTTGAGATAGGCATAGGCCTTGGAATCGCCGGCGGCGAGCTTGTCGACCAGTTTGCCGAAATAGTCCACCGACATCATCAGATCCTTGCTGAACATATGCGGGCGGTCGTTTGGGACCAGGCTGCGGCCGCGACCGTAAATGTGGTTCACCATTTCCCGCAGGGTGTACAGTCGATCGAAGTAGGCGATGTTGGGACCCGGGCAAACCGACACAGGGTTCTCCGCGCGGATGATACCGAGATTGATGAGCGCGCCATTGCCGAGCTGATCGCAGATGCAGCTCTTCTGGTAAACGGCTTGGATCTTCTGATCCGGCGTGTCCGCGGAAGGGATCGTTTCCTGGCCCATGGCCTTGAGCTTCATGCCCTGGTATTCTTTGGAGGCGGTGCAGATGGGCAGATCGGTGAACTCGGTATTGGAGACCAGAAACTTCTTCGGGCACGGGGACCCGGGCTTCCCGTCCGTGATCTGCTTCTTGGTCCATTGTTCGGAGGTGGAATTCCGGAGGTTGTTGAAGACCACGCCCAGGGGCGAAACGTCGCTGAGATAGAGGTCGTCTTCCCTGGCTTCCGCGAGCTGATGGCGCGTGGCCGTGTCCAGGGCCGTGGCCTCAGGAACCAGCAGGAACGGGCTTGCCCAGCCGGTGGCGTCGATGCCGTAGCCGTCCATCAGGCGTTGCACCTCGGCGAAGTTGCCGATACCGCCCTGGGCGGTCACGGGAATGTCCCGGTTGCGGGCTTCGGCGGGAAGGGCGCGGCCCTTCTTTTCGAACCATGAGGCGATCATGGGTTCGAAGATTTCCGGGAACTTACCGCGGTTGTCCTTGAACTCCTGCAGGATGGGACCCATCAAATAGCCGTCGGAAGCGAAGGCATGGCCGCCGCAGTTGAGGCCCGATTCGATGCGGAACTCCTTGACCTCGATGCCCTTCTTGGCGATGAACTTGCCCTGGATCATGCTGGAACGGTAATCCGACACCTTGAGGATCACGCCCTTTTTGGCGGGGCCGTCGTCGGTGCGGTAGAAGTCCGGGAAGGACTCCATATAGCCGTACAGGGTGGGATTGATGCCGGCGGAGAAAATGATGTCGGCTTTGATTTTGGATTGAGCGAACCCGCGCAAGGCCGATTTGGCGTCCGCATGCTCCATACTCATGGCATGGCCATCCCGGTCGTAGTTGATCCGGTCCAGCTTGGTCATGATGTTGCAGTCGATCTTCCCCGGCACGATCAAGTCGGTCAGGTCTTTTTCCAACTGGCGCTTTTCCGCGCCATCCAGGGTGCTGAGATAGGTGTTATACAGCTTTTTGGTGGTCGACGTGTCCGGCAACAGCTCGAAATACTTGATCTTGTCGTTCCCGGCCTCAAAGGGCAGGGCCTTGAGGATCTCGACTTGGCCGTTCACGATGTCGTCGACCATGTTCAGATAAGCGGTGATGCGGCGGGCGCGTGCTTCCGGTTGGGCGGCCGTTATCGCCTCGAAGGGGAAGCCGTATTGGGCCGCGTAATGCTTGCGGATGCGTTCGATGAGCAGGTCATCCACGAGCGACAGCACCGAAGAAATGCCGAACCGGGCCACGCGGATGGCGGTATCAATGGTGAAACCGGTGCCCATGATGGGGATATGCAGATAATGGTGGGTCTTGTACATGCCTACCTTAAGGTTAGTTAGCCTGAATAGTGTATTAAAATAACCCGGTCCCAAGATCCTGCACCATGTAAAATGATGTCAGAAGGGCCAATCCGCTAAAATTTCACCATTCCTTGTCCGGTTTCAGGGCCAAGATTATTCGGATTCAGTGTGGAATTTTGCGAAGGTGATTTTGGGGAAATTCTTCTCAATCAAGGTCATGCGGTATTCGTTGGGGCACAGATAGACAAGATTCCCGCCTTTATCGGTGGCGAGGTCATGTGAGTTCTGGGATTTGAACTCCTGGACGGCCACGGCATCCCCCACCACCCAGCGGGCGACGAAAATCGGCGCCGGCTCGAGCCGGCAGCGGGCGTTGTACTCTTCTTCCAGACGGAACTTGATGACGTCGAATTGCAGTACGCCGACCACGCCAAGCACGGGAATGGGACTGTTGATGGGTCCAAACAGCTGTGTGGCGCCCTCTTCCGACAATTGCTTAAGGCCCTGGGTGAGCTGCTTGCTCTTGAGGGGATCCTCGAGATAGACCCGGGAAAAGTGTTCCGGGGCGAAATCCGGGATGCCCAGGAACTTGAGGTTCTCGGTCTCGGAAATGGTGTCGCTGATATTATACAGGCCGGGATCGTGGATGCCGATGATGTCGCCGGCATAGGCCTCGTCGACCACGGTCTTGTCGTTGGCCAGGAAGGTCGAAGGCGCGGCCAGACGGACCTGGCGGCCGGTGCGGCAGTGGAGCACCTTGGCGCCCCGGACAAACTTGCCCGAGCATACCCGCATGAAGGCGATTCGATCCCGGTGTTTGGGGTCGGTGTTGGCCTGGATCTTGAAGACGAATCCGGTGAAGGCGGGTTCGGTGGCCTCGACCATGCGCTGTTGGGCCTCGCGCGGCATCGGGGACGGGGCGTATTTGACGAAGCTGTCCAGCAGGTGCTTAACGCCGAAGTTGTTGATGCCGGAGCCGAAATAGACCGGGGAGAGTTCGCCGCGCAGGTATTTGGCATGGTCGAAAGACTCCATGGCGCCATGTACCAATTCGGCCTGTTCGCGGAATTCCTTGAGGTAGCGGGGATGGAACCATTCGTCCATCTTCGGATCGTCCAGCCCGTCCACCTTGCGCATCTCCCCCTCCGGAACTTCGGGGTTGAAAAGATGCACGTTGTCGTTGGCGAAGGAGTACACGCCCTGGAAGAACTTGCCGTTGCCGATGGGCATGGTCATGGGCGAGCATTTCAGGCCCAGTACGCGTTCGACCTCGTCCATCAGAACCACAGGATCGAGGGCGTCGCGGTCCATCTTGTTGATGAACACGGTAACCGGGCACTTGCGCAGGCTGCACACTTCCATCAGCTTGATGGTCTGGGGCTCCACGCCCTTGGCGGCATCGAGCAGGACCAGCACCGAATCCACGGCGGTGAGGGCGCGGTAGGTGTCTTCGCTGAAGTCCTGATGGCCCGGGGTGTCCACCAGGTTGATCTGGCAGCCCTGGTAGGGAAAGCTGAGCACCGAAGAGGAAACGGAAATGCCGCGCTGTTGCTCGATCTTCATCCAATCCGAGGTGGTGAATTTCTTGTTGGCCTTGGCGCGCACATGGCCGGCTTCGCGGATCACCTTGCCGTACCAGAGGAACTTTTCGGTAATGGTGGTTTTGCCCGCGTCAGGATGGCTGACGATAGCGAAGGTGCGGCGCTTTAGGATTTCCTCGGTCATGGCATTCCGGAATTCTCGGGTGAAGGGGATAAAGGTAGCAAGCCGAGCGGGGAATCGGTACATCCGACATTCGAGGCGGATGGGGATCGGATTGTGGAGGCGACTGGCGCCGGTTCCCCGGCAATCATACCGCCTGGATTTCGTCGATAGGGTCGCCTTCATTTTTAAATTTTTAAATTAACGAAACGGGGCGTTTCCGCTTTTCCGGATGGAATCGCGTGGGGATGGACCGCAAAGGAGTTCGGCATGGTCGTATCGGGATCGGAACATCAAGGCAAGAGCGGGACGCCGGCGAAGAACGTGCCGGCTTGGATCGCCAAGGTCCCCCGCCCCAGCCCGGAGTTTCCCCGATCGTTCATCGCCTCGGAAGCGGATCTTTCCGGCTGGGACGGCATCAAACCCTATCTCGACGAGTTGAACCATCGCTTCCTGCCGGATCGGACTTCGCTTATCGCCTGGATCCGCGACTTCGCCGAATTCGGAGACGCCGTCCACGAGGAAGGCTCCCGGCTCTATATCAGCATGACCTGCTTCACCCAGGATGAGGAAAAGCAGAAGGCCTATCTGGATTTCGTGGAAAAGGTGGAACCGGCCATGGCCCCGGTCATCGATGAGTTGAACAAGAAAGCCATCGCCCATCCGGACGTGCGCTCCCTTCCCAAAGAAGACTACGGTCAATGGCTGGAAGCGCTGCTCGTCAGCGTGGAGTTGTTCACTGATTCCAACATTCCCCTGCATACCGAAATTTCCAAGCTGGCCCAGGCATACCAGAAGATCTGCGGAGACATGACCGTGGATTGGGACGGTGAGACCAAGACCTTGAGCCAGCTCTCCCCTTTCCTGCAGGCCAGCGATCGAGGCCTGCGCGAAAAGGCCTGGATGAAGATGGCGGAACGCCGCGCCCGGGACAAGCAGCGACTCGATGATTTGTTCGACGAACTGTTCGTGCTGCGGAACCAGGTCGCGCGCAACCTGGGCCTCAAGGATTACGTCGAATACAGCTTCAAGGCCAACCACCGCACCGATTACTCCGCCGCGGACTGCTTCGAATTCCACAACAGCGTGGAGAAAGCCGTAGTGCCGGTATTCCGCAAGGCCCTGGACTACCGCCGGGAAAAACTCGGCATCGCCGATCTGCGGCCCTGGGACCTGGGATGCGATCCCCTGGGACGCCCCCCTCTCAAGCCCTTCAAGGAGGCTTCCCGGCTGATCCAAGGCGTGGATAAAATATTCGCACGCATGGATCCGGAGCTCTCCGCCTTCTACCGTACTATGACGGACAAGGGCCTGATGGATCTGGAGAACCGCATCGGCAAGGCCCCGGGCGGCTACCAGTGCAGCCTGGCCGAGGTGCGCCTGCCCTTCATCTTCATGAACGCGGTCGGCATGAATGAAGACGTGTTCACCCTGCTGCATGAGAGCGGCCACGCATTCCACCTGTTCTACACGCGCGGCATGTCGCTGGGCTTCAATCGCGGCGCCCCCATGGAATTCAGCGAAGTGGCTTCCATGGCCATGGAACGACTGGGCTCACGCTACCTGGACGAGTTCTATACCGAAGAAGAGCGCGGCCGCGCCATCCAGACCGAAGATGAGGAAGTGTTCCGCCTGCTGCCCTGGGTGGCCACGGTCGACGCCTTCCAGCATTGGCTTTATACCCATCCCGGGCATACCCAGGCGGAGCGCAAGGCCGTATGGCTGGGCCTGGATAAACGCTTCGGATCCAACCTGGATTGGTCGGGGCTGGAGGAGTTCCGCGCCCACTCCTGGCATCGGCAGTTGCATATCTTCGAGGTTCCGTTCTATTACATCGAGTACGGCATCGCGCAACTGGGCGCGCTCCAGGTCTGGCTCAAATCCCTGAAGGACGAGAAATCCGCTTTGGCTGATTACAAACGCGGGCTCAGTCTCGGAGGCACCCGTAGGCTGCGCGAGCTGTTCGAAGGCGGCGGCCTCAAGTTCGACATGCGCGAAGAGGCCATCCGGCCCTTGGTGGACAAGGTTCGGGAGGAATGGGAGGCCGCCGTGGCCAAGCAGAACGGAGCCGGAGCATGACCCAGCCGGTTTTCGATCTCAAGGACCTGGATGCCGCCCTCAAGGCGGCTTTGGCGAAATACCAGGCGGACGGCAAGCGCCATCTTGACGATCTGATCCGGCTCACGAAAATCCCCGGAGTGAGCTTCGATGGATTCGATCCCAAGGAAGTGGAGCGCTCCGCGGAATGCGCCAAGGGCATCCTGGAAGCCTCCGGCTTCGAGCATGTCGAGATCATGCGCATTCCCGGCACCCACCCCTACGTCTACGGCGATTGGCTCAAGCGCCCCGGGGCTCCCACCGTGCTTCTGTATGCGCATCACGACGTGCAGCCGCCCATGCGCGAAGAGCTGTGGAAATCACCGGCCTTCGAACCCACCGAGAAGGACGGGCGCATCTTCGCCCGCGGCATCGCCGACGACAAGGCGGGCGTGATCATCCATGCCGCCAGCGTGGCCGCCTGGCTGGAGGCTTCGGGAGGGCTTCCCCTCAACGTCAAGGTCATCATCGAAGGCGAGGAGGAAATCGGCTCCACCCATTTGGGCGCCTTTCTGGAGAAGTACAAGTCCCGTCTGGGCGCCGACGTGGTGGTGCTGACCGATTGCAGCAACTTCGACACCGGCCTGCCCAGCCTCACCACCACCTTACGCGGCCTGATCAGCATGGACGTCACCGTGACGGGCATGGATCATCCCCTGCATTCCGGCATGTGGGGCGGACCCATCCCCGATCCGGTTCAGGGGCTCGCGAAGATCCTGGCCAAGCTCACCGACGAGAACGGCCGCGCGGCCGTGCCGGGCCTTTGGGACGACGTGAAGCCGCCCTCCGCCGCCGAAATGGAAGATTACCGCAAGCTAGGGATGACGGAGAGCGAATTCCGTAAGCAGGCCGGCATCGAACCGGGCGTGAAGCTGTTCGCCCGGGATGAAGGCCTTTTGGTCAAGATGTGGCGCGAACCCTCCATCTCCGTAAACTCGATCCAGGCCGGCGGCAGGAAAATCGCCGGCAACGTGATCATGGACTCCGCTTGGGCCCGCGTGGGCCTGCGCCTGGTCCCGGACATGGATCACGCCAAGGCCATGAAGCTGATGAAGGATTTCATCCAATCCAACTGCCCATGGGGCCTGAAGGTCGAAGTGATCCCGGAACAGGGCGCCAATCCCTGGATGACCAAACCCGATCATCCCGTCTTCGCGGTTGCCAAGGGATCCCTGGGCAAGGGCTACGGACGGGACGCCGTTCTGATCGGTTGCGGGGGCACCATCCCCTTCGTCGACAGCTTCACTCGCGTGCTGGGCGACATCCCCGCGCTGTTGGTCGGCATCGAGGACCCTTATACCAACGCCCATTCCGAAAACGAATCCCTGGGCCTGGCGGATTTCCACAGCTCCGTCCGCAGCCAAATCCATTTCTTCGCGGACCTGGCCCGGGCCTCCGCGGCCGATCCGCGTTTCTGGTCGGATAAGCAGGCGGATACGATTTCGGAAAAGACGCCTGGCAACAAAAAGGCTCCTGCGCCTTGAACCGCCTCTGGCCATGATCCCTTCGTCCTACCCTAGGGCTGGCCGGCCATGAATCGCAACTTCGATCTCTCCATCGCCGGAGCGGGAGTGATGGGCCTGGCCTGCGCGTTGGAAGCGGCCCGCAAGGGCGAGAAGGTAGGCGTATTCGACCCCTCCGGCGGCGGATCCAAGGCGTCCTTCGCCGCGGCGGGCATCCTGGTCACCCGCGATGCCCACGCCTTCGCTTCCCCTTTCCGGGAATTCTACGTGCGTTCCATCCGGCAATATCCGGAATGGCTGGCGGGCGTTTCCGCCGCCTCGGGAGTGGATATCCCGCTGCACCGCAAAGGCGATAACCTGATCTTCGACATGAACGATTCCGAGGCGGTGGCCCGCCTGGATGCTAAGCGCCGGCAGTTCGACCGGGAAAAGGCCGCTGACTTCACCGAAACCGACCGGTTACCTGATTTCCTGCGGCCCCATTGCCCCTTGGACAAGGTGAAGGTGTTCAATTTTCCCGGCGAGGCCTACGTTCAGAATCGGGATCTGATGACCGCGCTCCGTATCGCCTGCGAACGCGCCGGCGTCGTCTTCCTGACCGCAGGAGCCGATCCCGGCTCTTCGTGGACCCATGCCGGGGGGACCACGCGCCTGGACTTTACCAAGGCAGCAGGGGAAACCTGGGAGTCCCGCCGAGTCCTGATCGCGGCCGGAGCCTGGACGGCGCAATTGCTGGAAGGCCTGGGCATCACGGCTCCCTTGGTGGGCGTAAAAGGCCAGATGATCCGCATCCCCAGGTTCCACGCTTCCGAAAGCATGGCCCACTTCAACGACGACCTATACCTGGTACCGCGCGGAGACAGCCTTGTGGTGGGAGCGACCACGGAGCCTGGCGTGTGGGACGAACGCTTCGACGCCACTGGAGAGGCATTCATCGAAAGCCGCCTGGCCCGCATGCTGCCGGGAATTTCCCGCTCCTCCCTGGAGCGCTGGGCGGGCATTAGGCCCCGTCCCAAGGACCGGCTACCTTGGATGGGATGGGTGGACGCCGAGCGCGGGTTGGCCATCTGCACTGGCCATTACAAGTGCGGGATAAGCATGGCGCCCTTGGCGGCCCAATGCATGACGCGTCTTATGCATGGGGAAAAGCCGCCCATGGATCTGGCGGCCTTCAACCCCTGGCGGCGCCAGGGCCTGTCGAGGATTTAAGCCGATCGATAAAGCGAAGAGAGTGGAGTTCGCGAAGCGAACTACGGAGCGACGAGCCGGCCTTTTCAATATGCGAGGAGCGTGGAGTTCGTGAAGCGAACTACGGAGCGACGAGCCGACCTTTTCAATATGCGAGGAGCGTGGAGTTCGCGAAGCGAACTACGGAGCGACGAGCCTAAAAGAACAGCTCGTAGTTCGCCCCCACCATCAGGTGGCGGCGCTTGCCGTACTGGACCAGCTTCTCCCGAAGGCGGAAAGTCTGCGTCGGCCCCAGCACGTATTCCACGTTGGCCGCGGCCCCCAAGCTCAAGTCATTTTTATCGTTCGACTCAGGATATTGGCCTACCGACGCCGAGAGATCCAGCCTCACCGTATTGTCGAGCATAGGTTGCAGGAAACCCATGGTAACGTTGTGCGTAGGCTCCTGGATGCCGTTGTTGGAAAACGTGTAGGACATGCGGGGCAGGAACTGGATATGGCGCATCTTGTACTGGAACATCGCATTCACGATGTTGGTCCGGGTGGTGGGAAACGCGCTGTCAGCAGCTGGAGAGATCAGGGAAAGGTCGCTTTGGGTGAATCCGTATAGGATGGTCGTATGAAGCTTCGCTTCCGGTAATTGGAACTGGTAATATCCTCCGGTGTTGAAATTAAGGAAGCTGGAACTGATTTGATGGGCATAAGCGCCTTCCGGCTCGATGTTGGAACGGCCCCCTCCCACCCATAGGCTCGGTTGATATGGCCCGGGCATATAACGCAGCTCCACCTTTAGGTTTCGCTGCGTCTGGGAATAGATGCCCAGATCCTGGATGTAATCGCCGAGTTCCATCCCCACGGAAACCGTGTTTTCCAGGACCAGGAGTTTCTGCAAAAGCGTGAAGCCATCGCCGGGATTGCCGCCGATGAAGGGATTGCCTTCACTATGGTAGTCGAGGCCCAAATGCGAATAGCGCAGCTCCGTCTCGGAAACCATACCCTCGAACGGAATGGAGGATACCACGCCTGATTCATAAGCGCTATTGGTACCGATGAATCCCATAATATCCGGTTCCCTGTCGAACGCCTTGTCGTTCAGCAGGTACTGCCAGCCTCTGGTGGTGGCGTTGAAAATGATGAAGTCCTGATAATCCTCCGGATTGAAGGCCACGTCGAAAGTGTCGGGATGAAAGGCCCCGAGGGATTTGTCGCGGGTGTAGAGGCTCATTGCCAGGTTGCCGTAAAATTGGATGCGGCCGTCCCAGAAGCCGAGGCGCATATCCAACCCAGGAACAAGGTTTTCCACCGGCCGGGTGCCGCGCAACAATGCGTTCAACCGCATTTCCTCCTCGGACCCTTCGTCGTCCGAGGCTTTCATTAAGCTGAGACCGAAGTCGAATTTCGGTCCTCCACCCAAACCGAGACGGGCGGCGGTGATGGTCTGGGCGAAGGACCCGGGTACCGTATCGATCCGCGTCCCGTT
>JBDSIO010000158.1:0-2396 GCA_039917895.1 Fibrobacteria bacterium | reverse complement strand
CACCAGGACCCCGACGGGTAAGCCCGCGGTGGAATCGAAGGTGCAGTTCCAGTCCGACGGCACGGTTTATCAGGATGGCGTTAAAGTTTCGAATTAGGCTCGATCCCGGAGAACATTATGCCGTTACCCACTACCCATTCTTCGTCTACTTCGCGTTCATCGCGCCACTCAGCCCTGGCCTGCGCCTGCCTCGCTGCCAGCCTCATGTCCTGCCTGGGCACGAACGATTCAGGGGGTTCCGGAAAAACCGCCGCCGGCAAAAGCGCGATCATCAATCTGATCCCGGTGATGGAACCGACGCAGAACCGGGCCCTGGCCAGGAGGGTTGGCGGAGGCACGGCCGAAGGCCTCGAGAGCTTTCAGGTGGCCATCGAGGCCGTGTTCATGGCGCGCGACATCACCATCACCGGATCCGCCTGGAGCAATCCCCAGGGATTTCTCGGCTTCTACCGAGCGGAGGATTTGATGACCGAGGGCCACAACGTCATCACGGGCGCGAACGCCCTGGATGCGGCCAACGATCGCTTCTACGTCGACTTCATGACCGCGGCGGGCCGCGAGCGGATCGCGAACACCGCCACCTACACCGAAGCGGAACTCGGGGAATACAACTTCGTGATCGTGAATTGGGCCCAGCCTTTCCGCGTGCGCGGTTCGGTGGATCTGGGCGACGGCCGCAAGGTGTACACCAAGGCCGGAAGCTACGACGCGGCCAGGGGCGCCACGGTTACGGCCTCGGACATGCTCACCGGTCCCGCGGAAACCTCCGTGGCCGTTAAGAACAACGGCGGAGCCTGGTTCCGCCTGTTGCGTCCGCTGGTGCTTACTGCCGCCGATCTCGACACCACCAAGCTCGTGCACGACACCACCCGCCTCGACTCCGCCGGCCACGTGGTCGACACCCTGGTGCCTGCGGGCCGACTCAACGTAATGCTGGTGTACAATCCCGAGGGGTTCCTGACCGCCTGGGATACGGCCTACGCCTCTGCCGAAGGCCCGAGCAACGCGGAAATCACCGGCCCCGGCGGAATCGGAAACATCCATGTGCCCTACCTGGACGCGACCGTGGTCCCCTTCCGCACAGGGGAAGAGGTCTGGCGCGAAACTTATCTCTTCACGGGCCTCTTCACGGGCGCGGACCCGGAACGGGCCGGTTACGGGTTCCGTACCCGCTTCGAACTCTACACTGTCGGCGACAACGTGGTCGCGGCCTCGATACGCGGCCTGGTCGGCGCCGCAGGGGAAGCGCCTTTGGAATCGAACAACGTCTTCTTCGTGGAATACGGGGCCGCGGGCACCCTTGAGATCCAGAGCCACGACCATTCCTCCCTGATCGGCGGCTTCCACCGCCTGGCCGCGCCGAGTTCCGCCGGCGTGGCGGACCTGACCTTGGGGCATATCCATATCAGCGCCTGCGCCTTCACCCTGGTCGAGAAGCGGAAGATGAATTAAGAGCGGGAGCCCGAAGGCTGGTGCAAAGGCCAGTGAGAAGGCCGGATGGGAATCCAATCGGACGTAATCGCCCCGGCCGGATCAGCGATAGTCTGCGGGCAGCATCTCCGCGTCCCCGCCGGCTTTCCGGAAGGATTTGAAGAAATCCTCTGCCTCTTTGCGATTGTGGAGCTTGTCGGAACTGACGGCGGCGTAGAAATAGGGCTCGGGCTCCTGCGGGCAGATATTGATGGCCGTCGAACTGGTCGACAGGCCCGCCTGGAAGGCGCCGGTCAGGTATTGGCTTTTGGCGAACCCGGCCAACAGGTCGCAGGAGTTGGGATCGTTCAGCACCGCTTCCTGGAAATGCTTTAGGGCGTCGCGCTTCTTCCCTTGAGCGATCAGGGCTTCGCCCATGGCCAGCACGGCTTTGGGCTGGCGGTTGTCCAATTCGTAAGACTTCTTCGCAAGCGGCACCCAGTTCTCGGGCCCGCCCAGGCGGCGCTTGCTCAGGGCCAACAGGGCTTCCGCCTCCGCCGTTTCCAGAATCAGCAATGAGCGTTGATAAAAATTCTCCGCGGCCTCGGGCTTGCCCTGCGCGGCGAAGGTCATCCCCACCCCCATGAGTCCCTTGGCCTTCCAATCCGCCGAGGTGCGCTCCGCCAGCTCGTTGAAGTAATTCCTGGCCGCCTCCGCGCGTCCCAACCGTATCCCGCTGAGACCGGTGTAATAGATGGCTTCCAGGTGATCCTGGCGGTACTTGAGGGCTTCGTCGAACTCGCGCTTGGCCTTGGAGTAATTGCGATCCTCGTAGTAGCAGCGGCCGAGCAGGAAATGATAGTCCGCGTTGTTTTCCTCGCGTTTTACCAGCTCTTCCAGAATGGGCCGGCCCTTGTCCGGCTGATGGTTGCCCACCAACGCCTTGGCGAGGGCGAAGCGGACCTTGGGGTTGTTCTGATCGCCGA
>JBDSIO010000157.1:0-16409 GCA_039917895.1 Fibrobacteria bacterium | reverse complement strand
AAAGTGGTGCCGACTTCGCCCATGCCGGTGAGCATGAACTGCTTGAGAGACGTGGTCGGCAGACCGGGCAGGAAAGCGCCGACCTTGAGCGGGATCTGGATGCCATACTGGCCGAAGGCGTAGGATGAGCCTTCCATGATGTCGCGGCCCTGGTACATAAAATTGTAGGGATAGCCGGACATGCGGTAATAACCGAGGCGGTAGGAAAGGACCCACAGGCCGTTCTCGGGCTGGCTGCCGAAGATGGTGTCGCCCACCGCCGTGCCGTTGCCCTTGATGTGCACGGGCACGGTGACGGTCGGGAATTTGTTCAGGAAAGCGCCGGCTTCGGCGTTGGCGAAGAGCGAGAACATGCGGCCCACGGAGAAGACGCCGCCGAGCCCGGTTTCCACCGACCAGGGATCGAATTGGCCTTGGCCGAGCACCGCCTGAGGCGCGGCCTCGCCCTTTTGCGCGAGCCTGAGGATGTTGACCGAATCGAGTCCGATGAAGTCGTTCTCGTAGGTGGCCCAGTACTTGTGCGCTTGCGCCCAGAGCCCGCCGCCGGTGGGCAGGTAGGTCCCGATCATCCCCCTGGACCAGCCCCAGCCCAGATTGGCTTCGAAGTTCCGGTGCTGGGGCGCGTCGCGCAACAAATTGGTGCGGGGCTGGCCGTCGGTCCAGGCCGAATCCCGGATGATGCGGCGGAAGTTCACCTCCTGGGCGAAGTCCTGGGTGATGTGCTGGGCGAAATAGCTTCCGCCCGCCACGAAGCTGTAGGGCAGGGGCATGGTCACCGAGGCGGCGTCGCGCGTGAACAGGGCGTAGGAGTAGATGTTGTTTACATAGGCGATGGAGTCGATGCCGATGGGGATGCCGCCGGTTTCGCGACTCACGGAGTTGGACTGCACCACGTCGTGGTAGAGGTTGTAATAGAGGTCGACCGGCCAGGTGAACCGGGTATGTTTGATCGGCGCGGCGGACAGATAGCCGGAATATTGGAACTGGTAGTTGAGCGGCGCGTCCAGATCGGTGCGCTTGGTGATGGCGCCCGAGACCGACTGCATCCACGATCCATAGGCCTCGCCGAAGGCGACGTTCAGACCCAGGGCCAGATCGGTGTACGATTTGTTTCCCGAGATGAAGACCGGCTGTACGGCCAGGAAGGGCGTGATGTCGAGGGCCACTTTGCGGCCGGAATATTCGCCGCTCTCGAAGATCTTGCCGTATTCCACCTTCTTAGGCTTGACCAGGGGCACCGTATCGGCTACCGCGCCGAGAAGCATGCTCGTGCGGTTCAGGGCCAAGGGCTGGCGAAAGATGCGGAACTGCTGTTTGCGGAAACCCTGGTAGTACAGGGTGCCCTCGCGCGCAATCGGCTCCATGGCTTGGCCCGCCACGTGGGTGGCCCGGTAAATGGCAGGATCCCCGGGGATGCGGGCGTAGACGTCGTAGACGCTAAGGCCGCTGTCCATGTTGTTGGCCGACCAGAACAGGGTATCGCCGGAAAAGCGCAGGTTTCGGATAGCCCCCGGCTTGAGCGGCGTCACCAGGTTGACCTTCCCCCCCTTGGCGATGACCAGGCTGTCCGGGAATCGGCTCGAGTCCTTGACCGTGGCGAAGGGATTGAAACCCAGGGCGTCGGCGGTGATGGAGGCGATGGCTTCCTTATCGGACATGCTGAAGGTGAAATAGATGGAATCGCCCTTGGGAGTGAAGCGCGGATTGTACACCTGTTCCCCGTTGCTGAAGTGGGTCAGTTGCCAGTTGTGCCCGGTGGAGTCGAGCAAGGTCAGGTTGCTGGAGCCGGATTCCTTGCGGGAGTAGACGATCAGGTTCTTTTGCGGATGATAGCTCGGATACATGGCTCGCTCTTCCCACGTCAAACGGTGCCATTTCGAATCCTCGCTCTGGTTCGAGCGGAATTCATACTCCCAGATGTCGGTGTATTGGGCGTTCTGATCCTGGCGCGTGGTTAAAAGGCGCGTGTTTTCGTGGTTGAATTCCAGGCCGGAGGATCCGAAGGCATCGCTGCGGCGGGCGGCGGGATCGGCGAGCCCCTCATGCACCTGGCCGGAAGCCTGGGCGCGGTAACGCGTGGGGCCGCCGGGGAAGGGTCCGAAGCCGCGTCCCAGGGCCATGGCGGGATTGGGGAAGCGCGGTCGGGGCAATGCGCCCTGCACCGATGCGACGGGGCCATTGCCGGGGGCGAAGCCCTCCTGCTTGGGTTCGGAGGGGCCGGGCGCGGGAGAGGGCGCAGGGGCAGGGGTGGGGGCCGGTCCGGAGGGAGCCGGGGCCGCGGGGGCCTGATCCACGGAATGACCGGACTTGACCACGTCGCCGCCGATCGGCTTCCAATAAATCCAGTTCAAGGGATAGCGGCGATCCTCGGCGTTGCCGAGCCAGGCCATGTATTTCCCGTCCTCGGAAAAGGCCAGGTTCTGCTGGAAGCCTCCCACCATGTCCTTGTCGGCGACGGGGTCGACCGGAAACTCCTTGTAGTCCGAATATTTTTCGGCCAGGGAGCGCTTCCAGTCCTCGAACAGATCCGTCAGGTCGCGGCCGAACGCCTTGCGTACGGAGTAGGAGAAATTGGCCAGGGGCTTGGGCTTGGCCAAGTCGCGGACCTTGTCGGCGCCGAAGCGATCCTTCAGGTAGATGAGGAAGGCGTAGCCGGTATTGTAGCAGCGTTCCGCCTGGGTCCAGTCCTCGTCGCTCTCGAAGGTTTCGATGAAGGCCAAGGTGGGCAAGGTCCCGGTCAGGTAGGCGTCCCTCACGACCATGTCGCGCTGGGAATCCCAGGCATCGTTGCCGTTCATGTAGGCTTCGAACTGGGCGATGCCTTCCACGTACCAGGTGGGGGCGACCAACGGGATCCAGGGAATGTGGAAGGAGTAGTTGATCTTGTCGGTGAAGTTGTAGGTGCTGCCGTACAGCTCCACCGCGTCGACGGGGGAGAGGAAGGCGGCGCGGCGCAGCGAGAAAACGTGGGCCAGTTCATGGGTGACCACGTTGCGGATCCACCCCTCGCGGTTGCGCATGACCCAGTCCATGTGGGGGGCGTAGATCATCACCCTTGAGAAATTGTAGATGGCGAAGCCGTTGGCGTCGTCTCCCTCATCCGTGATCAGGATATCGATTCTTTGGTAATTGTCGTAGGCATCGTAGGCTTTGGCCAAGGTGGGCCATACCGTCTCCGCAACCTTGAGGATTTCCCCGGCCAGCTGCTCGTGCTTTTTTTCGAAACCCACCCGGTAATGGGGCGTCTCGAGGGTTTTCATTTTCTGTGCGAAGGCGGGCGCGACGCCGCAAACCAATGCGAACAGGGAAAGGACCGATGCGAAACGGAGGGCGGTTTTTTGCATAGTTACCAAATGTAGGTTTAGTGTGTGATTTAGTCGATGGATGAGCCTGGTGATAGGCCGATGAATGGTCAGGGAGAGAGGCCCGGACCCTATAGGAAACTACGCGCGATCCGGATCGCCTGCATGCCGTATCCGCCCCCGAAAAGCATAAAGTGGTTCAGCACATGGTAAAGTTGGTAGAGGGGGATGCGGTCGCGCCATCCTTCCGGTAACCGCCAGACTTCCTGGTATGCGGCCAGGACGGAATCCGGGAACCCGCCGAACAGGAGCATCATCCCCCACTCGGCCTCGCGGTCGGCGCAATAGGCGGCCGGGTCCACCAGGGCCGGCCCGGTTACGGCGGCCAGAAAGTTACCGCTCCACAGGTCTCCGTGGATCAGGGACGGGACGGGTCGGTGGGAGAGAAGTTCCGGAAGCCGGGCCAACAACCGGCTGTAATCCCTGATCTCGTCGGGTCCAAGATCGCCCCGCTTCGCGAGGCGATCCACCAGGGCGCCCAGTCGCTTTTCCCGATAGAACCCGGCCCAGTCGTCGCTCCATCCGTTTTCCTGCAAGGTGAGTCCGCAAAAGTTGTCGCGGTTGAGCCCGAAGCGGTCCTCGGGGGCGCGGTGCAGGACGGCCAGGCCGCGCCCCAATGCCTCCCAGGTTTCCGGCGAGGGTCCGTCGGGGTCGGATTCGAGGTACTCCAGCAGCAACAGGGTGGGTCCGTTCGGAGCCAGGGGCGGAGGTTCGGGCGAGACCGCAATCAAGCCGGGGATGCGCAAACCGGTTCCGGCCGCGGCCAGGGCGGCCAGGCCTTCCGCCTCGCGGCGGAAGAACCCTGCAGGGGCGTTGGGATTCCATTTGCAGAAGCACACGCCCGAAGCGGTGCGCAGGAGGAAAGTCTGGTTGATGGACCCGCCGGGAACGGCCTCCAGGCCGATCAGGATGGGAATGGGGCGGCCCGCGTCCTGGAAGGCCGCATCCAGGGCGGAGCGGAAGCCTTCAGGGGGCTGTTGCATCGCCATGCGCCGGCATCCCGGTTTCCCGGATTACCAGGGTATCCAACAGAAGGGAGCAGCAGCGGTTAAGCATTTCATAAACGGTGTCGAATTCATAGGGGCCGCCGTAATAGGGATCGGGAACGTCCAAAGCGGATCCGGCACGAGTCGAACGTGCTCCGGCGCTCGCGGCCTCGGTAGCCGGGTCGAATTCGCGCAAGAGTCTGATCTTGCGGCGCAGCGGGGCGGGGCAGAGGTCTTCGAGCTCCTTCCGGTTGTTCCGATCCATGGCCAGAATCAGATCGAAATCCTCAAAATCGCTCTTGGCGACCTGGCGGCACAGGCTGGGCAATTCCACTCCGCGCTTGCCCGACACCGCGATGGCGCGGGGATCGGGAGGTTGGCCGATATGCCAGTTGCCAGTGCCCGCGGAGTCGGCGAGATAATGGCCTTCGAGCCCGCGTTCACGGACCAAATGGGCAAAGATGCCTTCCGCAATGGGGGATCGGCATATGTTGCCCAAACAGACGAAGAGGATCTTCCCGCTTGCAGGGATCAAAACGCGAGCATTTCCTTTAGGGCCGCGGCCACGTCCTTCTGCTTCATCAGGCCTTCGCCGATCAAGGCGGCCTGGACCTTGGCGGCCGCCAAGGCCTGCAGATCTTCGCGCTTGAAGATCCCGGATTCGGCCACCACGGGGATGCCGTCCGGTACCAGCGGCCGCAGCTTGAAGGTTGTTTCCAGGGAGGTATGGAAGGTCTTGAGGTCGCGGTTGTTGATGCCGATGATGGGCGAGCCCGCGTCCAGGGCGATCTTGACCTCCTCCTCGGTATGCGCTTCGACGAGCGGCGTAAGCCCGAGTTCCGCGCCCAGGGCGATCATGGCCGCGAGCTGCTTGGGCTTGAGGCAGGCCACGATCAGCAGGTAGGCGCTGGCGCCCAGCACCTTGGCTTCGTGGATCTGGTAATCGTCGAAGATGAAGTCCTTGCGCAATGTCGGCAGCGCTACGTTGCGGGAGATGTCGCGGAGAAAGCGATCATGGCCCTGGAAATGATCCTCTTCGGTGAGGATGGACAGGGCGGAAGCGCCGCCGGCGAGGTAGGCCTTCGCGATCTCCACCGGCTTGAAGTCCTGTCGGATGACGCCGCGCGAAGGCGAGGCTTTTTTCACTTCGGCGATCACGTGGATGCCGGGTCCCTGACCCGCGGGTCCGCCGGGGGAGCCGGCCTTGGGCGCGGTGAGGGCGGCAAGGAAATCGAGGGCCGGCGGAGGCAGGGCCCGGGCCTTGGCTTCCATATCCTCCGGGGATACGGACTTCTTCAGATCCACCAGTCTGGCCGCCTTGGCCTTGATGATTTTGTCGAGGATGGTGATTGCCATATGGAGATCCGTATTTGCGAATTATAAAGCGATTATATCATGCGGCCGATGCGGCAGGAAAGGAACGCGAACGGGCAACCCAGGATTCCAGCGTCTTGCGCGCCGCGCCCGAATCGATGGACGCGCGGGCTAAGGCCACGCCTCCCTTCAGATCCGGCGCCAACCCGCCCACGTACAAGGCCGCGCCGGCGTTGAGGGCGACGATGTCGGCGGCGGGGGATTTCTTGCCTTCCAGAACACCACGAATGATGGCCGCGTTCACGGCCGCGTCCCCGCCCATCAGATCGGCCGAGGTACATAACGAGAACCCCAGGTCCTGCGGGTTCAATATATATTCAGTGACTTCGCCGTTCCGGAGTTCCGCCACTTTGGTGGGGGCGACCAGGCTGATCTCGTCCATGCCATCGGTGCCCGCGACCACCATCACATGTTCCGAACGCAGCTCCTTGAGCACGTGGGCGAGGATGGAGGTGAGGTGGAGGTCGTAGACGCCGATCAACTGGCGCTTGGCGCGGGCGGGATTGAGCATCGGCCCCAGCAGATTGAAAATGGTGCGCTGTCCAAGTTCCTGGCGCGGGCCGCCCACATGCTTGAAGGAAGCATGCAGCTTGGCCGCAAAGAGGAAGCCGATGCGGCACGCGTCCACGCATTCGCCCACCTGCTCCGGAGTCAATTCCAGGTTTACGCCCAGCTCTTGCAGCACGTTGGCGCTCCCGCATTTGCTGCTCATGGCGCGGTTGCCGTGCTTGGCCACCGCCACGCCGCCGCCCGCCGCCACGATGGCCGCGGCGGTGGAGATGTTGAACGAACCGCTGTGATCGCCGCCCGTGCCGCAGGTGTCGATAAGGGGTTTGGCCGAAGTCGGCACCACCGTGGCCTTTTCACGCAGGATGGTCACCGCCGCGGCGATTTCCACCGGGGTCTCGCCCTTGATGCGCAAGCCGACCAGAAAGCCGCCGATCTGGGCCGGGGTCAATTGGCCTTCCATCAGGGCGCCCATGGCATCCTGCATTTCCGCGAAGCTCAGGTCCTCACCCTGGATCAGTTTTCCGAGAATCGGGACGATCATCATGCGCCTTTCATGGCGAGGAAGTTCCGGACCATGGCCTTGCCATGCTCGGTCAGGATGGATTCGGGATGGAATTGCACGCCGAAGATGGGTCGGCTCTTATGGCGCATGGCCATGATCAATTTGGCGTCGCCCCCCTCCCGGGCGGCTTCGTCCTCGCAGGTGGCGGTGATTTCCAGGTCCGCGGGCAAAGTGGATTTTTCCACGATCAGGGAATGGTAGCGCGTGGCGTTGAACGTGCGGGGCAGGCCGGCGAACAAGCCCTGGGTATTGCACTCAATCAGGGACAGCTTCCCGTGCATAGGGGCGGGAGCGCGGATGACCTTGCCGCCGAAGGCTTCTCCCATGGCCTGATGCCCCAGGCATACGCCGAGCAGGGGGATGGTGGGAGGAACGTTCTTGATCAGGGCCACCGAGATGCCCGCGTCCGAAGGTGTACAGGGCCCGGGAGACACCACGATATGCGTGGGCTTGAGCCCGATGGCTTCTTCCACCGTCAACTGATCGTTACGCACCACCTTGAGATCGGGGTTGATCTCGCCGATGTACTGCATCAAGTTGAAGGTGAAGGAATCGTAATTGTCGAGGATGAGGATCATTGGGCCGACCGGGGGCGAAGAGAGAGTTCAAAGGTCAAAGTGCAAAGTGCAAAGTGCAAAATGGAAGAGTCGATATGAAGCGGGACGAATGGTCCGTTTTTCCGCGCGAAGCGCGTGGTTTTTACCGACGCGAAGCGCCTAGGCAAACTTTGAACTTTGAACTTTGAACTTTGCACTTTGACTTCTATCCTTAAATCTTCCCTGCCGCATCAACCGCCCTCATAAGCGCCTGAGCCTTGTGCTTGGTTTCTTCGAACTCCATCTGCGGATCGGAATCGGCCACGATGCCGCCGCCGGCCTGAACGTAGGCGGTGCCGTCCTTGATGAGCATGGTGCGGATGGCGATGCAGGAATCCAGGTTGCCGCGGAAATCCATATAGCAGATGGCCCCGCCGTACAGACCGCGGCGATGCGGTTCCAGGCCGTCGATGATTTCCATGGCGCGGATCTTGGGCGCGCCGGAAAGCGTGCCCGCGGGCAGGCAGGACATGAGCGCGCGCAGGGGATGGAACTCGGGCTTGAGCTTGCCCTGCACCACCGAGACGATGTGCATAACGTTGCTGAAACGCTCCACGCCCATGAACTGGGTCACGCGCACGGTGCCGTACTCGGAGACGCGTCCGATATCGTTGCGTCCCAGGTCCACCAGCATCAGGTGTTCGGCCAGTTCCTTCGCATCGGCCAGCAGTTCCTTCTCCAGGGCCTTGTCTTCGGCCTCGTCCTTGCCTCGGCGGCGCGTGCCGGCGACGGGCTTGGTCTCGGCCTGTCCGTTCTGCACCTTGACCAGGGTCTCGGGCGATGCGCCCACAATCTCGAAATCCCCGTAGTCGAGGTAATACATATAGGGCGAAGGATTGATCGACCGCAGAGCGCGGTAAATGGCCAGCGGTCCCGCGGAGGGTTTGGTCGAGAAGCGCTGCGACAGTACTATTTGGAACGCGTCCCCGGCTCTGATGTATTCCTTGCACTTCTCCACCCCGGCCTTGAAGCCTTCCTGGGTGAAGTTGGACTCCCACTTCGCCGGCGCGCCCGAAGCGTGTTCGATGGCGGGCAAGGGCCGCGCGAGATCGGCTTCCAGTTGTTCGATTTTCGAGACCGCCGAAGCGTAGGCCGCTTCCAGGGTCGGGAATTCGTCCGTCAGCACGTTGGAAACGATGCTCAGCTTGTGCTTGAGGTGATCGAAGACCAGGAAGGATTCGTACAGGCCGAAATGCAGATCGGGAAGGTGGAAGTCGTCTTTGCCCGCGGCCGGGATGTTCTCGACCAGGCGGATGGCGTCATAGCAGACGAAACCGACCATGCCGCCGGAAAACGGGGGTAATGCGGGGTCGTCCACGCCGCGGAATCGGCCCATGAAAGCTTGCAGTTCGGCCAAGGCGTCGCCCTCGATATCCTTGCGCTCCTTGCCGCGGATTTCCACGTGGCGGCCTTTGGCTGAAAACGTGTACAAGGGGTCTTTGCCCAGGAACGAGAACCGGGCGAGTTTTTCGCCCACCTCCACGCTTTCCAGCATGAAGACGCGATGCCCCGGGCGCTTCAATTTCAGCAATGCCGTGATGGGGGTGTCGAGATCGGGAAGGAATTCTTTACTGAGCGGGATGACGTTCCCTTGGGCGACCAACGGCCGGATTTCTTCCAGTGTCTTCATCACCCAGCGAAATCTAACAAAATCAAGGAAAAAGGGCATTCTCGCGGGAACAGGCCAGGTTACGCGCTCATGTACTAAACGGTTCGCAGCGCAATGGGTTTCAATCCAGTATAATTATCATTGCAATGGCGTTCCAGGTTGTTGTCATTCAGTGCTATTGCTTATAAGTGCGCTCGGAACGATGGAACCCCGTTTCCATCCTACCTACCTGGTCCCCGACTTGTGCACCGGTTATTCCCGAAGGAGGTATTCGTGCCCTGCTTGATCCGCTTTGTGCTTTTAGCCGCCGCATCGGTGCCTTTGTTCGGCCAACCCGGTCCCACGCTCAGTCTGAGCGGCATAGTCACGGATTCGTCCGGGGCGCCGGTCGCCGAGGCGGCCATCCGGCTTGAGAAAGGATCCTTGACGGCGACCAGCGGCCAGGATGGCAAGTTCACCCTGATGGGGAGCACGGCCCTTCGCGGCGGCGCTGTATCCCGGGATCCTTTCGCGGCCATCCGCGGCGGATCCCTGTATCTGTCCCTGGCTGAAGAATCCGAAGCCGCGGTTACGGTCTACGGGATCGAAGGCACGATTTTATCGACCGTGGTCCGGCGACAGGGCGCGGGAGGTTCCGCATTCGATCTGTCCGACCTCGGGACCGGCGTCCGCTTCTTAAGGGTGAGGGCGGGTATGGACGAGGCCGTGGTAAAGGCGTTCTCCAGCGAAGGGGTATTGCACAGCGCGGTCCCCAATCCCGGGGATCCGGTCCAAGCTTTCCCGGGCCGCCGGGCAGCGAAGCGATCCGCCGCGGTGGCGTATTACGATGTAATCACGGCGACGAAAACCGGATACCTGAAGGGCTATCTGAGCATTTCGGTTTCGGAGTCCGGGAACCTGGCGATCAAGCTGCTCAAGGAAGGTTCGCCCAAATTCAGCTTTTTCGTGACCAGCCTCAAATCCTTGCGGGCCCTTTCCGGCAGCCAGAACGGCTTCGGCGGGGATTTGCGGTACGGGGAAACGGGTCCGGGGGCCGGACTGCGGGGTGCGGACAAGATCTGCGCGGCCACGGCCGAGCGGAGCATGCCCGCTTCCGGCAACAAGGGCTGGCGCGCCTTCCTGAGCGTGCCTTCCGACGCCAACGGCAAACAGGCCAATGCGGTGGATCGGATCGGCGACGGCCCGTGGCACGATCGCATCGGCAGGCTGGTCGCCCCCAAGAAATCCGATCTGCTGGCCTCGCGCCCCATGAACGGGGATCCTACCATCCAGAACGATCTCCCCAATGAAGACGGCGTCCCCAATCATCGGCCCGATCCGACCAAGCCGGCCGAAGACAATCATCACTTCCTCACGGGTTCGGACGGCACGGGAAAGCTCTATGGCGCCAACTCGACCTGCCTCGGGTGGACTTCCACGGCGAAGGAATCGGGTCGTCCGCGCATCGGCTTCTCCTATCCGGTAAGCGGCCGCATGCACTGGCTTTCGGGCCAGGACGAAGGCGGTTGCGGCGCCGGCGTCAACCTTTTGGAAACCGGAGGCTCCGATCCGAACAATCCAATCGTAGGCTCAGGCGGCGGCTACGGCGGGTTCTATTGCCTGGCGTTCAATCCGTAAGGCGCGTAAAGGCGCGTATAAGCGGGTTAATTCGGGTTAAGGCGAGTCAAGGCGAGTAAATGCGACAAAATGGAAAGCGATGGGCGATGAGTCTTTTTCGTTACGGATCCCCGGTCCTGGTTTTCTCCCTGGCTCTGCTCGCGGCGTCATGCATGGACGATTCGGGAGGCGGGAAAACCCCGACGGGGAACGGGCCCTCGTTCGGATCCTTCCAGGTATCCCTGGTGGAACCGACCGGAACCACGCAAGGCTTCACCTCGGTGCTGGGCCTAATCAACACAGGCCCGACGCCGTCGTCCTTCATCTGGGAGGAAGGAGCGAAAAGCGGAAGTTGCCGGATCTTCACCCCGCGGGTGCCCTTTTGTGAAACAACCTGCGGCAGCGATGCGATTTGCGTGGAGAACAACACGTGCCGGGATTCCCCCACACCCATCAGCGTCGGCAAGGTGAGCGTGAACGGGCTGAAGACCAAGGCCGGAGCCGCCTCCTTTAACATGGATCCGATCCGGAACTTGTATCAGCCAGCCGGGGGGGTCATCCTCGCGTTCCCGCCCTTCGCCGAGGGCGATGCCGTCACGTTCACCGCCGGCGGCGACACATCCGTCGCCGCCTTCACCGTGTCCGCCAAGGGCATCGCCCCTTTGGCCGCTCTCAAAGACAGCTTCGCCCTGGCGGACGGGAAGCCCATCGAGCTGGAGTGGACTCCGCCGAAAGATCCGGGAGCCTCATTCGTTTCCGTCCTGGTCGATCTGAGCCATCACGGCGGAACCAAGGGCAAGATCGAGTGCGAAGGTCCCGATAACGGGAAACTGGAAATCGCAGCCGTCCTGGTGGATCAGCTCAAGGCGCTCGGGGTGTCCGGATTCCCGAAAATCGAAATCTCCCGGAAGGTCATCTCGACCAATGCCGACGTCAACGTGTCTCTGGTCCTGGAATCCCTGGTCACCAGGCCCCTGGCGATTCCCGGACTCATCTCCTGCATCGAGAATGTGGAATGTCCCGATGGCCTGACGTGCCAGAAGGATTTCCGGTGCAAATGAGGCCGCCCCGCCAGGGTTCCCCGGAAACAGTCAAGGAGAGTTTTTGAAAAAAGGATCCATCCTCTGGTTGCCGCTTGGCTGCGCGTTGGCTTTCCCGTTCCTGGCTTGCGACCATGCTTCTTCGGTGGCGCCCAAGAGCTGGGAATGCGCCGTGGACGCCGGGAATGCCCCGGACTTTTCCCGTACCATCGGTTGCAGGGACGATTTCTCGGCGCTGGCGTCCATCCCCTTGGATGCGACGGTCCCGGGGACGATGTCCCTCAAAACCGTAGTCGATCTCGCGGACGGCGGGGCGCTTTATTTCCAGGACAGCAAGCAATTCAAGGTCCATTACGCATTCGCGTCCGCCCGCCTTTCCGGCAACGGCAAGCCCGCGGTGCCGTCGCTGTACCTTTTCAACCAGTCGGAGTATTACACCCCCGGCCGGCGCTTCATCCTGGGCGCGGTCACGCGTTATGAAGGACCGGGAATCTGGGCGTACGAAATCGCTCCTTACGATAACGCCAGCGCGGAGATGATCCATACCGCCTTCACCAAGATCGCCGACGCCTGCTATTGCGGGGACAGCCTCTATTTCCATCCGACCTCGATGGCCGTGGAAGCGGAAGCCAAGAAGCTCCCGGCCTCGGTGAAGCTCATTTCCACCGACAAGCTTTTCGAGGGCATCGACTATCAGCCGCTCAATTACGCGACGGGCATGGGCCGGCTGGTCTTCACCACCGCCAAGAACCTGGAAACGCAATACCTGGGATTCCGGGACATCGTGGTGATCGATGCCGTGCCCAACGATATCTCGGTCACGAGCGGAATCATCACCCAGGAATTCCAGACCCCGCTTTCGCACATCAACGTCCTTTCCCAGAATCGCGGCATCCCGAATATGGGCCTGCACGGAGCCGTCTCCAATCCCAATCTGTTGGCTCTGAAGGGCAAGTGGGTGAAGCTCACGGTGGGCGCCAACGCTTACTCCGTGACCGAGGTGACCCAGGCCGAAGCGGATGCCTGGTGGGAGGCCCACAAGCCGAAGGCCGTCAGCATCGCCCATATGGACACCACCGCCAAGGAGATGCTGGCCATGGGGGATATCCTGGACCTGAAGCTGGGCCTGGGCGAGGCCCTTAAGAAGGCGATCCCGGCCTATGGCGGCAAGGCCAGCAATTACGGAACCTTTCCGCACATGGACAGCACGCAGATCAAGTTCCACAAGGCCGTCGCCATACCGGTCTATTATTACTGGCAGCACATGCAAACGCACGGGTTCAACGACAGCGTAGACAAGTGGCTGGCCGATCCCCTGTTCACGGGCAATCCGGGCGAACGGGACAAGCGATTGAAATCGTTGCGCAAGGCCATCATCGCCGCCCCCCTCGATTCGGCTTTCGCGGCGGCCTTGATGAAACGGGTCCGCGATGAGTTCCCCGGCATCAACCGCATCCGGTTCCGATCCAGCACCAATGCGGAGGATCTGGAAGGGTTCACCGGCGCGGGGCTGTACGAATCCCACACCGGCGATCCGGACGATCCTTCCGACCACGTCTTCGACGCCTTGAAGGACGTATGGTCGGGCGTCTGGTTCTTCCGTTCCTTCGAAGAACGCGCGTACCGCAGCATCGACCACAAGTCCGTCGGGATGGCCGTCCTGGTGCATGCCGCCTTTCCCGAGGAAGAAGCCAACGGTGTCGCCAGCACGGCCAACCCCTTCGACCCCACGGGCCTGGAACCGGGATTCTACGTCAACACCCAGGCCGGCGGCAAGGAGGAGGTCGTGGCCCCGAGCGCCGGGGTCAGCACCGATGTATTTATCTACCATTACGATATGCCCGGGCAGCCCATCGTCTTCATCACCCACTCCTCGCTGGTGCCCAAGGGAAAGACGGTCCTGACCGGCGCTCAGACCCACATGCTGGGCATGGCCCTGAAGGAAATCCAGAAGTATTACCAGCCCCTTTACGGAAAGGACGCCTCCAAATGGTGGGCCATGGAAGTGGATTTCAAGCTGGACCAGCCCATCGGGGATCCGAACGGAAGCCCCGTCATTTTGATCAAGCAGGCCCGGCCCTATCCGGGATTCGGCCAGCAGTGAGACGCCGAAACACCGCCCGAAAAGCAGCCCTGAAAGGCTTCGCCTAAATGCTGGATTTCCTGACCTTGCAAACGACCTCGGCCAACTCCTCCTTCGTCGGCATCCTCTATACGGTCCTGCTCTCCTTCCTGCTGTCGACGGCCATCGCCATCACCTATGAGAAGACCTTCCGGGGCCTCTCCTATTCCCGGAACTTCCTGCAGGCGATGATCCTGAGCTCCATCGTGGCCGGGACGGTGATGCAAGCCATTGGCGACAACCTCGCCCGCGGACTAGGCATGATGGGCGCGCTCTCCATCATCCGCTTCCGCACCTCGTTCAAGGATCCGCGGGACATCATCTTCATCTTCGCCTCCATGGCTTCCGGCATCGCCTGCGGCGTATTCGGCTACGGCATCGCCGTGATCGGCACGGCCGGGTTCTGCCTGGCGGCGGTCTTCCTGTATTTCTCGCCGCTCGGGGAGTTCCGCCATTATGACGGTCTGCTGCGCTTCAACATCCTGAGCGACTCCGCCGAAAGGGCCGGGTTGGAAGGCATTCTCAAGGAGCATTGCCGGAGCTTCGCCCTCATCACCCTCAGGGAGACGACCCAGGGAAGCCGCCTGGAATACGCCTACCACGTCAAGCTCCGCGCCGGGAAGACCCGCGACGGGCTGGTGGACGGGATCCGCAAGCTCGGGACCGCCAAGGACGTGAACCTCATGCTCCAGGAAACCACGGTGGAACTCTGATGAAGCCCTTGTATTGGGCCTGTGCCCTGGCCTCCATCGTCCTCGCCTGCCTGACCGCCTATTACCGCGCGGAGCCGGAAACCTTCTACGGCATCGCGGACACGAAGGAAATCGTGATCAGCTCCCGGAGTCCGGTGGAGATCCGCAGGATCGTGGTGGAGCAGGGCCGCGCAGTGCGCCAGGGGGATACGCTGCTGGAACTGCGCAATCCCGAGCTGGAACTCAGCATTTCGAAGATTAGCCATGAGCTCGCGGAATTGCGCGATCGCAAGACGGCCCATGCGACCCTGTCCAAATCCGAAATCCGCCAGCTTAGGGACGAGCAGGAACAGCGGGTAAGCGGGTTGCGCGCGGAGATCCGCGAGCTAGAAGCGCAACTCAACGTCAACAAGCACCTGATCTCCCAACTCCGGAGCCTGGACAAGGAAAAGGCCGGCGCGCAGCCGGAGGCCGATGCCGACGATCCCGTCAAGATCAAGATCGAGGGTCTGAAGAAGCAGTTGCTCCTGGCCGGTGACCCTTCGCGGATCTACGTCGATCGCCTGAGCAATGCCCTCTCCTCTTCCGGTGAACCCCTGGTGGAGCAGGCGCGCCGCCTGGAGGATGAGCTCGACATGCTGCTCGGGGAACGGTCCGGCCTGGTCATTACCGCGCAGATCCATGGGTTGATCGGATCCGTCAATTTCAAGGAGGGCGAAAAAGCGCCCGCCTTCGCGCCCATCATGACCCTGCACGCCGAAGCGCCGTCCTTCGTGCGCGGCTACATCCATGAAGACGTCTACAGCCGCCTGGCGGTGAAGCGGAAGGTCACGGTGCGCTCCAGCCACGATAAGAAAATAGGGTTCACCGGCGAGGTCATCGGCGTAGGAGCCCGCATCGTGGAGTATCCCGAACGCCTGAGAAAGCGGGCGGACATCGTGATCTGGGGCCGGGAAATCATCATCCGCCTGCCGCCGGAAAACCGCTTTCTGCTGGGGGAAAAAGTCATCATCGCCGTTTCCAAGGACGATTCCGGGGCCGCGAACGCCGATGCCGGCGCCGGCATGGCTCCCGTTGCGTTTGCCGGCGCCCCGCCCGCGCACTTTCCCGCCGTCTCCGATTCCGACGCGGAGGTGCCGGGCATCGAAGCGTCCGGCCTGCTCTATCTGGAGGATCTCTCGCGCTTCCTGGTGATCAGCGACGACACCCCCAAAAAGGATCCGGTGATCTTCCAGCTGGATACGGCCTTCAAGCTGGAAAAGCGGATTCCCATCACGGGCCTGGAGAAGATGAACGACATGGAGGGAATTGCGGCCGGGGCGGACGGCTCGGTGTACATACTGTCCAGCCAAAGCATGAACAAGCATGGGAATTTGCCCGAAGAGCGGAAGCTGTTGGTGCGCGCCAAGCGCACGGGCGGGGCGCTGGAATTTCAGGGAAAGGTCTTACTGACCGACTATCTGGAAAAAGCCGCGGCGGAGAACCCGGGCGAAAAATGGGCCGCCTTTCTTACGGGAGCGATAGCGTCCCGCGGCCTGGATATCGAAGGCCTGGCCTGGCGGAACGGATCCCTACTGCTGGGATGCAAGAGTCCCCTCCTGGACGGCAAGGCCGTGATTCTGGAACTCGCCCATGCCGACGAGGTCCTGGGCGGCGGCGGCTCCGGAAAAACCGCCATCGGCATCTGGAAGGCCCTGGAGTTGAAGGATCGGGAGACCGGCAAGCCCTGCGGCATCTCGGATCTGCTGTTAGTGGACGGCGATGCCTATATCCTTTCCACGGGAAGCGCTGGCGAAAAGGAAGACCAGGGAGCGCATCTGGGCGAACTTTGGCGCCTGCGGGCCGGGACCATGCAACCCGACCGCCTGCGCGGATTCGGCGGAGGCAAGCCGGAGGGCATAGCCTACCGTCCCGCGGACAAGAGCTTCTTCGTCGCCTTCGATAATGGGTCGCAGCGGCC
>JBDSIO010000156.1:0-6981 GCA_039917895.1 Fibrobacteria bacterium | reverse complement strand
GGTTCCAGACCACGGACACCAGCCGCAATAATTTCTGGCTCGCCCTCATCACCCTGGGCGAGGGTTGGCACAACAACCATCATCATTACTGCAACTCGACCCGGCAGGGATTCTTCTGGTGGGAAATAGACATCACCTACTACGGCCTCAAGGCGCTTTCCATGCTCGGCCTGATCTGGGATTTGAAGCCCGTTCCCGCCCGCTTGCTCCTTCCTCAGACCATCAATGAAGTCCAACGTCCCCACGAAGCGGTGCCCTCTCAGGCCGCTCCTGAGGAGGTCCCCTCCTCCACAAGGGGCAGGACCCGCATCGCCGGCATGCTTCCCGGTCTGACAACGCCCCTGACGGCGCCGGCTCCTCTCCGCAGCCCGGACCTGCCAAACACGTAAAAACCACTTACAGGCATCGTGGATTCCGAGGCGTTTTTCGTCGCCTTTGTATTGCCTTTTCATAAAAGGCCGGGAATTTTGTAGCTTTTACGGCATCGGGGCGTAGCTCAGTCTGGTAGAGCGTCTGGTTTGGGACCAGGAAGTCGCATGTTCGAATCGTGTCGCCCCGACCACTTTTCCTCCAGCGCAATCGGCACTGATCCGTTATTTTGCCATCAGGACATAAAACCAGTCTTTACATCACCCAGTTCCGGAGCCCGCAATGTCGCCCAAGTTGCCCACTGCCCTTGCATCGATCACCCTAACCCTGGGACTGTTCCTGGCCATCGCCACGGCGGCATCCTCCAAGTCCTCGACTCCGGTAAAGGCTTCCGCTTCCGCGCCCGCCTCGGCTCCCGCAACTGCTCCAGCGAACCCGCCTGTTTCCGCCCCGGCAAATGCTTCCGTGGCCGATTCCGCCGCCATTACCCCTGAGACCATCGTCTATCTGGGAAGTTCCGGAAGCCGCTATCACGTGAAGGGCTGCACCTACCTCAAGAAAAAGGGCAAGTCGATATCGATCATGGACGCGATGAAGCAGGGCTATGCCCCGTGCAACGTGTGCAAGGCCCCTAAACTCAAGCGCTGAAAATTACCGGGCCGCATCCCCGACCGCCCCTTTCCAAAAAGGATGGGGAACCGGGGCCAGGGCCGGTCCGTCCTCGGCCAAATCAAGCGCGGCGGGTCTCCGCCATTTTACGGAAGAACTCCGTCTCCGCGGGTTTCAGCTCCTTCGGCAAGCGCAGCTCCACCGTAACATACAAGTCACCGTGGGTCCCGGGCGCGTCGTAGGCCGGCATGCCCTGCCCTTTTAGGCGGAAGGACTTGCCGTTCTCCGTTTCCGCCGGGATGCGCAGCTTCACGTTTCCACCCAGGGTCTGGATCTCCACTTGGCGGCCGATCACGGCGTCCTGCACTTCCACCGGCATCACCATGTGGAGGTCGTCCCCACGCCGTTCGAATACGGGATGCGGCCGCACGTGGATGCGCATGTGGAAATCGCCGTCCGGGCCGCCGTTCATGCCCTTGCCGCCTTTGCCTTGCAGCCGGAGCACCTTGCCGTCGGAGATTCCCGGCTTGAATTGCAGGCGCAGTTTCTTGCCGTCGATCTCGATGACCTTCTTGGCCCCTTCAAACGCTTCTTCCAGGCCGATCTCGACGTCGGCCTGATAATCGTTGCCCTGGCGGGGAATCTGCTGGGAACCGGTCCAGGCGCCGCCTTGTCGCCCGCGTCCGGGACCACCGCCGCCTCCCATGCCGGAGCCACCGAAATAAGTCTCGAAGAAATCGGAAAAACCGCCGCCTCCGCCACCGCCGAACATCTCTCCGAGGTCCTCTTGGGAAAAGCTTCGGGACCGGGTGCGGCCGCCCTGGCCGGCGCCCCCATTTTGCGGACCGCCGTAGCTGGGCCCACCTGGATTGTTCCAATCCGCGCCGAGCTGGTCGTAGCGCCGGCGTTTCTCGGGATCGGTCAGCACTTCGTTGGCCTCGTTGATTTCCTTGAAGCGATCCTCAGCCGATTTGTTGCCCGGATTCTTGTCCGGATGGTATTTGGCGGCCAGCTTGCGGTAAGCCTTTTTGATCGCGTCCTTGTCCGCGCCTTTTTCCAGCCCTAAGGATTTGTAATAGTCTTTGAATTCCATAGCTTCCGTCTGTTCAGCGGCCCCCGGGAATGGAGGACCCCAATAATCTATAAAGCATAAAAAACGAAGGCCCCGGGGGAACCGGGACCTTTTTGCGATAAAAAGTTGTTAAAAAAATCAGGACAAAAAGTCAGGAAGGGGTTTTGCGCCCTTACTTCACGTTATTTCACGTTATAACGGGCGATGTTCTCGGCTTCCAATTCAGGGGCGATGGTCTTGGCTCCGAAGGCCCGCAGGACGCGCATGGCGTCCAAATGGCCCATAGAAGAAGCGGCCATATACGGGGTCCAGCCTTCGGGGTCGCGGGCGTTGACGTCGGCGCCGGCTTCGATCAGGCGGTAGACCTCCTTGGTCTGCCCCTTTTCGGAGGCGCGGATAAGCGCCAGGTTCCGGTCGACCGGGGATCGGGTCGGGGCGCATGCGATAAGCGAGAGCGCCAAGAGAGAATAAACCAGGGTAAGGATTCTGCCCGTCATGGTGGCTTTGCCCGCTTTCCAGGTTGCTTGTCGGTATGTCAGGAGCATGATCTGATTGTCTCCCAGGCGGGCCGATTAATCAATGATCGGCAGCTCCGTTCTTTTCAGGAGTTTGTTCCCGGGCAGCGGATTTGCAGGTCTTTTATCGTCTTGGAGAATGAGGTCCGGGACCTTTTCTCCCGGTGTTTGAGGCAGCTTACAAATGCTTTACCGGCCTGACGAATCCTTAACCGGGCAAGCGAAGCGTCTTGACGAGGAAGGCTTCCGCGCCATCAAGCGATACGTCAAGCAAACCATGCTTCGGAATAACCGGTCGATTCGGGATTCCCGAGAGGGAGAGGCGGGAGATGGACGTGAACGGGGGTACGCATCGGCGGAAACAGCGCCGTAAGGAGGCCATCAGGGGCGTCCGGGTCGGACGGGAAGCGCGCAGGGGCTGAAAACCACTTTTAATGACCCCCGTCCCAATCGACGGCGGCAAACCCCTGATTCGGAAATCTGAATATGATAGAATGGTACGGGATCGCCGATACGGATCCGGAAAGGAACGATCATGAAGTCGGTGAAGACCATCGACAAGACCGCTCTGGTCAACCTCTACAATATCGGGGGCAAGGAGTTCCTGTTGCGCATGATCGATAACTTCATCGTGCAGGCCCCCAAGCGGATCCAATCCTCGCGTAAAAGCCTGGAGACCTCGGATCTGAAATCCATCCATCTCATCGCACATTCACTCAAAGCCAGCTCCGCCAACCTGGGAGCCTCCAAGGTCCAGGAAAGCGCGGAACGGCTCGAGGAGATGGCGAGCATCGGCTTGACCGATCATATCGGTGAAGGTTTGGACATCCTCGAAACGGTGCTCACGGAAGCCATCCAATATCTTCAAGCCGAGCGCGAACTCTGGGGCCAGGAAGCGCCGAAGGTTTAGCCCCGGGCCATAGCCTTCAAAGGTTTAGCCCTCGATCCGGTTCTCGGATTCAGGCCGCGGACACCCTTTCGCACCGTGAAAAGAAATGGTCGTCCAGGGCGCGGCGGATTTTCTCCAACAAGCGCGCGGGCGCGGGAGGTTTCGCCGGCATCCCGCCCAATGATCCCACGGACATCTCAGCCACCTCTACGCTGTCGCGCTCGGAAAGCAGCAGGGCCGGCACTTCCGGGCCCAGGAACCGCAACTGGCTCAGCCATTCCGGCCCGGTCATGTCCGGCAAATCCGCGCCACATAGAGCGAGCTGGATGTCGCCGCCCCATTCATTGAGCACCTGGAGCGCTTCGATGCCGTGATGGGCCTCGACGACCCGGTACCCGTTGAGTTCCAGGATGAATTTCATGGCGTCCCGCGTGGTGGCCTCGCCGTCCACGAGCAGGATGCTTTCTACGACACTGACCCTTTTCCATTTCTCCAGATATCCGTTCATGGCGGCTCCTTGATTGTGACTGGAGTAAGTATAGGCGGAAGGCGGGGACGGAAAGTGTCCCTGAAGCCCTTTCCATCGGATCAGGCGCGCGCCTCACCGGTCTTATCGGGGGAAATTGCCGATTCAGGGAGACTTGCGGAGGACGCTTTGAACGGCTTCGACCTTTTCGATCTTGTTCAAAGCCTCCAACAAGATCCTCGGCGACAGCACTTCCGGAAGGAGCACGAAGTCATCCATGCCCTTTCCGGAGTAGAGTACGTATAGCGGAATGCTGTTGCGTCCGAACTTGGCGAGTGCGCGGGCGATGATGTCGTCCCTCAGGGTCCAATCCGCCTTGAGCACCGTGAGCCCGAGTTCATTGAACCGGGCCCTCACCTCGCTGGAGCCGAAGGCCACCTTCTCGTTCACCTTGCAACTCAGGCACCAGTCGGCGGTGAAGTCCACGAACACGGGTTTGCCTTGTCCCACGAGCTCGGCCACGCGGGCTTCGGAGAAGGGTTCCCAGGTCATGCCGTTCTCGGTTACCTGGCGCCCCGCGGATCCGGCGGTTCCCTCAGCGGCCGCGCGCGGTCGGGCATCCCGGATCTGATCGAGGTAGATGAGCACGAGGATGAAAGCGGGCACGAACACGACCAGCGCCACCAGCCAGGCGATGACGCGGACTGGTGTGGACTTGTGCAGGGCCGTCCACTTACCCAGGATCCAGGCGCTCATACCGGCCAGCAGCAGCACGAACAGCAGGGCGATCAGGGCATCGACTCCGGCCTGCTTGCCCAGCACCCAGGCCAGCCAGATGGCCGTGGCCAGCAAGGGGAATCCCATGAACTGCTTCAGGTGCTCCATCCATTCGCCCGGCCTGGGGAGGTATTTCATCAGACCCGGAAAGCCGGACAGCAAAAGGTAGGGCGCGGCCATGCCGAGGCCGAGGAAGGTGAAGACGAGCATGGCATAGTAGGGGGGCTGGGTAAAGGCATAGCCCATGGCCGAACCCATGAAGGGGGCCGTGCAGGGGGTGGCGACCACGGTGGCGGTCACGCCGGCCAGGAAGGAGCCTAGCCAGCCTTCACTGGTGGTGGCCCCGCCGATGCGCGTGAACAGGTAGCCGAGTTCGAACACGCCGAACAGGTTCAGGCTGAAGAAAAAGAACAGGGCGCACAGCACCACCAGGAATCCTGGTGATTGCAATTGGAAGCCCCAGCCGAGTTCCGAGCCGCCGCTGCGCAGGATCAGCAGCAAACCCGCTAGGAACCAGAACGAGATCAGCACCCCGGCGGTGAAGACCAGGCCGTGAGAGAAGATTTTCCAACGGGACTGGCCCGCGCGTTTCACGAAGTCGAAAATCTTGAGCGAGAGTACGGGCAATACGCAGGGCATCAAGTTGAGTATGAGTCCGCCGGTGAAGGCGAGCAAAAGCATGAGAAGCAGTTTTACGAATCCGGATTGGGCGGACCCGACGCCGGATCCGGGAGGGGCTCCCGCCGTAGGCTGACCGGATTCGGAACCCGCGGAGCCAGGGGCTGATGGGGGATTCCCGGACACGGTGATAGCTGCCGCCAGCGCGGCCGGTTTGGCTTTGCCGCGGATGATCGGGACCCTGACCTCAACGGCTTTAGCGTGGGCATGGTTCCATCCGGATTCGGAGACGGCCACGCCGGTCAGGCTGTCCGGTCCTATGTTATCTCCTTCGGCTTTTTCTCCTTCCACGCCATCCTGTTCGGGTGGAACTGCCTTGAGTTCCAGGGCATAGCCGCCAGGGACGGGATAGAATTTCTGCGGCGCGGCGTATTCAATCAAGTCCGGGATGTCGGGAAAAAAGCTGAACGCGTCGGCCGCGGAGGCCGAGGCTGCCGCAGTTCCCGCGGGCGGTGTGGCGATGACAAGCAGGGTGGAATCCTGCGCTTGCGCGGAAAAGGTCCATTCCGAACTTGCCAGGGGGAGTGCGGTCTGGGCCCTTGAGAAAAGAGCGGCGTGTACCGGATTCGACGCGCCTGCGACGCCTACGGGTACGCTCAAGGAGAGTTCGGCGCCGCCGGGCAGGCAGATGTCCTTGCAGACCACCCATTTGGCCTTGGCCTTTAGTTCGAATTTGCCGCCCACCTCGGCCTGGGCGGGAGTGGTGATGTCGATTGGGAGCAGGACCTCGTCATGGTAGCCGTAATTCATCAGGGGAGGGACTTCGATGCGGGACGGATACGGCCAGAGGATGGGGCCGGTGGCAGCGCCTTTGGGAAGGGTCCAATTCATCGAGACGGGCAAGCCGGCGTCGCCGGGGTTTTTCCAGTAGACGTGCCAATCGGGTTCGAGTTTGAGATGCAACCCGGCCCGGAAGGTCTGTCCGGGGGCCACCATCCCGGGTTCGGCGAGCAGCGAAGCCTCGACATGCGCGGATGGGTCGGCGGCGGCGCACACGCGGCCATGAAGGGCGGTAATGAGTGAGAAAACTGCGCCGAGCGCCGCTATAGAATATTTCAAAGTCGCCTCTTTTTCTCGGCCCGGAAAGACCCCCTTAATATACCCACCGGCGGGGGAAAGGAGTATTCGGGTGGCCCTGCTTTCCCGCGAAAACGGGCGCCATCCGCTTTCCTTCCCACAAGCATCCGGTTACCCAAATTGTTACTCAAATTGTTACCCGAAAGGTTACCCAAGCGGTATCCGGAGTATATTTCTGGACGGCATCGTTTTGCAACGGAACGGGATCGCGGTACGGAAAGGCAGGCACATCGTATGCAGTGGATATGGATCGCGCTCGGTGGGGCTTTGGGTTCGATGGGGCGTTACTTCGTCCAGTCCCGGGTGCATGCGGCTCAAGCAGGAGCTTTTCCGATGGGAACATTGACGGTGAACCTGATAGGTTCCGCCCTTATCGGATTCCTGGCGGGCTGGTTTTTCACAGCGTCGCCTTCCCCGAATCTAAAGTTGTTCCTGATGGTCGGAATCCTGGGTGGCTTCACCACCTTTTCCTCGTTCAGCCTGGACAACCTGAACCTGATTCGGGACGGTCAGATCCGCGCGACCGTGA
>JBDSIO010000155.1:0-7014 GCA_039917895.1 Fibrobacteria bacterium | reverse complement strand
GATTACGTGCGGGCCGACAGCGTGCTCCGGGCATGCTTGGAATGGGTGGGAGGCTCTACTTGGCAAAGTTACCTGCTCAACCGGCGCATCCAGATCTTCCCGTTGACGAACCCGGACGATTCCGCGCGTCTGCAGTTCTACACCAAGGTTATCGAGGCGCCCGTGGGCGGTGCCGTGAAAATCAACTTCCTCTATGGCCTGCTCAAGCTCCAAGGCTTCACGGGCAATCCCGAGGGTTTTGAAACCCTGCTCAAGCGCATCGTGGCCTCGGCCCCTTCCGATCGGCGCCTGGACACGCTCTACCAGATGGTTTCGCCCTTCCTCCCTCCCGGGTTCGGCGCCTGGGAGCAGCAGGACCTGATGCTGGATCTGGAAAGCAAGCTCGGCCTTAACTCCCAGGCCCTCCTGCGCAGCGAGGCGGCGCTCAAGTTGGCGCCCGGCAAGCCCGAGAAGCAGGAAATGCATTGGAATTACGCCAGCCTGCATTTCAAGAGCAAGGAATACCAGAAGGCGATTCCCGTCTTCGTGAAGTACATGGAGAAATACGGAGAGACTTCGGAAGCCATCCTGCAGGTCGCACGCTGCTATGACCGCCTTGAAGAGCCGAAAAAGGCGATTCTCTGGTACGACCGTCTCCTTGAGAAATTCCCAAAGGCCGACAAGACGTCGGAGATCTACTGGCTGCGGGCCTGGGATTTGGAACAGCAGGGCAATTACGTCGAGGCCACGGAATTCTATTACCGCCAATTGGCCGACTTCAGCGCCAATAAGCGCGGAGACTGGGCCAATTTCAGGGTGGGCATCTGCCAGTACAAGGCCGGCAACATGGGGGCGGCCAGGCAGGCTTTCCACGCTATCCGCGATCAGGTCAACTCCAACGCCTATCCCGCCGGCATGTATTGGGAGTCCAAGGCCCTGGATTCGCTTAAGGATTCCGCGGGAGCCGGCGCGAGCCTGACCGAACTCGCCCTCAAGTACCCGCTCAATTTCTACGGACACCTGGCGCGGCAGTCGCTGCAGGCCCGGGGCGCATACGCCGACAGCCTGGATCCCTGGCGCCATTTCGCGTCCTCCAAGCCGGAAGCCATCAAGGCCTGGATGAAGGACGGCATGTCCGGCTACCGCGAGCGCCTCGACAACGAATTCCAGAGCGACTACCTGTCCATAGGCAAGCTAATGCAGTTCCGGCTCGACACCTTGGCGATCCTTACCTTGCGAACCATGCCGGCGAAGATCAAGAACAACCCCTGGTTCCTGTATGCGAACGCCCGCATGCTGAAGAATCGCCAGCTTTGGCGCGAGTCTTATAAAATGGGTCTGCAGCTCAGCTACAAGATCCCGCCGGACAAATGGGGTTCAGCTCCCAAAGAAGTGCTGCGACTGATCTTTCCGCGTCCCTACGAAGCCATGGTGCAGAAGTACGCGGCCAAGCGCAAACTCGATCCCGCCTTCGTCTATGCCCTTATGCGCCAGGAGTCCGGGTTCGACCGGGACATCAAGTCCGGGGCGGGGGCGGTGGGACTGATGCAGATGATGCCGGGGACCGGCAGGTCGGTGGCCAGGAAGGAGAAGTGGGCGAACTTCGACCCTTACAGCCTCACCGAGGCCGAGGTGAACATCAGCCTGGGGACCGCTTACCTGCGCGACCTTTGGAAGGACTACAAGGGGAATTCCTTCTGGGTGCTGGCGAACTACAACGCCGGCCCCGAACCCACCAAGCGCTGGATGGCGGGGGGCGCCGATCGTCCGCTCGAATCCGGCATCGAGGACATCAGCTATTGGGAGACCCGGGATTACGTGAAAAAGGTGATGGGCAACTATTGGACCTACCGCATCCTTTGGAACAATCGCGCGAAATCCGTTGCCAGCCAGACTGCGGCCCGCTGAACCGGCCCTCAGGGGTGCCTATTTTCTAGTTTATCCGGTATGCGCCGGCCCTTTTCCGTTCCATTTCCCGCTACTTTCTCCCGTTCCTTTTTCACATTTTTTTCCGCCTGCTTTTCAAACTTCTTTTCCACCTTTTTTTCCGTCTGCGGGACCGCCCTCTGCGTAGGCCTGATCGCGGCGGGAGTGGCGGGCTCGCCCGCAACCCCCGGGTCGAGCGCTTCGCAAGCAGCGACGGCGGCGCAAACCAAGCGGCCGGCCCCGGCTCCCTGCTGGGCGGTGGCGCGCCTTAAATACGGAGGCGGAGGAGACTGGTATGCGGGACCTTCGATGCTCGTGAACCTGTCCAAGCGCTTGCGGTCCGACCTGGGCCTCCCGGCCTGCGCGGAAGAACGGCAGGTGGCCGTCATGGACGGCAATCTCTACGATTTCCCCATCCTTTTCATGACCGGGCACGGCAATGTCGCCTTTTCCGAAGAGGAGCGCAGGGCCCTGCGGGAATACCTCATGCGCGGGGGCATGTTGTTCGCCGATGACAATTACGGAATGGACACGTCCTTCCGCCGGGAGATGAAGCTGCTCTTTCCCAACCATGCCTTGACTCCGATGGGCCCCAAGCACCCCGTCTTTTTCTCCCAATACCGGTTTCCGGAGGGTCTGCCCAAGATCCATAAGCACGACGGCAAGCGCGCGACGGCCTATGGAATTGCGCTCGATGGCCGCACCTTGGTATTCTATAGCTATGAAAGCGATCTCGGGAACGGGTGGGAGGATCCGGAAGTGCATAAGGATCCGCCGGAACTGCATGAGGCCGCCCTGCGCATGGGTGTGAACGTGGTGGCCTGGTTCCTGCAGGGAGCTCCGTCGGCGGCGGCGTTTCCCTGAGGCTGATGCGGAGCCTAACTGACCCCATGACCTCCGCCCTAACCAGAATCCCGTCCCTTCTCGTCCGCCAACGGCGCTTGCGCGCAATGGCCGGAGCGTTGCGGATCCTTTGGATCCTGGTCTGCGCCCATCTCATCATTCTCGCCGGCCTGGGCGCCCTATCCCTGCGTTTTCCGCTTTCGCCGGTGTGTCTCTCCCTGATGGGCTGGTCCTATCTACTGTACCTCGCTCTTCCGGTTACCTTCGCAATCCTTTGGTCTGCGCGTTCCAACGCTGCCGACGCCGTGGCCCGCGAACTCGATCGCGCCAATCCGAGTGCCCCGGATCCCTTTCGCACCGTCCTGTCCCTGGAAAACCATGGAGAGGCGACCTTGCGCGACCTCGATCAGCTTTTCGCGGAATATCTGCCCCGCCTCGCCATGCCGCGCCCCGGAGCCTTTCCCGTTCCGCACCGAATTGCGCTGGCGGTCGCCCTTTCGGCTTGCGTGGCGGTCGCCTTTCTGACCGGTCGCCCCGGGGAGTTCCTGCGCCGTGCGACCCTGCCGTGGGTGGTTCTCGATCGTCTCCCCATATTAAGATTCGAACTCTTGGAAACGCCTCAGGTTCTGGGAGTAGGGGACACGCTTCGGATCGCGGGCCGGGCGCGCAATCTCATGACCGGCCAGGCGATTTACGCGTACGTCAAAACCGCCGATGGGATCGCACGATTCCCCCTGAGTGCCGATACCGTCCAGGGCTTCGCTTTCGCCTTCGGCCCCGCCACCTCGGACTTCTCCCTGTATTTTGCGGGCGACAACGGGCGCAGCCCGTCGCAGCGCTTTACCGTGATGTCCCCGCCTATCCTCGAACGCATCCAGGCGGTGCTGAAGCCTCCCGGTTATACCCGCCTCCGGGCCGACACGCTGCCGCCGGGCGTGATTCGCTTTCCCGTACTGCCGGGCACGCGCGTGACCTGGTCCCTCGCATCCGATCGCGATCTGAAACGCCTGGCCTGGCGATTCGCCTCCGTGGACCCCGATACCGGATCGGCATCTGCGTCCAAGGCATACGGCGAAGATACCTTGGGCCCCGGACGATCCTTTCGCATCGATAAGGAGATCCGCCGATCCACGGACTACTCATTCTGGCTGGAGGATGAACAGGGCATCCGATCGCGGACATCCCAGCCCGCCCGGGTGGATTTGCTTCCCGATCTCGCGCCGGAAGTGGATTTGGTTTCGCCGGGCGGGGATACCGTGCTCGACCGGGACGCGCGCTTGACCCTGGCCTTCCGGGTCAAGGACGATTTCGGGCTTGCTTCCCTGAAGCTCGTGTACCGCATCCTCTCCGGAGGCAAGGTGCGGAAGGATGGCCAGCGCGACGGCCGGGATTGGTTGAAGCTGGCGCGCTCGGGATTGGTGGAAGCGGAGTGGGATCTCAAGCCCATGGATTTGCGTCCGGACGATATCGTTGAGTTCCATCTCGCCGCGGTCGACAACGATACCGTCAGCGGGCCGAAGTCCGGACTTTCGGCGTCTCGGAGCTTGCGCATGTCGACGGTCCAGGAGGTGCTTGCAGCCACGCGGCAGAAAGAGCAGAGCGCCGTCTCCAGCCTGAAAAGCGCGTTGCAGCGCGAGAAGCAGTTGGAGAGGAAACTGGAGCGCGAACGCCAGGCGCCTCGCGAAGAGGGTCCGCCCATGTTGGCGGACTACGAGATCAACCGCATCATGGTGGACGATCCGCGGGAGCACCAGCGTCGTGTCGAAGCCTCCCTGTCGCAGATCAGCCGGTCATTGGAGCGGCAGTCCCAGGAAGAGGCGGGCAAAGCGGTCAGGGAGCTTCAGGACTTTCTCAAAAAGAGCGAGCCTTCTCTGCCGCGCGGCAACCAGGGGATGCTGCCCGTCGACGAGCGCCAGCGGAACCTGGAGGACCTGGTAAAGTCCCAGCACGAGCAGGCGGCCAAGCTGGCGTCCCTGAGCGAGAAGCTGGAAAAATCGCCCCCGGGCATGGCCCCGGTCGAGAAGTTCAAGAACGAAATGGACCAGCTTGCCAAAAACCTGGAGAGAAACCTTCAGAACCAGACCGATTTGCAGAAGCTGTTGCAGGATCAGGCGGCTCAGGCCAAGGCCAAAAGCGAGATGATGGATCAGGCCATCCAGGAACAGATGCGCATGGCCGAGGACATGAAGAACGCCAATGATGACCTCAAGAAATCCATGGATCAGGGCGCCAAAAACGGGTTGCTTTCCCCGGATCTGATGGAGAAGATGAAGAAAGTCCAGGAGCTGCTCCGTGAGGTGCTGCCCGACAGCCTCCGGAAACTCATGGAGAGCAAGCTGGCCGGCCAGGAAGTCAATGAGCAGGATCTCAAGGAAAAGCTTAAGGAGATGCTGGATAAGCAAGCCGAACTCGCGGAAAACCTGAACCGCGCGCTGGCCATGCTGGAACAATTGAAAGACCGCAAGCGGATGCAGGAATTGAAGTCCATGCTGGAGGATCTGCAGGACCGCGAGCGCGCCCTCGCCAAGGAACTGGAGACGGTCAGGACCGGCACGTCCCAGGACGCGGAACAAAAGGCTATCCAGCAGGAGGCGCAAAAGGCCCTCGCGGATTTCGCCGCGCAGGCGGAAGGCCGTAAGGACCTGCAGGAAGCGGGAAAAAAGCTCCAACCCGCTCCGGCGCAGAAGGACATGCAGGATGTGCGACGGTCCCTGGCAGCGGCCAAGGGAAAATCCGGAATGGAGCAATCCTCAGCCGCAGCTTCGGCCTCCAAATCCGCCGGTGCCGCCGCCGACAAGCTGGGCGCGATGGGAGAGATGCTGGGAGAGGCTATGGCGGGCATGGAGAGCTCCGTCGACCTCGCCGAAGCCCAGGACCTACTCCAGGAATCCCTCGCCCTGTCGCGGTTGCAGATCCTGATCCGCAGCGGTTCGGCCCGGCGCCAGGCCGAAGGCTGGGAATCGGATGAGGCGGCTTTGTACGGCAGCGTGGCGCAGACCTCCCAATGGCTGAACGAACGGGTCAGGGCGCTGGCTGCGAAGGTTCCATTCCTGGGGCAGACGTTGACTACTGAATCACGCAGCTTGGCCGCCACGGCGCGGGAGGCCGCACGGCAGTACAGTTGGGAAACGGGCGAGAAATCCCTGCGGCACAACCAAAACCTCTCCCGTGAACTGCTCAAGCTGCTGAAGATGGCGCAGAATTCCGGCCAAGGAAGCGGATCCGGTTCGGGTTCCGGCAGTCCTGGGGGCCAGGGTAAAGGCGGCGATGGCCAGGGCGGGGATCTTTCCGGTCAGCTCCAGGGGATGAGCGGTAAGCAGATGGCAATCAACCAGGCCACCTTCCAACTTCTCCAGGCGATGATGGAAGGCCGGCAGCCGGGTGCCGGCCAGGGCAAAGGCAAGCAAGGCAAAGGCGGAGAGAAGGGTGAAGGGAGCCAAAAAGGAGCGGGTCAAGCCGGCGCCGAGGGCGAAGGCGCAAGCGAAGGGGAAGGCGGGGAAGGCGGGGAAGGAGACGGTTCACTAGGCGGCATGGCCAACGAGCAAGGCGAATTGGGCGAAAGCCTGGAATCCCTGGCCGAAGGTATGGGTGAAGGCGGCGGTTCGGCGCAGAAGGTCCGCAGTCTGGCGGACGAGGCCCGCCGCCTGGAGGAGGAACTGCGAGGCGGTCGTCTTTCCCCGGAAGAATTGAAGCGGCGGCAGGAACAGTTTCAATCCAAATTGTTGGAAGCCTCGAACGCCATGCAGGAGCGGGGACAGAGCGAATCCCGCCAGGCCGAAACGAGCCGCGGCCAGGTAGGCGAGACCAGCGCGCCGAGCCGGGCCGCGGAAGAAGACCGCATGTTGCAATTGCTCCGGGAGGCGCGCAGAAACGCCAAAGCGCTGCGTTTGTCCGAGGGCCAGCGGAAGTACCTTGACGAGTATTATGAAAGCATGCTCACCCGGTAAATGGCAATGGACCTAAAGAGAGCCTGAAGCGCGCTCCGGGCCATTGCTATAATGGGATATCGGGCGGCATTCCGGAGGACCAAGTGAGGGTTTGGCTCTACATCGATGGGCGGGTGGTGAAGCTGGGGGAGGCGTTCCTCCGTATGTGCTCGCAGATCGTACTCTTCTTGCGCTTTTGCGCGGAGATGTTCTTGGCCATTCCCTCGGTATTCAAGAATTTCCACTTCACCATCGACCAAATGTACCTGATCGGCATCACCTCCATCCCATTGGTCGGCCTTACGTCCATCTTCACCGGAGCCGTGGCCGCCTGGCAGGC
>JBDSIO010000154.1:0-5515 GCA_039917895.1 Fibrobacteria bacterium | reverse complement strand
CGACGTGTTGGGCCTGTAACGGCCGCCCGCTCGCCTTCCCGATTCCGCTCAAAGGTCCCCTGAACCGCCTGAAAACCGGTCCAAAGGCTGTTTTTCGTGTTTGATTTCATGTACATTAAATCCCAATCTCACCGGGGTAGCCTTGCGTACATCCAACACGAATCCCTTTCCACTCCTCCCTTTCTTCCTTCATCGCATTCTCCATCCCTCGGTTCCGGCCCTGTTCCTGACCGGAATTCTGATGGGCGGGAATGCGGTCGCCCAGACGGCGATTCCCGCCGCCCCAGCCCCGGCAATCACCGCTCCGGCATCCCCGGCTCCCGCCGCCACCCCCGATACGGCTAAGACCGCGAAACCGGCGAAAGCCAAAAAAGCCAAAGCCAAAGCTCCGGCGGCGGATTCCGCAAAGACCGCCGAGGCCGCTGCCAAGGATACCGTTCAGGGGGCCGCCCCCGCCCTCAAAGATTCCATCAAGACCGCGAGCGCCGATTCCGTGAAAGCGGTTCCTGCACCGGTAGTAGCCGCGGATTCTACCAAACCGGTGACCGTGGATTCGCTCAAGGCGCTCCCGTCCGCAGTGACCTCGGTGGATTCCAACGCCTATGCCGATTCGGCCCAGACCGGCGGGAAGAAAAAGCGGAAGCGCGTGGTACGCGAAACCACGGTGAATACCATCGACGAGCTCAAAGGCCGGTATCGCTCGCCTAAGAAGGCCCTGTTCATGTCCATGATCGTTCCCGGCCTGGGCCAGGCGTATGTCGGCCAGAATTGGTTCAACTATACGCGCGGCGCGGCGTATTTCCTTACCGACGTGGCATTGGCCTACGGCTGGCACCACTATGTCGTCGATCGGCAGGATGCCCAGATCGCCAAGTACCGGAAGTATGCGGACGAGAACTGGCGCCAATACAAATATGAAGACAGCATAGCCCGGTATCCGGACAAGGTCGCCAACCGGAACCTTTTGCGCGAGAACTATTGCGAATACGTGCAGGAAGCCAACACCAACAAAGGCAACAGCCTGTTACAGGGGTGCAAATCTCCCTTGAGCGGCGAATACGATTCGTTTAAGCGCGAGTACAATGATAGGGATTCCTCGGCTGCGGCCGTGGCCTTGTTGCGTTCCAGTTTCCCCAATCCGCACAATTTTTACGAGTTGATCGGCAAAGAGACCGAATTCATCACCGGTTGGCTGGATGCGGACAGCGTGTTCCTGGGAGATTCGGCCTACTACGCCATGGGCAACGACGGGAACGCCTTGAAAGACGCGGCCGGTCATCTGGTCCTGGCCACCACCGACATGCAGCAAAAGTATATCGGCATGCGCGCTCAGGCCAACGACTATGCCCGTATGCAGGCTTGGTTCCTGGGCGGCATGGTAGTGAACCATATCGTCTCCGCCATCGACGCCGCCCTGGCGGCCCATTACCACAACAAAGCCCTGTACCAGACGGAAACGAACTGGTGGGACCGGGTGAGGTTGGACAGTTATCTGGCCTGGGACGGCTACGCCCCCGCACCCACGGTGACGGCCAGCGTAACCTTCTAAACCCATCGATGCGCTCCTCCCCTGCTTCTGGTCTCTTACGGGTTACCGGACTCTTCCCGGCCGTCCGCTCCGAAGGCTCGAAGCTGCCGGGCCGGTTCGGGACGTACAAGCTTCGGGCGCACAAGGTTCGGACCAGGGTCACAGCGGCCATCGCCTTGGTCCTGTGCCTTGGATCAGCGCCCGCGTTTTCTGCGGCCATATCGCAGGCGAAGGAGGAACTGGAACCTTCTGATGTCCCGGTTCCGCAAACTCCTGGGGCACCTGCACTTGAAATCGAAGCTCCCGCTCCGCCTACGGTAACTCCCACGGTACCTGATACTGCCGAATCCTTGGCCAAGGATTCGAGCAAGGCGCCTGCCGTTCCGGCCTTGCCGACCGCAGTGGCTCCGGCAGAAACGGCAGTTCCCGCACCCGCCGCCGCGGAACCGGCAACCGCTGAATCACCCTTAGTACCGGGCTCCGATGAAGTCACCATCGAGGTCGACCCCGGCCAGTCCCGCAACAAGAACAAGTCCCTGCCCCTGGCCATGCTCTTCTCCGCCACCCTTCCGGGAAGCGGCGAGTTCTACCTGAACGAGAAGGGCAACGCCAAAGCCTTCCTGCTCACGGAGGCCGGCGTCTGGGCCACCTTGTACGTCGCCTTCCTGGCCCGCGAGAGCTATCTCTCAAGCGCGCGCAACTACGCATCGGAACATGCAGGAATCGATGGGTCTTCCAAGAGCCCGGCCTTCCTGGAGACCATGGCCACCTTCCGGGCCTACCAGGAGAAACAGCATCGCCAGGACAGCTACGAGCTGGCGCAAATCCTTTCAGGAAAGCGCGACGGGAATTACGACATCAGGTCCATGGAGGCCAACTACTGGGATTTCGGCAGCTCGGTGAATCCCGAGAACACGGGAAACTGGCGGACGTTCCAGCAGACCCTGCGCTATTACCGCGCGTCCAAGGTCGCCATCTCCTTCGCCATCGGCGCGCTCGCGCTCAACCGCCTGGTTTCGCTGGCCAACACCCTGCGGGTTTACAAGGGCACCAGCGCCAGGGGTCTGGGCATGATGGAAGTCATTCCCGAGATCGGGCCCGACAACACAGGCGCCCGGGTCAGCCTCGGGTTCTGAGTCGTGCCCGGGCTCCGGGGCGAAAACCCCGTTAGAGGGGAATTCTGCGGTAGGGCCGGGATATTGGCGGGATCCGGATGGGGAAAGCGGGCGGCTTCCGGGGCCTCTTGTGCGATTCAGCGTTAATAGTTATCATAGATCCATGTCCATGGATTCCGTCCACAACGCTTTTTACGCCACCAGCGCTCTCCTTCTAAGCCTATCCGGCTAAGGAGAGAGTGCGAGCGTTTACAAAAAGCCCACTCATCCGAGTGGGCTTTTTCGTTGGTCCCTTGATAGGAAAGGAACCGTTCCCGACGCAAGCCGGGAACGGCGCCTCCTGGGACCTCGGCCCCTCGGAAGTGGAAAACCCGAGACGGCCCTGGACTGGAAAGAGGAGAATACGATGAGTACGACGACGACAAACAAGAAACCCTTTTTTTACGATGTGACCTTGCGCGACGGGAACCAGGCGCTGCGGCACCCCTGGAACCTGCAGGAGAAGGAGTTGGTGTTCCGCCAACTCCTGAAGCTGGGCGTCCAGGGCATCGAGGTGGGATTCTCGGGCGCGAGCGAGATGGACTTCGCAGCCTGCGAACACCTCGCCAAGCTGGCGCCCGACAACGTGGTGATCTCGGGCCTGGCCCGGTGCGTGGAGCGAGACATCAACATGGTATGGGAAGCCATCCAGTACGCGGCCCAGCCGCGCATCCATACGTTCCTGGCCACCAGCCCGTTCAACATGGAGAACGTATTACGCATGACGCCGGCGCAGGTCAAGGACCGCGCGGTCAAGTCCATCGCCACCTGCCGCCAGGTGATGGGTGGAAAGGGGACCATCCAGTTTTCGGCCGAGCATTTCGGGGATTCGCGGGAAAACCTGGATTTCGTGATCGATCTGTTCCATGCCGTGATCGCCGAAGGCGCGCACGTCATCAACCTGCCCAACACCGTGGAGCGCTACCGCCCCAAGCTGTTCGTTGAGATGGTGGAGAAAGTGGTGGCGGCCTTGCCGTCGCACGTGACCATCGCGGTGCATACCCATAACGATCTGGGCATGGCCACGGCCACGACGGTGGAAAGCTATTTCGCCGGCGCCACGCAATTGGAATGCGCCCTGAACGGCCTGGGCGAGCGGGCGGGCAACACCAATATTTACGAGGTGGCCTGCGCCTTGGCGAACTGTGAGGTGAATGTGCCCCTCAACCTGGGCGAAATCTACGAGACTGCCTTGCGCGTGTCCGAGTGGGCCAGGGTGCCCATATACGAGAAGGCGCCGTTGGTGGGCGGCGACGTGGTCGCGCACCGCAGCGGCATCCACCAGGACGGCGCGTCCAAGACCATGGGCATGAAGAAAGGCGCCTACCGCGCCATCGACAGTTCCCTGATCGGCCGCAAGGAAGGCGATCGGCTCGGCTTCACCAGCCAGAGCGGCAAAACGGCCGTGTTCGAAATCGTTCGGGGGTTGGGTCTCCCCATATCCATCGAAGAAGCAGCCGTGATCCAGCCGATCCTGAAGAAGCTCTCGGAGCAGGACAACCGCGGCCAGTTGAACGACGAGGAAATCCTGAAGGTCTACAACCAGGAAATCCTGAACGTGCGCGGACCCCTGGTTTTCAAGGGCCTGCGCGTGGAGTCGAACGAGAAGGAGTTCTACTTCGACGTCACCTGGCAGGGCAAGGATCAGACCCTGGTCGGCCGGGGCACTGGACCCATCGACGCCTGCATGCATGCCCTGGAATCGATTGGGCTTTTCTTCCACCTCATCGAATACTCGCAGATGGCGCTGGACGTGGAACACATGGATTTCGCCGCGTACGCCCTTTCGGAGATCAAGCTGCAGCGCAAGGATGCGCCGGGAACTCAACCCAAGGGGGCGATCGCTTTGGGAAGGGGAAAGGACATGGATACGATTAAGGCGAATGTCCGGGCGCTTTTCAATGCGGTGAATCAGCTGCTGCGTTGACGCTGGAAGGTGGCGGCGTGAGCCGGGGGCGCAGGAGTGCGCCTAGGCAGGCGACTCCCGGAGCCTGAGGGAGTTTGATTGCGCCTGGTAGCACCTGGTGGGGCCAGGTGGAAGCTGCAGCCAAGGATTTACGCTTGTCATTGAGAATTCCGCCTCTTTCCGATTTTCCAGGATATCGGGCGGTCCGGATTGTAGTTTAAAAATACCTTAAAGCTTGCCGGCGCATCCCGCGCCGTTTGGCCCTTCAGGAGGTCCTCATGATCCGTGCATTCCATACCCTTCCATCCACGGTTGCTACGTCACTGATATTCGCGCTTTGCGGGGCCGCATCCGCCACCACGCCGGCAGCCAAGGCCAATTCCCCCGTCTCGGCCGCGCCGTCCGTGGCGGTAGGTCTTGCACCCGCACCTCGCCCGGGATTTCCGGCACCGGATTTCACCTTGCCCGATCCCGCGGGAACGAAGCATTCGCTGTCCCAATACAAAGGCAAATGGGTGGTGCTCGAATGGGTGAATTACGATTGCCCTTTCGTGAAAAAGCATTACGGATCCGGTAGCATGCAGAAGACTCAGAAGGCTGCGCGTGACCAGGGAGTAGTCTGGCTCTCCATCAACTCTTCCGCGCCGGGCAAGCAGGGAAATTTCGCAGGCCAGGAATTGGTCAAGCGCATCGCCGATCTCAAGGCCGGGCCCGACGCCTACCTTCTGGATCCCGAGGGAAAGGTGGGCATGGAATACAAAGCCAAGACCACGCCCACCATGTTCGTGATCAACCCCGCTGGCATGGTAACATACACCGGCGCCATCGACGACAAACCTTCGACGGATCAAGGAGACATTCCAGGAGCGAAGAATTACGTGCAGGCGGCTCTGGATGCGGGCATGGCCGGCAAGCCCGTTGAGATGG
>JBDSIO010000153.1:0-9614 GCA_039917895.1 Fibrobacteria bacterium | reverse complement strand
ATCGAAAAGTATCTGGCTCACCCCTCAAAGGAACCGGAATACCGCTCGGGACGTAAGCACGCGGATTTCCTGGCCGGTCTGGGACCGCTTTCCGGCAAGGCTCTCCGTCCGCAAGAAATGCTTTCCTGGTTCACGCAAAAAATCCCGGATTGGCCGGGATTGGATTTGGATTGGGATTTGGCGGACCGGAAGCAGCCGGGAGCCTGAGTTTCCAACGGAACGCTTAGACCTGCAAGCCAGGGTGACCTTCTGCGGCGCGCACAAGCCCGTGTGGGAAACGGGATGAGGTTGGATTGAGTCCAGAAGCCAGCTACTGTCCCCCGGCGGCTGGCTTGGAGGCTGGCAGGGCCGAATTCGGCTTGGCGGTCGGGAGGGCGGCAGCGGAATCCGGCTTGGGCGCGGGTGGCGCGTCCAGCAACTCGAAAGGCTTCTTCTTATAGCTTTCGAAGCGCCAAGGGGACAATTTGATCAGATCTTTCCTAGTGGGATGTTGGATATAGGAAAAGTCGGAAATGGACTTGCTTGCCTTCAGCTCGTGGACCGCGCCGCTCTTAAGGCTCGCCTTGACCCAGACCGCCGGTGAATCGAGCTTCACCTTGGCCAGGTTGGTATCCTGTGGGGTGACGAATTGGTCGATTGTCATTTCCGCGAAACGGGTAGCCATTTCCGTGGCCATGGCATTCTTCACAAAGTTGCTGTCCTGGGGGGCTACCATCTTCCAAGTCGAATCAGTCAAGGTTTCGAGTTTGTAGGAGTATACCGCCCCCACCGAGTCCTTCCAGATCGTCTCCAGGGACTTAATGTCCTTGGCGGTGAAGGAAAAGAGCTTGCGATCCTTCCAATCCTCGTCCTTGGTCGCTATCTCGAATGTGAAGTTGCCGGGAGTGCGGTAGACTTCCGGTTTGGTTTCCCATTTCCAATAGGTCGAGTTGTAATCGGCGCCCGAGGTCTTGCCTATCACCACTTCCGCGTAGGATTTACCGGAGCCATCCCTGAGCGAAACGTGTTTGGCCTCAGCGGTGTCCAGGCCATATTCCGCCAGCCGGGCTGCGCTGGTTGAGACCAGTTCCTTGTGCTGCAATTTGAAAAGGTAACCGAGCACCTTGCTGATCTTGGCGGTATCGACGTTGAAGCCGTCTTGGGCCACGACCCATTTACCGTCCCGCTTCTCGAGGGACGTGGTATCCGGTTTCTTTACAACCCGGAGTCCGGTGATATTAGCTTTGAGAGTGCTATCCAGCGCAGGCGCATCCTTGGACATGGACGAATCATTATTGCGCTTCTTCAGCAAGACGAGGCCCAGCAAGGCCAGGGCGGCGATGAGAACGATCAAGGTCCTTTTCATGCCATGGCCTCCTTCTTCTTGCGGCGGATTCCGATCACAATGCCTCCGGCCAACAGCAACAAAGGCGCGGCCACGAGGTTCAATAGCAGGATGTAGAGTTTCTTGCCCTTCTTCGCTTCCAAAATGGGCGAGTTGGCGATTTCGCGGCTGCGGATGGTGATGAGATCCGGATCCAGTGCGAGTTGATCGAAGCTGTTCAGCACCAGGTGTAGATTAGCCACCGCATTGGTATAGCCGACGTAGAAGTCGGTGGCGAACAGCGCATTGCCTACCACGAGGATCCGGCTTTCCTTCTGGGAAATCCGGATGACGGAGGCCGAATCGATTTTCTGCCCGCTGGCGGAATCGGAAGCTGGCAGAGGATGGTTTTCATAGAAGGAATGGATCTTGCCGGACTTAAGCACCACCAAGGGCTGCACATGCTGGTTTACCGGCAGGTATTCCTTCAGATCGCGAGGCAGCAGGAAAAAGTTGTTCGCCTCTTCCCATGATCCCTTGGTCGAGGTGGCCAGCACTTCCACCTTGGTCGAATCCTTGCGGGTGGTATCAATGTCGATGGACGAGGCCCACGGCAAGCTGATATTGCCTAGCTTGGAAGTAATCGGGCTGCTGGCTTTAAGGCCCTCCCCTTGCACCGTGATCCAGTATGGGTAGGGCGAGGGGAAGAAGGAGTTGCCGAAACGCACGAACTGGAAATTGCGATCTTCCAGTACCAGGTTCTTCTTGACCGACAGGCCGTAATGGGCTAGCAGGTCTTCATAACCGTTGTTGGAGGCGGTGCCGTTGATGCCTGTGCCCAGGCTCATGTCCACGCCCGGAGCCAAGAACATGACGGACTTGCCCTTCATCAGGAACTGGTCGATGCGGAATTTTTCCAGGTCGGTGACGCGCGCGGGCGCGGCCACCAGCAGCAGATCGATGGTTTCCGGAATCGGCGCGGAAAGCGGATCGAGCTTCTCCAACTTGTAGAGCTTCTCCGTCTCTTCCTTCAAAGTGGGGAAATTCTCGTCGAAGCCGCTGGTGGTCTTGGGCTGCGGGCCCGGCAGGGTCATGGAAAGCTTGGCTCCCTGTCCGCCTTCAAAGATGCCGATGGTCTTGATGGAGCCGGTCAGCTTTTTAAGCTTCACGACCAGATCGTATTCGAAGGATTCCAGGTTCTGCAGCACCGGGATGACTTCCTTCTTGTCGCCATAGGTCATGGCTAGGCCGAAGAAACCCTTTTTGATCTGGAGACCTTCCGAGCTCTGTTCCTGCAATTGCACTTCCTGGATGCCCAGAGAGGTGGCAGATTGGCGTTTGGTTTCGCTCTCGCCCGGATCCTCGAAGACCAGAGTGATTTTTCCGTTGGCCTGGGCCTCGAATTCGCGGAGTAGATCCACCACATGGGTGCGGATCTGCAGGAACTGGGTGGGCAGGTCCTTGGACATGACCACCTTGACCGTCACCAGGTCGGGCAGGGAACGGATGGTATTCAGAGACGCCTTGCTCAAGGTGAATTGCTGGCCCTGGGTCAGGTCAAGCCGGCGATGGAAGAACATTTCGCTGGTGAGCCCGACGACGGCGAGAATCACCACCAGCGTAAGGATGCCGAGGTACGCGTTGGCCCGGCTGCTCAGTTTCTTGGAATTCATGGCCATGAATTATCTCCACTTCCTGGCTTCGATGTTCTTGATGTTCAGGTAGAGGAAAAGGGCAATGACGGAAGCGTAGTAGATGACGTCCCGGGAGTCGATAACCCCGCGGGTCACGTTGTTGAAGTGGCTCAACAGGCTTACATACTCGCACACCGCCACGATGGAACCGAGCGCGTTCAGCCAAACCGGCGCGATGCCGACCAGCAGAAGCACGAAAATCACCGCCAAGGAGATAATGAACGCTACCACCTGGTTCTCGGTCAGTGAGCTGATGTACAAGCCGATGGCCAGGTAAGCCGAACCCAGGAAGAGCGCGCCCACGTAGGAGCCGATGATGACGCCGAAATCGGGCTTGCCCAGGTACATCAGGGAGGCGGGAATGGTCATGGAGAACAGCAGGGTGATGGCCAGGAAAGCGAAGGCGGCCAGGAACTTGCCGGCCACGATTTCCCATTCCTTCATGGGCATGGTCAGGAGAATCTCGACCGTGCCCATCTTCTTTTCCTCGGCCCACAAGCGCATGGTGATGGCCGGGACGAAGAACAGGAAGACCCAGGGCATGGCCGCGAAATATCCGCGCATCGTCACTTGCCCTTGCCGGAAGAAATCCTGCACGAAGAAGAAGAAGGCGTTGGACACCAGCAGATAGAAGATGATGAATACGAAGCCGATCGGAGACGAGAAATAGCTCCGCAGCTCCTTTTTGAAGATGGACATCATATGGTTCATGCTTAACCTCTCGTCAGTTTCGCGAAAACGTCTTCCAGGCTGGCGGTCTCGGCCTTAAGCTCGGATACCAGCCAATTCTTTTCCACCGCCATCTTGTAAACGTCCAGTGCCACGTCACGCTGGTCGGCGCCCTGCACGGCAAGGCGTATGAAACCGTCCCGGGCGTCGGAAATCTTCTCCGCCTTCCTCACGAAAGAGGCTTCCGACAGCTGAACCTGGGCATCCGCGCCTTTCAAGGTCACGTACACGGTGGTTCCGGAAGACCTGGACATCAGCTCCCTGGGCGTGCCCTGGGCGACGATGTGGCCGTTGTTTATGATGAGCACGCGGTCGCTGGTGGTTTCCACCTCGGACAGGATATGGGTGGAATGGATGACGGTTTTTTCCTGGCCCAGGTTGTTGATGAGGCTCAGGATGTCGCGGATCTGGTTGGGATCCAACCCCGAGGTCGGTTCGTCCAGGATCAGGACCGCCGGGTCATGGATCAAGGCCTGGGCCAGGCCCACGCGCTGACGGTATCCCTTGGAGAGATGCCCAATGAGCTTGTTGTGGACTTTGCCCAGGTCGCAATCCGAAATCACCCGCTCCACGGCCGACTTGCGTTTGCCCGAAGGGATCCCGCGCACCTCGGCGGAAAATGCCAGGTAGGCGCCCACGTCCATATCGTGATATAAGGGGCAGCTTTCGGGCAGATAACCAATCTGCTCCTTGACCTGCAACGGGGAATCGAAAGTATCGTGCCCGTTGATGCTGGCCCTGCCCGCGGTGGCGGATATGAAGCAAGTAAGGATCTTCATCGTAGTGGTCTTCCCCGCCCCATTGGGGCCGAGAAGTCCCACCACCTCGCCCTTATTGATGTGGAACGAGATGTTGTCTATCGCCAGCGACTGGCCATAACGCTTGGTAAGGCCTTCGACATGGATCATGCGCAACCTTTCACGTTTTTCATAGGAACTCCAGGCATGGAGCGCTTAAAATCGGGTAAAAATTACTATGGTCGAATGCGGAAATCAAGCGAACGGGGCATTTTTTGCGGAATGGCGGGCGGTTTTCGGAAACACCTGCGAATACGGCGACTTTGTTATATCATTGAAGGCCAAGCTTACGCTCCGGAACGCATCCAAGTTCCTCAAGGGCGATGTGCACCCCAAGCAATATGGATTCCCGGTAAAGCCGTTGAACCCTGGAGGTTCAATAAATGCATGTCGTGGAAAAACTGAAATTCGGCAAAGCGGATAATTTCCAAGCCGAACTGCGACGGCGCGTGGAGTCCCATTTCGAAACTACCGGCAGCCGGCAACGTGACTGTCCGCAAATGTATGCCAAGACCGCTGTAATCCTTTCATTACACGCGACGGCCTACATACTCTTGGTATTCTATGCCTCAGCGTGGTGGCAGGCCCTTTCCTTGGCCGTGCTTCTCGGTCTGACAACGGCGGAGATCGGTTTCAATATCCAGCATGACGGATCGCACCGGGCCTATTCCGACCATCAATGGATCAACAAGCTGATGGCCATGACCCTGGACCTGATTGGCGGCAGTTCCTTCATCTGGCACTGGAAGCACGACATATTCCACCATACCTACACCAACATCACCGGCCACGATGCCGACGTCGATATCGGCAGCTTCGGGCGATTGACCCCATTCCAAAAGCGCTACGCGTTCCATCGTTGGCAGCATCTCTACTTATGGCCCTTATATGGGCTCCTTGCGGTTAAATGGCTCCTGTTCGATGATTTCCGCGATGTCATCGTGGCCCGAATCGGGGGACACAAGATTCCGAGGCCCAGGGGCTGGGAATGGGCGCTGTTTTTCGGAGGCAAAGCCGTCTTTTTCACTCTGGCATTCGCCATTCCTATGCTAATCCACCCGTTCCTGACCGTGGCGTTTTTCTACGGCGTGGTGGCGGTGGTGACCGGCATCGCCTTGAGCATGGTGTTTCAAGTGGTCCACGTAGTCGAGCAGGCTGGGTTCCCGATGCCCCGGGCCGACACCGGATCCATCGAAAACACTTGGGCGGTTCACCAAGTGGAAACCACCGTGGACTACGCCCGGAACAGCCGCATCGTTTTATGGTTGGTCGGCGCCTTGAATTTCCAAATCGAACACCACATGTTCCCCCGCCTTTGTCATGTGAACTATCCCGCCATTTCCAAGCTGGTGGAAGCGACCTGCCTGGAATTCGGAGTGCGGTACTCTGAACATGAATCCTTCGGTGCGGGCTTGGCATCGCATTATCGTTGGCTGCGTGAGATGGGATTGGCAACCGAGGCGGTTTAAAATCGCGGACAAAATCACTGAAAGCCACCATACGGGTTCCGCAGATTGGCCCCATAGGCGAAAAACGGAAAACAAAAAACCCGCTGATTAGCGGGGTTTTTTGCGCTTACCGGAAGGTGGCCGGAAGCAGGAATGGTGGAGGCGGCGGGAATCGAACCCGCGTCCGAAATCAACTTACCGGTCGCTCCTACATGCTTTCTTCCCGATTTGATTCTCGCTATCCGGAGCACCCAAGGAATCGGTTCTCCTGATCGCTAGTCCGGAGTTTCTCGGCTTCCCTGCCCGGACATCGGGGAGACCCAGCCTCAGAGTATTGCAATTCGTCGGCCTTTAAGGCGGCGACCGACGAACCGTGGTCACCTAGGTTTTAACTAGGCAGCCATTGCATAAGAATATGATTCTTCTGCATTTGTTTTTTTCCAGTTTTTTTACGAGGCCAACTAGAATCCTCGGCATGCAACTATCAGCTCATCCAATCCCGTCGAAACCTTTGCGCCCCCTTGAGTTGTGAACTCCTACCGATCAATAAAGATACCTAATTCACCCCAAAAGTCACTGCCAAAATCACTGCCAAAGTCACTGTAAAAGGGCGAGCAGGTGGCTGCGGGTGAGTTGGTTGAATTGGCTCATGGCGGCCGATTGCGAGGCCGAAAGTATGTCGGTCCGGACCTTTTCCGTCAATCCCTTGGCGAAATCCAGATCCTCCACGTTGGAAAGGCTTTGGGTGGCGTTGACAGACAGGTTCTGGTTGTTCGACCACGCGAAGTCCAGGCGGTTGGAAAGGCTGCCCTGGTCAGCGCGCGAGTCGTTCACCTTTTTCATGGCCATATCAATAGCGTCCATGGCCTGGAGCGCAGACTGCGGGGAGTCCAGCTTATGGGAACCCAGATTCAAAGAGTTGAGCGACAGATCCGAAGCATGGATGGTCACGGAATCACTGCCTCCGTCCCCGGTCTGGATCGAACCGGTGCCGTCTGCGAGCGGACCGGTGCCGTCCAACAGATTTTTGCCGTTGAACTCGGTTGATTTTGAAATACGATCGATTTCCGAAGAAAGGGCCTGGAATTCCTTATCCAAGGCATCCCTCTGATCCTGCCCATACGCCCCGTTCGCGCTCTGGATGGCCAGGTCCTGTTGCCGTTGCAGCATTTCAGAGATGGTGCTCGCGCCCGCATCCCCGATGGAAATAGCGCTCATCCCGGCCTGGATGTTCTCCGCGGCGTTTCGATACGCCCGGATCTGTTTTTCGAATTCTTGGGCGACAGCGAGTCCTGCGGCATCATCGGAGGCGCGGTTTATCCGCTTGCCCGTGGACAACTGTTCGTGGACCTTGGCTTTTTCCTTGCCGGTCGACGCGAACCTGTTGGCCATCCGGTCCTGTAAATGTTTGTCAACCCGCATAAGGCCCCCCTCCTTGGTGGACCGTTCATTGCAACGTTGCGAACGGAACTGCTCCCGTACCTTTTATCGGCTGATTTCCGGATTACTTTAGGGCTATTTTTTAATTTGACCCTGCATATTCCTCCAAGAGCGCCATTTTCCCAAGGAGACAACCTGCCTTCCATTCCCTATCGGGCTATCGCCCTGGATCTGGACGGCACCCTTTTGGGTCACCATGGCCGGCTCGGCGACCGCAGCGTAGCCGTGCTCAGGTCCTTGGCGGAACGCGGCATCCGCATCATCTTGGCTTCTGGACGGATGACCGCTCGGGTAATGCCTTACGTGGAGCAACTGGCCATTCCTGTCGACATGGTCTGTTACAACGGTTCCGAAATCCTGACTCAAGGCCGGTCCGGATGGGAAACCCTGGCCTCGCGCGGGCTTTCCCCGGACGCGCGGGAGGCGGTCTATTCCTTGAGCCGAGGAAACGCCGTTTTCCTGAACGTGTATTCCCAAGGGAAACTTTACGGTTACCATGCCGGCGGGGATTTCACCTGGTCTCGCCACTACGAAACCAACTCCGGCGCCCTCTATGCGGGTAAATACGCCGACATCGAAACCTTGCCGAGGGATCGGATCCAGAAACTCCTCGTCATCGACACCCCTGCCCGCCGCGATGCCCTCCACGAGGACTGGTCTCCCCTGCTATCCCACCTCTGCGTCTTGACTAAATCGAATCCCGAATACCTGGAATTCCTGGGCAAGGATGTGTCCAAAGGTTCCAGTCTCTCGATTTGGTTGGAACGCAATGGAATCCAACCCGCAGAGCTTGTGGCATTCGGCGACGCGGAAAACGATCTGGAAATGCTACGCCTCGCTGGCCTGGGCATCGCCATGGCCAACGCCACGCCCGGCGTCCGCTCGGCTTTTAACCGCTTTTCCCGTTGGTCGAACGCCGAAGAAGGCGTCGCCAGGGAATTGGCAACCCTCTTCGAGCTCTGATTCGAGCTCTGATTCGAACTCGGCTTCTGGCTTTGCCTCTGATTCCTTGGATGCCGGATTAGGCAAAAGGCGACAACTCCCGATCCAGGCTCCGGTAATGCACCGCTTCGGCGACGTGTTGTTCCCTGAGGTCCGGACTGGCTTCCAGATCGGCGATGGTGCGGGCGACTTTCAGGATGCGATCGAAGGCCCTAGCCGAAAGCCCCAAAGCCTCCACGGCCTTGCGCAAAAGCTTCATGGACGCGTCGTTCAAGGCGCAATGCTTCCTGAGATGCTCTGCGGTCATGTGGGCATTGCAGAACACCCCGTTTTTCGAGTCCGTCTTGAATCGCCGTTTCTGGAATTGCCGGGCCAGACGGACCCGGGAACGGATAACATTGGAGGACTCTCCCCGTTCCGATCCCATCATCTGCGAGAATTCCAGGCTTGGTAATTCCAGGTGCAAATCGATCCGATCCAATAATGGGCCGGAAATCCGGGCGCGATAGCGTTGGATTTCCTCCATGCGGCAAACGCAACGGCGGTTCCGGTCCATCAGGTAGCCGCAGGGGCAAGGGTTCATCGCCGCGCCGAGGATGGACCGGCACGGATAGGATATCGATTGGGCCGATCGGGAAATGGTAATGCATCCCATTTCCAGCGGTTGTCGCAAAGACTCGATGACGTCTGAGTGGAACTCCGGCAGTTCGTCCAGGAACAATACGCCATTGTGGGCCAGGCTGACTTCACCAGGCCGTGACAAGCCGCTACCGCCCACCAGGGCCTGTTGACTGATGGTGTGATGCGGCGATCGGAACGGCCGGCCGCTGGGGATCCGCTGCCCTGATTTCATCAATCCGGCCACGCTGTAGACCCTCGTGGTCTCCAAGGCTTCTTCCTTGGAAAGCGGCGGCAGGATGGAAGGCAGGCGCCGGGCCAACAGGGTTTTCCCGCATCCGGGACTTCCCACCAGAAGGAAATTATGCGCGCCTGCCGCGGCGACCTCCAAGGCGCGTTTGGCATGGGACTGGCCTTTCACTTCCGCGAAATCCAATCCATCGGAATCCGTCCCTCCGCTCCAATTCGACGTTCGGCGACCGGGAAAGTCGGGGTTCCGGAGGAAAGACAACACTTCAAGCAGGTTGGCCGCGCCTAAAATACCGATGCCCTCCACCAGGCCGGCTTCATCCAGGTTTCCGATGGGTATGACCAGCCCGGCCAAACCTTTCTCTTTGACATAGATGGCTGCGGGCAATACGCC
>JBDSIO010000152.1:0-3728 GCA_039917895.1 Fibrobacteria bacterium | reverse complement strand
CGAATCCGGACAAACAGATTTTCTATCGGCAACAGGCCGTGCTTAAATGGAAAGACTACGAAGTCTGGTTCTCCAAGAACGACAAGTACAAGAATGAGAATCTGAAGGCTGAAAACTACCTCAAAAGCCTGAGCAGCCTATGAGGAAATCGGTATTGGTAAGCGTCCAAGGCGAAGCCGCCGAAGCATTTGGAAGCGGTGAGCGTGGAGTTGCCCGGCAACGCCATAGCGAAGCCGCCGAAGCATTTGAAAGCGGTGAGCGTGGAGTTGCCCGGCAACTCCATAGCGAAGCCGCCAATTATGGGGAGAAAAGGGTTTCCATGATGAGCAGGATCGTGAGCAATTTCTTGCTGGCGGGCTTGGTTGCGGTTACCGGCGCCTTTGCCGGTCCCGAGGCAACAGACGCGAGCAAAACCGTGGTTGTCGTTTCCAGCGACAACCCCAAGATTTCCGGACAGCTTTTTCATCCGAAAATCTGTCCGAATCTCGTCAATTATGTGGCCTTCGTGCGCCAGATCAGGGATAACCGCCAGATTTGGCTTTTCGATTCGAAGTCCAAGGAGCTGACCCAGATCACGCCCAAGGCAAACAGCAGCAAGATCGAGGACGTCAATATTGACGAAGACACCGATCAGAGCATCTTCAAGGGATACGAAGATGAACTCGAATGGTGCCCCGTTTTGCATGAAGGCATCCAATATTTCCTCTATGTGAGCGCCGGGGGCGTCAACAACCACGACGTCTACATCAGCTCCATCGGCTCCAAAATGCATACCCGCCTCACTTTCGACCCCGAAGTGGACGGCACTCCCCGCTGGTCCCCGGACGGCAAAAGCGTGGTCTTCGTCTCCGCTCGAACCGGCGACGGCGACCTGTATCTGGTACCCGACATCACTAAATATCTCGGCAAGGACATCAAGCGCGAGGCCCGCAACGCCTTTGAGCGCCTGACCACCAACCCCGGCGAAGAGATGTTCCCCGCCTATTCCCCGGACGGCCGCTTCCTGGCCTATACAACCCGCACCAGCGGTAACAAGAAACGCGGTCTGTACACCATCGCCTTGATGGATTTCAAGGACAACCACAAGATCAAGATCTTCAACAACCAGATCACGAACAACAAGAGCCATCCCTCATGGTCCTTCGATGGGCATTTCGTCGCCTACCAGATTTCGAACGATCTCAACGACCGGGTTGTGGACATCGGCGTGATGCAGTTGAAGGTCGACCCTCAGGGCCACCTGGTCGAAGTGGCCGACTTGCACGGCAAGACCCCCAAAATTGCAGAGAATGTCTATCCCAGCTCATACACCGGTCCAACTTGGCTTCCGGGATCCCGCGCCATCGTCTACGCCAAACGCGAGTCGAGCCGACTCAACCCTCTGGAAGTGGTCAATCTGGAAAAGTGGCTATACGATCAGAACTATACTCGGGCGACCATCACAACTCAGTCCAACATCCACCGCGACGTGGACTGCCTTCCCAACCATCCCATCATCGTCTTTGCGGGCCAATCAGGCCTGGAGTTCCAAATCTTCGCTTCCGTCCTGATCGGTTCCGATCTGCGGCTGGGCGCGGAGAAAGTGGATTTGGCCAAGTATGACCTTTTCAAAAACTAAGGTTCTTCTTCCTTTCCTCCTCGCTTCGCTCTATCTCCCTGGCGAGGGAAAAGAAGATCCTGTGGACCTCATCCGCCGGCACCGCTACGACGAGGCCATATCCACCTGGGATAAGGATATCGAGGGCGGAAAGCTGGATGAGAAAGGCCTCCGCGCCCTGAAAGGAAAGTCACTGGCCTACTTCCGGCTGGGCAGTTTGTACGCCGGGTATTCCGGGTTTTCCAACGCGATCATGTCCGAGTACTACACCGCCCTGATCGAAACCGGGGCCAGCGCGATCCACTTTCTGTATTTGGGACAAATCCAATACCAGAGCGGTAAATTCGCGGAGGCCAAATCGTCTTTCGAAAAGGCCAGGAAACTGGGCGGCGCCGCTCCTAACATTCTGGAAATGGTCGACGTTTTCATGTTCTATTCCCGCAAGAAACTGGGAGAGGTTTCCGGAGACCTGCTGCCCGTGGCTGTCAAAGATAATGCATCGGTTTTGCAGGCGATGGAATTGAAGGGCGATGCCGACGTGGATCTCGCGGCCCAGACCCAGCGCGGCCGCCGTTGCAAGCTGGCTATTTTACTCCATAGCCCTTCGACTTCCATCCCCGAGGTCGAAGCTGCGCTCAAGTTGGCATTGGCGGATGCCCAGCAACCCGAAATGTACCTGGATCAGGGAAAGAACACCCAAATCAATTTTTACGACCCGTTCCTGATGCAAACGCTTTCCGACGCCTATTACAGGTTGAGCAAGCTGATCAACCTGCGTATCAAGGATGAAGAAAAGAAGTTTCCGGACCTGGCTGCCAAATTCGGCACAGATCAGGCCATTGGCGAGGTATGCGCCAAGCTGGGACAATGGAAGGAAGCCGCATCCTACCTGGGAAAAGCGGACGATGTCGAAGGCCAGTTGCTGAAGGCGCAAGTGCTCGCCCATTCCAACAAGGTTTCGGAAGCCAAGGGCATCTTGGAATCTCTTGCGAATTCGTCGAAAAGCCCTTCCGATAAGAGAGATATCGCCGACTGTTATTATCTTTTAGGTTTCGATTTGGATAAGGGTTTGAAGCTTGCCGGTCAGGCCGTAAGGGAAAAGAACAGTCCGAATTACTATCGGACCTTTGCGAATTTGCTATTTGCGACGGGACAGACCGAAACCGCTATGCAACAATACGCCAAGGGTTACAAAATAGAGTACCGGAATCGCATCGATCAAATCGACCCTGAATACATGACCGATTACGCATTCGCAATTTTCAAGACAAACAAACTGCGCTACGAGGAAATCGTCGAAACGCTGTACCATTTGCAGAAGGAATTTCCGGCGTGCAGGCAGATGCATTATTGCATGCAGGGGATTTCGGCGGGACTCGCCAGAAGCTTTGAGTCCCAGCGGATTTTCCGCAAGGGCGGCTAAAGCAGCCAATCGCGGCAGATTTTCAGCCGGTCCGGCATGAATCGGCCAAGCTGATTTTTGCAGCCGGGGGCTGGACAGGCCGGGTGGGCATGGTTGGCCATGTGAGGCGAGGCGTCCAAGGGAGGCCGCGGGAACCGGAGAGGTTCTCGTTTATGAAAGGGACCATGAAGGGACGGAAAGCCATAAACTCGGTGTTCAGGATGGGAACCATGCCATATCTCAAGACTCTCAATTGCGTGGCGCTTGCCTTGTATTGCATAGGCGTCGCCGGAGACGCCAATGCCGCCGGCAATGGCGGGGGCGACGCCTTGAAGGGCGGGCGAATGATCTACGCCGAGCCCATCCTTCCGGATACTTACGATCCCATCACCACTTCGGACAATGAAACTTCCTTGCGCCTTTCGGAACTGTTGTTCGAATCCCTGGTTTTCATCGATTACCGAGGCGAAGTCAAAGGCCGCCTGGCCGAAAAATGGAACGTGTTCAACGGCAATCAGCGCATCACCTTCTATCTCCGCAAGGACGTGAAGTGGCATGACGGCGTACCTTTTACCGCCAATGACGTGAAGTTCACCTACGACGCCATCATGAATCCGCTGTCGGACGTGCGTCCGGAAAGCCGCCAAGCCCTCGAGGTCATCAAGAGCGTTTCCGTGCTGGGCGATTACGTGGTAAAGTTCGACTTCAACACCAGCGTGGCCGAACCCG
>JBDSIO010000151.1:0-5682 GCA_039917895.1 Fibrobacteria bacterium | reverse complement strand
GACGCCTTCGCCGAAAAATACGGGCCGATGGATTTTGATTCCGTGGTCGGCATCGAAAGCCGCGGCTTCATCATCGGCGCGGCCCTGGCTGATCGCTTAGGCAAGGGTTTCATCCCCATCCGTAAGCAGGGGAAACTGCCCGCCGAGGTGGAGCGCTACGAATACCAGCTTGAATACGGCACGGACTGCGTGGAGATCCACAAGGACGCCATCATCCGCGGACAGAAGGTCCTGGTCATGGACGATTTGATGGCCACCGGCGGGACCATGAACGCATCCCTCGGATTGCTCCAGAAACTCGGCGCCAGGATCATTTCCTGCGGCGTGATCGTGGACCTGCCCGATTTGGGCGGCAGCCGCCGCCTGCGGGACCAGGGGCACGAGGTCCACTCCCTGGTGGATTTCCCCGGGCACTGAATCCCGGCCGCCGAGTGACGGCGTTCACGAACAGGTTTTCCCGAACGGTCTAGATTCGCGGGCATGCCCAAAGCCCGCACCATACCCGGATTCCCGTTTCCAATCCCATTTACCATCCCATTTCCAACGTGCGCGTTCCTCATCGCGATAGCGGCTACGCCGTTCCCTGTGCACGCGGGCCCGGGCCCGATCCTGTCCGAGGTCATGGCCGATCCCGCGGCCGTATCCGACGCGCAAGGCGAATTCATCGAGATCGGCAATCCCTCCCCGGACAGCTTGCGCCTGGATACCCTTCGCATCGAAAGCGCCGCGCCGGGAACGAGCGGGGCGTCCTCCGGGTCGCAAGGCCTGACCTTGGCGGGCGTGAAACTCGGTCCGCGGGGTTGCTTTCTGGTGTGTCGGGATTCCCTGGCTGCGGAGAACGGCGGTATGGCCTGCGATCGGCGCTGGCCGGCGCTGAGCCTGGCAAACGGGCGCGCGGTCGAGCTGGTTCTTTCCTGGAGCGGAGGGCGGGCTGTCTTTGCGGTGCCGGCCTCCCGGCCTGGCGTCAGCTGGGAGAACACTTGGAACGTGGCGGCGGATTTTCGCGGCTTCGAACCCTCGGCGTCGTCCTGGCAAGGCGGTGATTCCGCGACTCCGGGTTCGCGGAATAGCCGCAGCATCCTGAAGCCCGAGCGGAACCTGGGTATCGTGGAAGTTACCTGGAGTCGCTCCGCCGGAACTGGTGCGGACGCGCATTCGACTGCAAGCGGGACCCGGGTAGGCTCCGAAGGTTTCCTCGAGGCCCGCATCGCCGACCGGGGAACGGCCGGGCCGGTGACGACCTTCCTATCCCTGCGGCTTGACGCCGACTGGGACGGGAAAGCGGAAACCTTACTCGATTCCGTGCCGGTGGCGGTTCCGGTAGGCGGGGAGGCGCGCATCCGGATAGGCGCGGGCTCGGGGGTTAGGGGAATCGTGCATGCCGAGTTGGGCCGCGATGAAAATCCCTCCGATAACCGGTTCATCCTACCGGTTGAGCCCGGGCGGCCTTTGGAAATCACGGAATGGCGCCCCGCGCCCGCTCCGGGGGAACCCGAATGGGCCGAGATCCGCAACCGTACTGCGGATTCGGGCGGGATCGCCCGCCGCCTGGATTTGGGATACGCGGCCTTCAACGGGCTTCCGCTGGGATCGAAGGCCGGAACGCTGGAGCCGGGGGAATTCCTGGTGGTGACGGAAAGCGCGGAACGTTTCCGGTCCCGGTTCGGGCCCATCAAGGCCCGCGTGCTGCAGCCCTCCGGTTGGCGCCCTTTGCGTAACACGGGAGATACCCTGGTGCTTTCCCTGGCCGGCATCGCCGTGGACAGCGTAATCTACCCGGCGGTTACCGGAGCGGAAACGGCGTCGCCCGGTACACCCGGGTTTTCGGCGCGGGCGGAGGGCGGAGATGCATGGAAGCTTTCCGGAAAGGTCGCCGGACCGGGTAGGACGCTGGACGTGGAAGTGGTAACCGCATCCGGAGGAAGCTACGCGTTACGCATCTTCGATCTGGAAGGCAACCTGGTGAAAATGCTCGGGACCGGCGGTGCGGGCCGTCGCGCGCACTCCTGGGATGGAAACGGCGACGGCGGCCGCCTCAACCCGGGTCCGTATATCCTGTGCCTCTCCCGCTCCGATGGTTCGGCCTTCCGCGCGGCCGTGATAGTGATGGATACCCCATGATCCCCTGGGTCATTTTCCGCCGCTCCCTGATGATAGCCTTGGCGGCCTTCCATCTGGCCCTTGCAACCGCATTTGCCGGAAACCAGGCACTGGTCACCGGGTTTTACGCAGGCAGCCTGGGGGCGGGAGGCGCGACCGCGGCGGAACGCTCCGGATTCGGCCAGAACCCGGCGGCCTTGCGGCCCGATCGCATCGGCGCGCATGCGGATTTCCATCAACCCTTTGGAATGGACGGCTTGCAAGTGTCGGAGGCGGGGATATCCGGGGACGCGGGATTTTTCGGAGCCGCCTTCGATTGGCGCGAAACGGGCGTAGAGGGCCTCTACGGCGAACAGGGGTTGCAAGCGAGCCAGACTTTGCGGTTGGGCCGGGCAGGAAGCGCGTTTCCCGGTATCCTTGATCTCGGGGCATCCTGGATCCGATGGCAATCCTTCTGGCCGGGCGGCGGCCGGGAGATCGCCTGGAGCCACGGATGCGGCGCGGTTTGGTGGCCCATTCGGCGCTTCAAGGCCGGGGCTTTTGCGGCGGGCCTCCCTTTGGAAGCGGGCGCCCGGGAACGGACGGACCGGGTCCTGCAATGGGGTTTCGAAGCGGACAGCCGGGATCCGGACGGGGATGATTTTCTCCAGGTTTTGCGCCTCGATTTCCGCAAGACCGCCGATACCCCCTGGCGCATCCTGGCCTCCCTGTCCTTGCGGCCGCACCCGTCGGTTGAATTCACGGCCGGAATGGCCAATCCGCCTTTTCAGGGATCGCTGGGAGTCCGCCTGGCTTGGCACGGAGCGGAATGGCGCCAGGCGCTCCGCTATCACCGCTATCTCGGCCGCACCTGGCTCTCCGGCCTGGTATATTCGCACCCATGGAGGACCTCGGGAGCCCGATGATTCCGCCGCCTTGGCATAGCTTTGACATAGCTTTGACGTAGCTTTGACGTAGCCTTGACTTCCCCCGCTTTATTCCGGAGAATGAAGCATCCCATGATCAAGTTGACCCTCGATGAAATCAAGCCGGGAATGCTGCTCGCGCGATCCATCGTGAGCGAATCCGGTGAGCTTTTGCTCTCCGCCGGAAACGTCGTGAACGAAAAAGTCCTCTCCAAAATGCGCGAGATCGAGCTTACCGCCGCCTGGATCGCCGAGGAAGGCACCGAGATCGCCATTCCCGAGGAGAACGTCAACGAACAATTGGCGCTTCAGTCCCAGTTCGTGGTCAAAGAGAACTCGGACATCCTCAAGAAGGTCGCCCAGATCAAGACCATGACCCAGGCGAATATCAACCGGGTACTCGAGGACACCAACCGCTTCAAGAACATCATCGCCGTGGAGGAGATCAAGAAGATCGTCAAGCATATCCTGGAGGATCTGCTCAGCAAGGAACCGGTGGCCGTCAACCTTTCCTCAATCCGGACCAAGAACGGGTACCAGTACCAGCATGCCCTAGACGTGGCGGTTACGGCCATCATTCTGGCCAACAAGCTGAAGTATACGCACCGCGAGATCGAGGAGTTGGCGTTGGGATGCCTGCTCATGGATCTGGGCATGGTCGTGTTCCCGGACTCCATGCTCAACCGGCAGGGCCAGATGACCGAGCAGGAGCAGCATCTCTACCGCGAGCATCCCACCCTCGGATACGCCATCCTCCGCCAGAACGACCGCATCGGCATCACCACCGCTCATGTGGCCTACCAGCATCATGAGCGGCAGGACGGGAGGGGCTATCCGCGCGGACTCAAGGGGGACAACCAGATTCCTTTGAAGACCCTTAGCCCCAAAAAGGGCATGATCCACCGCTATGCCGAGATCGCGGCGGTCGCCGATACCTACATCTCCCTGCTCAGCCCCCGGCCGCACACCTCCCCTCCCATGTCGCCGGAAGAAGCCATGCGCGTGGTCATCAAGTCGGCGGGAACGCACCTCAACCGGGCCATCGTGGACGCCTTCATCACCATCGTGCCGGTGTTCCCCGTGGGGTCGCGCGTCGTCATCGTCGAGGACAAGAAGTACCACAAGTACGCCGGCTATTCCGGAGTGGTGGCGCGTTGCGGCCAGGCGAATCCCGAAAAGCCGGTCCTGCTTATCATCTTCGATCGGGAAAAGAAGAAAATCAAACCCTGGACCCTGGATATGGTCGACGAAGAGGGTTTCAAAATCCAGTTCGCGCGCCTGCAATAGGCCGATTTACTACTTTTTCATCAGAAAAAAACCGGATAGACCATCATGGAACCATCCGCCCAGGGCATTCCTAAAGCCATCGACAGCTATCTAGAGCACCTCCGGGACGTTCGCGGCTGTTCCTTGCATACCGTTTCCGCCTATACCCGCGATCTGGCCAAGCTCGCCGCCTGGACCGCCAAGCATGGGCCCGCCGAGGCGGCCGCCTTGAACAAGAAGGCCTTGCAGTTGTTCCTTTCCGCCCAGGCCCCCCGCCTGGCCGCCAGCAGCCAGGCCCGCCTGCTTGCCTGTCTCAAAGGGTTCGGCCGCTTCCTGGCCCAGAATCTCGGCGCCTCGCGCAATCCAGCCCTGACTATCGCCTTCCCCAAGGCTGAGAGCAAGCTCGTCTCCGTGGCCGGAGCGGAATTCCTGGAAGCGGTGCTGGACGAGGAACCGGAAGGTTCTGAGGGCTTTGTCGCCGCGCGCACCCGCCTGTGCGTGGAGATGTTCTACGGATCCGGATTGCGTTTGAGCGAATTGACCGGACTCAAATGGAACCAATTGACCCGGGACGATTCCGCGGCCCGCGTGCTCGGTAAGGGCAGCCGTTTCCGCACCGTGCCTCTCACCGAGTCGGCCAAGAGCATGCTCGCTGAATACCGCGCCGCCTGCCGCGCCCAGGGAATGCAGACCTCGAGCGGGGCGGTGCTGGTCTCGTCGCGAGGCCTAGCGGTCGGCAACCGCATCATCCAACGCACGGTGACGGACAGGCTCCACGCTATGGGCCGAAGGGGCAAATCCTCGCCGCACGTGTTGCGGCATTCGTTCGCGACCCATCTGCTCGACAATGGCGCGGACCTGATGGCGGTGAAGGAGATGCTCGGGCACTCCTCCCTTTCCACGACGCAGAAATACACCCACGTTTCCATGAAGAAACTCAAGGAAACCTACGCCAAGGCCCATCCCAGGGCCTGAAGGAAGCATGGAAAAAGACGGGGCGAAAAAAGGGAAGCGGAAAGCCGCTTCGAAACCGGCCAAGGCCGGCAAGCCGGGCAAATCCAAGTCAGCGGGAAAAGCCCGAAGCCATTCCCCGTCCGCGGGGAAGGCGAAACCCGGCGCAGGAGTCGGCGAACCCTCCGTGGCCGGACTGGCATCGGTGGCGCTGCAACGGCAAATCCGCTCATTGCTGGCGCGGCTCAAGCGTGCCGATGCGCGCACCCTCTCCTTGGAACGGGAACTGCGGCCATTCCATGTCCTGGCCGACAACATCTCGGACCATATCTATTTCAAGGACAGTGAATGCCGGTTCCTGTGGGTGAACCGCTACATGTACAAGCTCCGCGGCCTGGACAAGCGCGAGGATCTGTTGGGGAAGACCAGCTTCGATATCCACAATGCCGAACGCGCCCAG
>JBDSIO010000150.1:0-4869 GCA_039917895.1 Fibrobacteria bacterium | reverse complement strand
AAGGAGTAGGTTAAAGAGAGAACTCAAAATGAAAAATGAAAATTGAAAAATGAAAAGTTTAAATCCAAAACAGGACGCTCAGCAAGTGACGAAAGGCCGCCCCCTCGACCTATCCGAGCGCTTATTGGATTTTGCAGTCGAAACAATAAAGGCAACGTATTTGTTTCCCAAATCGCAAGTGAGTTCTCACATTGTCGGGCAAGTTGTCCGATCGGTTTCCTCAGTTGGAGCAAACTATGAAGAGGCGTGCACGGCCCAAAGCCGCGCGGATTTCATCCATAAAATGCAAATCGCCTTGAAGGAAATTCGAGAAACCGTGTATTGGATCAAGCTCGCAACGAGACTAGAGCTTGCCGAAAAAGATGGGTGGAAGCGCATCGTTCAAGAAGGCAACGAATTGCTTCTCATCTTGGCTAAATCAGTGGCCACCTCAAAGGGTGTGGCAAAATGACCTCTTCCATTTTTCATTTTTCATTTTTCATTTTTCATTTTGCCTTCTATCCGAGGGCTGCATAAGTGTTCACCGTCATCTACGAAACCTGGCAACAAGGCGGCATCGTCCTCATCCCCATCCTTCTCGTGGGCTTTTGGGGGTTTTGCCTAGCGCTGGCGACTTATTTCGAGTTGGGCGCGGGGTTGTGGCAGACGAACCTGAACCCCCTGTATGAACGCGTGCGCGGCCGCTTGTCCAAAGGCGACGTGACGGGCGCGAAGGCAGAGGCTTTCAGGGCGCCGCAGATGATCGGGTACGGCCTTTCCCTGGCGCTGGATAACCGCGGGCTTTCGGAGACGGAACTACGGCGGCTGCTTTCGGAGAAGCTGGCCTTCTCCCTATTCAACCTGGAACGCCACCTGCCTTTGGTGCGCGTGATGGCGGGCGCGGCCCCGCTGCTCGGACTGTTGGGCACGGTGAGCGGACTCATCCATACCTTTCAGGTCATGACCGAATACGGAAACGGCAACGCCGTACTGCTGGCCCAAGGTATTTCCGAGGCCCTGATCGCGACCCAAAGCGGTCTGCTGCTCGCCATCGTCCTCATCCTTATCGGACAACGGCTGGAAGGCCGCGTGCATTGGCTCCAGAACCAGGCCGAATACGGAATCAGCATGATGCTCAACCAAATCTATTATCCCAAGGAAGGAGGGTCCTGAGATGGAACCCTTCATGATCCCAACCAAGAAACGCGGGGGCTTCGAGCTCAACGTCGTGCCCTTGATCGACGTCGTGTTCGTGCTGCTGATTTTCACCATTCTCACATCGTCCCTGACCAAGGAGACGGGCGTGTCGGTGGACAAGCCGCAGGCGCAGTCGGCGGGCGAACTGAACCGCCAGAGCATCCTGGTGGCCATCACGCGCGAGGGTACGGTTCACGTGAACGAACGCCAGGTGGACATGGAAAGCCTGCAGGAAGTGCTGCGCCGGATGCTCACCGAAAACGCATTGGGCGAAGTGGTGCTGATCGCGGATCGCGATTCGAATACCGGCCTATTGGTCAGCGTCATGGATGCCTGCAACCTGGCGGGCGCGAAGAAAATCTCGGTCGCGGCGCTGAGCAAATAGCCACGGAACCAAGTGAATGACGGAACTGAAGAGCGGAACGAAGTGAAAAAGCTACTGCGGAACATCGCGATCGGAATCGTGGCCTTGGTGCTGAGCTTCGTGGTGACCATCCTGATCCCGGTGGTCAACCACCTTATCAGCTCCGGCGAATCCGGAAAAGGCGGACCTCGCATCGTGGCTTCGGTCTCCCTGAAGCAGGTGGAATCGGCGCGCCAGGCGGAACAGCCCAAGCGCAAGCTGAAGCAGCCGAACCGGGCCAAGCCCATGCAGACCAATATGAAGGCGGGCCCGCGCTTCGCCATGGATCTTTCCGTGGGAGGGCTGGAAGGCGCCGCCGTGCCCGTGGACATCGTGAACCGTCCCAGCGGGGGCGGAGGCGAAGCGCAAGGCGAGTCCGGCGACGTGGATGAGAAACCGATGCCTACCATGCCCCCGCCATTCCGGCTGCCGCCCGAAGTGAAGGCCGCCGAGAAGGATGCCTACGCCGTGCTTTCCTTCTGCGTGGATCCCACCGGCCGGGCGTACGACGTGCGCGTCGCGGAAGAAAAGCCCCAAGGCATGGGCATGGCCACGGCGGCCCGGGAAGCCTTGCGGCAGACCGTGTTCACGCCCGCCAGGAAGAGCGGCTTGCCCGTGGCTTTCTGCGGACTGGAACAACCGTTTGAAGTGAAGTTCGGGAATTGATCCCCGGGAAGCCCGGGGAGAGTTCAAATTTAAAAGTGAAAAGTGAAAATTTAAAAGTGAAGAAAGACACGGACGGAAACAGCGGCGATCGGGTGATTCCGGTCCTGCGAACGGCCCATGAAGGGCTGGGAGCCACGCAGTTGAATGCGACCAGTGGAAGCGCGCCTTGCCGAACGCAGCGAGGCGGCAGCGATAGCCCCGCCGTTGGCCCCAGCCGCCCAAAACGCAGACTCTCTCTCCTAAAATTTTCACTTATCACTTTTCACTTATCACTTTTCACTCTCTCTTTTCCGGCAATCGGCGCACCCCAACCGCCCCCATCCCCAATCGTTTCCCCGCGCCAAAGCGCCGTCGACATCGTGAACCGCGGAAACGTACTCTACAACAAGGGCGAGTTCGCCAAAGCTTTGATCCTCTATCGCAAAGCCGAGGCTCGCGGGGCCGATCTCGGAACCATCTCGTTCAACATCGGCAACTGCCTGTACCGCATGAACAAACTGCCGGAAGCGGCGGCGGCGTTCAAGAAGACGGAGCGGCTCACCGACGGCAAATACCTGCCTGCCTTGTTCAACCTGGCCGCGGTGTTGTTCCGCCTGGAGCAGTACGGTGAGGCCATCGCCGCCTACCGCCGCGCCTTGCGCGAGGATCCGGACAACGGCAGCGCGTGGCTGTACCTGGCGGACGCGTACGGACGTACGCGGGACTACGTGGGCGCGCTGCAAGCCCTGGAGAAGGCGCGGGCCCTTGATCCCGAGGATCTGTCCATCGTGTACCAGATGGCGGAAGCCCATGCGGCGATGAAGGAATACCCGGCGGCGATCACTTTGGTGCGCGAGGCCTATGCCCGCAAGCCGTCCGAGATCGACTTCCTGTTCTATATCGGCGATCTGTACCGGTCGCAAGGGGATCTGGAAGGCGCGGCGGGCGCGTACCGGGAAGGGCTTTCGTTGCGGGAGAAGGATCCCGAGTCCCTGTACAAGCTGGCCGACGTGCTGGCGCAGGACAAGAAGCAGTTCCTGGCGATGGAGTATCTGCAGAAGGCACTGGAATTCAAGCCGGATTTCACCGACGCGGCCGTGTTCCTGGGCAACCTGGCCTTCGACGCCAAATGGTGGGACCGGGCGGAAGCGGCCTATCTGCAGGCGCTCAAAGGCGGTAACAAGGAAGGCCTGGAAGGCCTGCGCAATCTGGCCTACGAATACCACCAGCAGGGACGCAATGATCGGGCTGGCCAGGTGCTGGGAGCGGCCTCGCCCCTGCGTCCCAACGACAAGACGCTGGCGACCGAGGTCGAGCAATACCGGGCGTTGGAAAAAGAGAAGAAGCCTTGACCGTGTGTCGGAAAAGCGCCCGCGGGCTTTGACTGGCTGCGCGGGGCTGCGGATTACGCCGCGATGCCCTGCTTGCCTTTTGGCTGATCCGTAAGAGGAAGGTCACGAGGAACCAGACCCGGCGCGCAATCCGCGACTCCGGATAAGAAGACGTCGGCCACACGCTCGGGCCGAAAGGGCTCGACGGCCGCGCGGGCATTGCGCCCCAGCTCATCCCGCAGGGCCGGATTCTCGGAAAGGCTTTTCAAGGCCTCGGCGAGCGCGGCGGCGTCATTCTCGGGAAAGAGCAAACCCGTCTCCCCATGACGCACGAAATCGCGTATCCCCTGCACGTCGGATGCGATGGCGGGCACGCCGAAATAGGCGGCTTCCAGAACGGTGGAACTGAAGCCTTCGATGCGCGAGGGCACCACCAGGGCGTAGGCCGAACGCATCAGTTCCGGCACCTTGTCGAACGATACCGCCGACTCGAGTGCCACGAACTCGGTGAGGTAATCGTTGCGGATGGTGTTGACGATGTCGTTTTGGAGTTCGCCGGAGCCGACCATGCGCAGCCTTCGCGTGACCGCTTTCCGCTGCTTGAGCAACAGCAATGCTTCCAGCGCCAGCAAGGGATGCTTCACCGGCTCGAAGCGGCCCAGGAACAGAAAGCAGCGCTTTTCCGGCTCGACGGTGCCCGGTCCTTCGGCCGCCTGCGCCAGAATGTCCGGAGACAGGCACGGGGGTAGGATGCAGGGCTTGGCGGGCCGGCCCAGGGCCAGCGCCTGATCCAGCAACCCCTGGGATACGTAGAAATTGAGGACCGAGCGCTTCCAGATGCGGCGCAACATGAACCGCTGCACCAGGCCCGGCCCGTCCGGACCGCCTCCATGCACGTCGTTGCCGTGATGCCATACGGCCATGGGCGCGCGCAACAGCCGGCTCAGGAACCAGCCCGCCACTCCTGCGGGAACGGCGAGATTCGCGAACACAAGCGCGGGCCGCTCGCTCCGCATGCGCCAGCCCAACGCGCAGACGCCCCGGATGTAGGCGCGCAGGCCCTTGAACCCGGCTTCGAAGCGCTCCGTGCGTTCAGTGGCGATGTATTCCACGGGGAATTCATGCTTCCCTTGGTTCCGCTGGCCCGGATCCACGGTCCACACCTTGACGCGGACGCCTCTTCGGGTCAGTTCCCGGCATAAGAGACAGAGGTTCTTTCCGGCCCCGCCTCCCAAAGGAGGAAACTCGTGGCTGAGCACCAGGATCCAGGGCGATTCCATATGCGGGTTTTCCGATTTCAAGATTGACCTATTA
>JBDSIO010000149.1:0-1848 GCA_039917895.1 Fibrobacteria bacterium | reverse complement strand
CCGGCCCAGTCCGCGGAGACGCGCCAGCAGGAAATCAAAAACGATCAACGCGCCTTCATCGCCCATGAATTCTTCCTGCGCGCGCGGCAACAGGAGATGGACGGCAACGACGCCATGGCCCTGTCGTATTATCAGATCGCCTACGAATACGATCCCGACAGCCGCGATCTCTGCTTCCTGTTGACGGATAAGCTCAAGGCCGCGGGCAAGATGGATTCGGCGCTGGTAACGGGAATGCGCTGCCTGCAGCTCAAAGGGACGGCGGACAGCCGCGAGTACCAGGCGGTGGCGGAGATCCACCTTCGCAAAGGCGACGTGCAATCCGCCCTTTCGTATTACACCAAGGCCGTGGAACTGGACGATCGGGATAAGGATCTGCTCTATACCCTCGCGACCCTGTACGAAAGCCTCAAAGACATCCCCAAGCACGTGGCGGTGATGGAAAAACTTTTGCCGCGCATCGAGTTTCCGGTGCGGCTGGTGGAAAAACAGGGGCAGAACTACCGCCTGCTGGGCCGCATAGACGCCGTCGCCAAGTTGTACGCCACCGCCTGGGAAAAGACCGCCAATCCCCTGTTCGGCGAGAAGCTGGCTTCGTTCTACGAGGACCAGGAGATGTATGCCAGCCTTCTGGACATTTTGCGCCGGCTCGCCTCGGAGAATCCCGAGAACCTCCACTATGAGCTGCAGAAGGCCCGGGCCCAGATCCTGGCGGGCAAGCCGGATTCGGCCATGATTTCCTACGAAGCCCTGATCAAGAAGAAACCGGACGAGCGCGAATTCCTGGCCCCCTACGCCAGCCTGCTCTTCGAGCGCGGCAAATACGCCCAGGCCAAGGAGATTTTCCTGAAGCTGGTCAAGGGCCAGCCGGACAACCCCATCTACCACTTCTTCCTCGGCTCCATCGGCATGGAGTTGCGCGACCGACCATTGGCCGAAGGCGAGTTGAAGAAAGCCATCGATCTGGACGGAAAGGTGCCGGAGTACTGGGCCAAGCTCGCTTCCTTCTACATCCGCGAAGGGCAGGAACAGAAAGCACTGGATCTGCTCGAGAAGATGGGAGAAGGCAAGGACTGGTACGCCTGCTACATCCAGGGCATCGTGTTCACCCAGGTGGCCAAGAAGCTGGAAGCGGACTTGCATCCGCAAGTCGGCCCCGACCTCCAGCCCGGCCTTGACGCCATCCCCGCGGTAACCGCGGTCACCGCGGTTACCGCGATTAGCGCGAAGGCTCCTACGGACACGGCCAAGAAGACCACGGCGGTAAAGCCAACGCCGCCGGGCGATACCGGACTCACGACCCAGACCCGGCGCTTCCGCGAAAAGGGCGTGGAGTATTTCCGCAAAGCCTTGAAGCTGGAGGGCAACAACCGGCGTGTGCTGTTCGAATTGGGTGTGGCCCTGGAGCAGATCGGCAAGCGCGGCGAATCCATCGACGTGATGAAGAAGCTGGTGAAGCTGGATTCCAGCGACGCGACCATCCTGAACTACCTGGGCTATATGCTGGTGGAGGAGAATCGCGAGCTGGACTATGCCGGAATCCTCATCGAGCGCGCCCTGGTGTTCGAACCCGAGAACGGCGCGTTCCTGGATTCCAAGGGCTGGCTGTACTACCGCAAGCAGGACTTCCCTAAGGCGCGCAAGTTCATCGAAATGGCCGTGAGCCGCATACCCCAGGACACGACCATCCTAGAGCACTATGCCCTGATCCTGGAGAAGCTCGGCCTGAGGGATAAGGCCATGGAGAAGTGGCGTCAGATCCTCAAGCTGGATCCGGCCCACGAGTTGGCCCACCGCAAGGTGAACTGAGAAATCAAATTGGACCTGGCTGGGTAATTTGTCCCGAAA
>JBDSIO010000148.1:0-17345 GCA_039917895.1 Fibrobacteria bacterium | reverse complement strand
GGGGCTGGAAGACGCACGTGCTCGGTCAGGCCCGCGCTTTCGAATCCGCGGAACAGGCCATCAATGTGCTGCGCGCCGACAGCGCCGCCAGCGGCAACCGCGTCATCGATCAGGATTTGCCGCCCTTCGTTATCGCCGCGAACGGCAAACCCGTAGGAACCATCGAGGACGGCGACTGCGTGGTCTTCTTCAACTTCCGCGGCGACCGCGCCATCGAGATCTCGCGCGCCTTCGAGGATGCCCACCTGATCCAGTTCGACCGCGTGCGCGTGCCCAAGGTCGTGTACGCGGGCATGCTGGAATACGACGGAGACCTGCACATCCCCAAGCGCTATCTGGTCAGCCCTCCCGAAATCCGCAACACCATGGGCGAAGCCCTTGCGGCCTCCGGCGTAACCCAGCTTGCCGTCTCGGAAACCCAGAAGTTCGGTCATGTGACTTATTTCTGGAACGGCAACCGCAGCGGCAAGTTCGACGACAAACTCGAGACCTGGATCGAAATACCGTCGGACCGCGTGTCGTTCGACGAACGCCCCTGGATGAAAGCGGCGGAAGCCACCGACGCCATGATCGAGCAATTGCGCACCGGTAAGTTCCGCGCCGGCCGCATGAACTACGCCAACGGGGACATGGTCGGGCATACCGGCAACTTGCGGGCCGCCACCATGGCCATCGAGGCCGTGGATCTGGAATTGGGCCGCCTGCTCAAGGTCATTGACGAAATGAACGGCATGGCCATCGTCACCGCCGATCACGGGAATGCGGACGAGATGTACGAATTGGACAAGAAGACCGGAAAGCCGCTCTACGCCAAGGACGGGCGCGTCAAGGCTAAGACCAGCCATACCCTTAATCCGGTGCCCTGCTTCTTCTACGGTAAGAATCATGGGGTGCTGGCCATCGACGGGGAGGGTTTCGGACTCTCCAACATCGCGGCCACGACCGTGAACCTGCTGGGATACCAGGCTCCGGAAAACTGGGACCGGAGCATCATCAAGTTCAGGTAGACGGCGAAGGCTCGCGCGTCCCGGCACGGCGCGATTAAGTGGGGCCCAGGGAGACCTTCACGTCCGTGTACCAGAGATGGAAATCCGGATCGGGAGCGGGATGCTCCATGGAGATGCCCAAGCCGCCTGTTTCCACAGGTGCGGACCAAAATGCTTCACGGGTAGGCTCGGCGGCATTTCCCTTGCGGAAGATCCAGCGCTTGATCGTGTCTGAGGAATCGACGAACAGATCATACGCGTCCCCGGGTGTGTACCCGCCTTTGGATGGATACATGACCATGAGATGCCAGGCTTCTCCGGGTTTTACCGCGCGGGCTACCTTCAGCGTGAGATCCTTGTCCCACTTCAAGTGCAACGGGAACAGCAGCCAGTACTGGTCGTTGATGAAGGCTTTGTCGATGGCGGCCACCTGATCGGTTCCCAGACTGAACGCATTGCGGCGGCTATAAGCGGCCTGGAGCACGACGCCCTTGGCATCGGGTCCGCGGTAGTTGACGCTATCCTGTTTCGGAAACCAGGTCCATTCACGTTCGATGTCGTGTTCCTTGAAGCGCAAATGGAAAGTGAAGCGGAGCGAAGCCACCCGGTGGAACGCTTCCGACCCGTAGCGGCGGGCGATGCGATCGGCGAGAATCCGCGCATCCGGCAGACCGGCCTGGAAATCCGCAGGAGAGGGATTGGATGCCTCGACCGGAGTGGTATCCTTGGCATCCATGGTCCACACGGCAGACACGCCGGTTAATAAGACTCCGACGAACAGCAAATTTCTTATTCCGGCTTTGGCGTCATTCCCTTCCATAGGTCTCCCCCGACTTGAAGGTATTTTCCCGTTCCAGCTTCAATATATTTTGCATGAAGCTGGTTTCAAATCGGATTTCCTTCTCGGGGGGAGGTTCTTTCAGAAGCGTGAATTGGACGGCCGGTTTCTCAACCTTGCCTTCGATGACCAGGGTGCGGTTGAAATTCAATTCCTGGAAGGTGTTTCCCGGCTTGTCCGATCCCGGCTGAGGGGGAATCGCTACGGAAGCGGCGGGTCCGCCCGGTTTTTCCTGCCTGGCCTGCTTGTACTTATTCTCGGTCGTGGCCGGCGACACCAGCGGGATCGTCGGTTTCGCCTTCTTCTTTGCGGCCTCCGCCGAGCCCAGGCATGCCAAGAGCAGGGCCAGGGCCAGGCTGCGGCAGAAATCCCTGATTGTGAGCGAGATCATCCCGGTAACCGGTATCGGCATTCCTTGGCGGAACTTGAATGGGGCGCGAATCCGTTTCACTGTCGCCCCATTCCGCTGAAATTCGGGATGATAATTTCTCGATTCTCCAGGCTTTTAAGGTAATCCGCCGTTGGAGTCGCCTGGTTCCAGGGGAAGATTGGACCGCCATTTCCGGAAAGTTTGTACCGGATGCGCAGCCGTACCCATACGCCGAACCCTTCGGCCGGCTTTTGGTTCTGTGCGACGATGCGGAGGAAATGCTCACCAGTAGTCATCTTCTTGCCGACCTGGGCCCAGACGTCCTTGGCGACGCCCTTGTTCCAAGGACCGCTCAGGGCCTTCTGGTTCAACACGGTATCGTTATCCAACAGGACGCTCCATTCCTGCTGCCCGACTACGAATACCTCCATGCCGACGGCATGCGGCGGGACGGAAAAGGGAATCTGGGCCCACACTTGTTTCCAGGGTATGTAGTTGGCCGTGGAAGTATCCACCTTGGGGCCGAGGCCCTTTTCGCCGCACCACAGGAAACGGGGAGCGGATTTGACTTCGTCGGTAAACTCCGCCCTGGGAACCAGGCCCTTGCGTACCTTCTTCCATTCGGCATTATCCTTGGCCGGCCAGCCGCCGGGAGGCAGGGCGGCCAAAGCGGACCATTCCTTGCCGGTGAGCACATCCATCGAGGTGTCGAGGTCGGTGCTGCGACTCCACTTGTCGGGTTCGATCTTGTACAGGCGCGCGAAGGCCAGTTCGCCCCAATCCACGGGCGCGGCCCCGGCCACCACCATTCTGATCAGCTTGTGGTATTTTTCCAACGCCTGGTCCTGGAGCTGGTAACCGACGGTCTCCAACTTGTCCTGGAAGGTTTTTCGCTGTTCGGGACCAGCTTCGGGCGGGATGGGCGGCTTGACAAGCGCTTCCTGGGAAAGCAGGTCCAGGCATTTCGCCTGGATGAATACGGCTTTTCCCAGGGAATACCTCAGGCTGTCGTACATCGGATCCTGCTTCAGGTTGTATTTGGCGGCGAAGTCCAGGCCTTGCTGGAAAAATTCGATCCCTTTTTCTTCCAGCTTGGGAATGCCTTCCTGCAGCAGTTTGACCTGGTAGAAGAAGCGTTCCATGGGCTGAAACCCGGACGGGAAGGGAGCTGAACGCGCCAGCGCGGTCGCATCCAGGTAATGCGCGCCCAGAGCATGCATGCTCTTGAGGATGGTGGCTCCCAAGGAATCCACAACCTTGGGATCGAGCTCATATTCCTGAGCGATATCGAGGAAGGCCATGAAATGTTTCTGTCCCTGTTCATAGTACGGGGTAATCCGGCCGATTTGCTGGAGCTTTCCCGCGATGGCCTTTTCGGGCGTTCCCGCATCCACGCGCATGACGAGCGGGATTTGGGCCATGGCCTTGATCTGATAGCCTTCGTACCGGCCGGCCATCGCCAGCAGGCGCACGTTCGCCTCCCCCACCCAACGGTTGTTTACCTCCTGCTTGCGGCCGATGGAAAGGACTTGCAGGTATTGTTGCTGGGCCCTGGCGTAAGCGGCCGAAAGCGAAGCCATGGCGTCCTCTTCGCGATCGAGCTGATCGGACGGAGTCCGGGCCGGTTTGCGCGGACCAGCATAGATCCCGGTGCCGAAATCCTCGAAACTTTCACCCATGGAATAAGCCGTGCGCAAGGTCCAATCCACGATGCGGTAGTCCAGCACCTTGAGATAGGCGTCGACCGCGGCCTTGAGCAGGTTGGTCTTGGCCTTGAGATCGGCATCGTAGGTCCCGACGCGGAGCGCGGCTTCGCGCATGCGTTTGCCGAAAATCTCGCCCAGCGTATGTTGCGCCTGGGCCGCGTAGAATCGCGCGGTCGGATCGGAGGATTTCAAGGCGGCGAATTCCACGACCACTTTGGCCATCAGTTGCGACGCCTCGTCTTCCCGGCCGCGCGCGTAGGCCGCGGCCCCACCCATGCACAATGCCTGGATGTTGCGGACCTTGTCGGTGGCGTATCGGCGCGTGAACAGGGTCTGAAGCTCCTGGACCTTGTCCCAGTCCCGCAGCTCCGCGAAGATTTCCACGGCGCGAAATAGCAAGTTGGGCGCTTCCTCCTTCTGGGGGTATTTCCTGGAGTAGGCTTCGAAAGCCCGCGCCGCCGAGTCCTGCAGCTTGCCGTTCAGGTAGGCGAAACCGGAATTGTACAACGAAGGTTCGGCTTCCGGGCTTTCCGGATGCGCGCGGGTCAGGTTCAGGTACTTGTCGCCCGCGGCCTTCCATTGTCCATCCTGTTCGCGGCATTTCGCCTCGCGGAACAGAACCTTGGGCAGCAGCTTGGACTCGAAATAGGCCTCGCAGAACAGGGTGTAAATACGGATGGCGTCTTTCCAACGCTTCTGCTTTTCCTGCATCACGCCGGCGTTGAACATGGCCACCGGAGCGATTTCCACGGCGGGGAATTCTTTGGGAATGCGCTGGTATATTTCCGACGCCGTTTGCAGCTTGCCTTCCTTTTCCGCCTTCTCCGCTTGCAGGTAGATGGACTGCGCCAAGCGCTCCTTGGCTTCGGTCACGGCCGTCGGATCGTTTTCCTTCAGCATGGAGCGGTAGGTTTTTTCCGCCTCTTCCAGACGACCGAGCTGGGCATAGGATTGTGCGGCCATCTGGGAAGCCTCGCCGGCTTCCGGATGCTTCGGGTACCGCTTGCGAACGTCTTCATACAGCAAGAGCGCCTTCTCGAATTCCCCATTGCCATATAGGTGGTTGCCCTTCCATACCAGGATTTCCGGGGTCTTTTCGTCATTCGGCGAGACCGCGAGGTAGTTATCCAGCGTTTCCAGGTACAACTCCGCGTCCGATGCAGTCGGCTCCTTGGCGCTGTCGCGCTTGTCGAGTCCCAAAGCCACCGTGCCCACGCTGTCCCCCTTCGGAGCCGTCACCTTGACCTCGGCGGGTGGCGGGGCCTGGAACTTTGCCTTTTGTTTGCCGCCATAGAACCCGGCGCAGCCCGACAGCAGCCAGGCCACTGCCAACAAGGCGAAATGAAGAGCGTGCGGGAACCGGGGGTTATTTCTTCGCATCTTCCGACTTCTTCAGCAGCTCTTGAGCGGCTACGATGGCGTTATAGGCTGCGGCTTTCCTGAGTTTCGGATCGGCCAGCTTCGACACTTGCATGTACTTTTTGGCCGCCGCGCCGAAATCCTCCAGGGAGTAGTATGCCTCGGCTTCCTGGTAATTGTACTTGGCCCGGTTCTTGTTTTCCGGATAAATCGACAGGAAGGCTTCATAGGCGGAGATGGCCTTGCGCAAATAGGTATCGCGAGTGCGGGCGCTATCCCCGGTGGTGGCGGCCATTTGCTTCGCTTCATAGAGGTAATGGCGAGCCACCATTTCCATGGCCATTTCGCTGACGGAATCCGCGTTCGCCCGGGCATCCCGCGAAGCATGCTTGTACCAATCGCTGTTGCGGCAATACGACCGGAAGATCTTCTCGCGCACTTCCGCGGCCTTGAGATAGTCCTGCTCCTTTTCATAAGCGCGGCCCAGTTCCATGAGGGCTTCCGGCATCTTCTCGTAATCCTGATATCCGTTCATCAGCGCTTCCAGGGCGCGTTTGGACCGATCCATCCTGCCGGCCTGGGTGTAAATCACGGCCATGCGGTGCAGCAGTTTCGCCCCCAGGCGCGAATCGCCGAGTTTCTCCGCGAAAGCCTTGCTCTGCTTAAGGCCTCCGTCTCCGCTGGTATCGCTTTCCGCGATGGACAGGGCCGCGAACTGCAGCGCTTCGCCGGTCAGCACCGACTTGGCCTGTTGGGAATTATCCTTGCGGGCCGATTCCTCAAGAATGAACGTGAAGGAACTGATGGCGGTCTTGTACGCATTGGCCCGGTAGCGGGTCCAGGCCAATTTGTAAAGGGCCTGTTCGAAGTATTTGGAATCCGCGAAATCCAGGACCTTGTCGTAGGCTTCAGCGGCCTTTTCCAACTTGTTGTCGTTGAAATAGTACTCGCCGATGAAGATCAGCGCCTGCTGGGTATACATGGCCTGGGGGAACTTCGCGGCCAATTCCTCGAAGTAGCGCAGGCCGGAGACGGTCTCGCCGCGCAAGGTCTGGGTATAGCCCAGGTAATAGAGAGCCGCGGGCCGCCAGGGCGATTCGGGAAATTTCTCGATCAGTTCCTTCCAGGGCGCTTCGAACCCGGCGACTTCCATGGTGGGTTCCGACATGGCCGCAGGGAACGCGCCGCCCGCCTGGGCTTCCAGCCATTGGAACGAGGCCATGCGCTTTCGCAGGGCGTCTTCCTCCAGTCCGTAGTTCAGATAGCCTTTCTGGAACAGCAGCCAATCCATGATTCCGGCCGCGTTCGGATCCTCGGTGAGTTCGCGGATGCGGCGCAGGATGTCGTCGGACTTTCCGGCCAGCTTTTCCGAGATGTCGTCCGCAAGCATGTGGGAACGACGCGAAAGTTCGGCGCGCAAGGCTGCCTTGGCCGTATCGTTGCGGATAGAGCCCAGTTCCTGGTTAAGCGACCTCTGGGTGTATTTGAGCAGCTCCTCCAGCCAGGCCTTATGGATGACGTGGATGTCCAGCGCCAGGGTGCGGCTTTCGAACAGCTTCTGCTTTACCTGACGCCGGAAATCCAGGGAGTCGGCCGCATTGGAATCCGCGGCACCGGCCTTGACCGGGTCGATCAGCTTGGCCAGCACGTTCTCGCGTTCCTTATTATAGGTCTCCTCGGAATATTCCCCGCTCTTGTACCGGTCTTCGACGAATTCGACCAGACCCAATCCCTGTTGGTACAAACGGGCGATGGATTCCGGCGTATGCGGCTTTTGCCTGGCGAGCGCCGCGGCGGCTTTGGCGAGCTTGGCCTTGACGGATTCGAGCTGCTCGCCTGACATCTGCTTGCCATCCTCGCGATCCTTGATCTTCTTGGCGAAGTCCTGAAGCTGTTTGGACTGCTTTTCCACCTGGAGCCGGAAGCCCCATTCGTTCTTGGCCTTGATCATGACTTTGCGCACCAGCACGTTGAAGCCTTCGATTGCCCAGGGATTGTCGGGATATTGTGCGATCAGTTTCTTGAGGACGAATTCGCCCGCGTCCAGATCGCCCATGCGGATATTGCTCCACACCATTCCAAACAGGGCCTCGGCCTGGAAGCCCTGCTGATCCAAAAGGTTCTGGTAGCCTTTGAGGGCCTGCTCGTAATGGCCTTCCTCGAAGTTGAGATGCGCCAAGGCCAGTTCGGACTGGTTATGCAGACGCTTGTCGATCTGGGACTCGCTCACCAGGGTGACCAGTACGCCGCGGGCCTCGGGGAAGCGCTTTTGCCGCACCAGGGATTTGGCATAGACGAACAGGGACTTGAAGTGGTAAGCGTCCTTGTTGCCGCCGACCACCATTTCGCTCTCCACCGTGGAATCCAGGCCCAGCGCGAAAGCACTTTGGACCACCAGGTATCGGGCGGGCGGGAACAGCTTTTCGTCGAAGGCGTTGCCCGCCATGAACGCCTGGTAGCGCGCCACCACGGAGTCGTCCTGGCGCGATTCGAATAGGGCTTGGAGCACCCCGAGGCAGGCCGGTCCGTACATACGGCTGTCGGCGCCGACCTTGCCGAAGGCGTCGGCGGCCTTCAAAGGCTTGCCGCCCACCATGAAGCTGGCTCCCAGGTAATAATTGATCTTGCCGATGGAGATGCGGCCGTGGAAGCGCAGGGACAACCGTTCCAAATCCTCCTGGACCATCTCAATGCTCTTGGAGGAAAGCCGCGCCTTGATCCGGGACAGATCCAGATTGGCCATCTTCTCCCATTCCTGCTTGTTGGTGCGGGCTGCCAGGGAATCCTTATAATCGTTCATCTCCCCGTAAAAACGCTGGGAGGCTCGGCCCACGTTGGCCATCAGCACCTTGAAGAAATCGTCCTCGATCAGGCTGCCGTCGCGGCCCGGCCTTGCCAGACCGATGCGGGTCCGGTATTCCGAAAGCAGGGCGAAGGCGTCGTCCCAGCGCTTGTTCAATTCCTTCTGCACCAGCACCAGACGGCCGATGCGCTCCACGTTATCCTTCAGCAATAGTTCCACCATATCCTGATTGGGAGTTTCCTGGAGCATTTCCTTGGCGATGAAGTAGGCGTCGTCGAGCGGCTTTTCCAGCTCGATCACGCGCTTGCGCGTTACCGCCAGGTTCTTCTCCAGCGCGTCAATCATGCGGTCCAGGCGGACATCGTCCTCCGGGCCCAGATGGGTGACGCGGGTGGGATACAGCTGGAGATCGCGGAAATCCTGGCCCATATACCGGAGACGTTCCAGTTCCTCGAAGATGAGCTTTAGCTTCCGCCGCTCTTCGCGCAAACGGTTCACCATAGCGTCGGCCTGGGACCAAAGCACCTTGTCCGCGGCGGCAGGGCCGCTGGCGGAGGGCGTATTCGGTCCCAGGCTGCCGCTGGCGGGCGCGCTGAGGGCGGATAGAACCAGGTACAGCAGCGGCAATAGCCGCTGCAATATCCTAGTTGAGATCGACGGCTTTGCCATCGGCCTCCTTGCGTCTTTCTTCCAACCTTCTCTTCCTTTCCGCTGCGTCCAGCTGCTCCGCGTCCACCGCCGGCTTGTCCAGCGTGGATTCCAAATCGACCCGCTTGCGCTTATCCTGGTAGCGCCGCAGCAGGAAAGACCGGTACAGCTCGCTCGATGGCTGCCGGAACCAGAACGGGTACCGCACCAGCCAGAACACTTTCCATTGGGGGAAGAACGGGGAATAACCGTCCGTCGCTCCCGGTCTGCACTTGTTGTCCATGTCGTTGCAAGGCCCCAACTCCGGCCCCCGATCAGAGCTCAACAGCCAGGAAAGTCCGCCCTGCAACTCCAGGCCGTTCTTGTATTTGAGCTTGGCGCCGGAATTCATATAAATGGGCGTTTCCAGGTAATGCACGTCGAAAACCTTGTCGACGATGCGGAACCGGGTATAGTCCCCGTTGTCTCCGCGCAGATCCGAACGGATCTTCCCCGCAATCTGGGCCGCGAACGGCTGCGCCTCCAATTCCGTGAAGAAGTCCGTGTTATAGGTTTTCAACTCCAGGCCCAACGAGATGGGAATCAGGCTGAAATCCTGTTCCGCGATCTTGAGCTTCCCACGAGCATCCTTCACCCGCGCGGCGTTGTCCTGGTTGACATAGGAGTCGAACTCCGCTTCCCAGCCGACGTTGGCGTACAGCTTGAACGGCAGCCACGAGGAAAGGCGGATCAGTTCGAGATCCGCCGAAGTCGTGAACTTCCACGTGGTCACAGTCGAGTTATTTCCGAGGATGAAGCCTTCCGGTCCAAAGCCCTCGGACTTGGCGCGGAAACCGTTGGAAGGGAAGAAATCCATCAACACCCGCTTCATCTCCACGGTCTGGGCCATGCCCAGGAAACGCAGGGACTTGTTGTCCGGGGTCGTTATCTTGGCCCGGCCGTATAGATACCCTGGCTGCTGCGAATACGAGAGCGCGTTCAGACCCGCGGACAGATCCAGGTAATCCGTAAGCCCGTAGTTCAACTCCACGTGCGGCAGCATCGGAGGAATCTTCTGCGCAGCGGCGTTATCCCACAGGAAACTCCTGCCGAACAGGGTCAGATGCAGGTTGCCCTCGCCTGCCGTCGACGAGGACGCGGAGGCGCTAAGCCCGTCCTGGCGCGAACGCAGGGTCTGGGACTGGGAGAGGCCGAAGCAGGTGACGACTAAGAAAGCAATGAGCATCCGGGGTTGGGAATGCGAGAGCTCGCGCCAAGCACGCTCAGCGCGACTCTTTGCCCCGGATCCCGGACCCCGGACTCCAGACGAAATAGCGATTGAATGCTCCACCGCCTCTATCACCTCTTGCCCTTTGTTTCGCGAGTTTTTCATTGCAAAAGGTCCTCGATTTGCTTCAATTCCGAACGGATGAGCTTGCGCTTTTCCCTCACTTCGCCATCGTTGTCGTCCAAAACGCCTTTCAGCACGTCCTTGCCCTTCGCGGCCTTTCCGTCCTCCAGACTGATGTCATCCAATTGCAACCCCTGAGGCCCGTTGGTGGAATCCTTAGCTGTCGCCTTGGGCGCGGGATTCCGCATCGCCTGCATTCGCATCCGCTTGCGCTGTTCCTCATTGAAGATCAACGCGCGGATGGCCTCGGCCCGGGTTTCGTTGTAGACGAGCGGGGCGGCGAATCCCACCTGGATCTTTGGCGGCTTGCTCGCCACCTTGCTGTAGAAGGAGATGGGGTTCACCGGATCCAGGCTCAAATCCGCGGTGAAGGTTATCCGGTCTCCGATCACGGCGCGGTAGCCAAAGCCCAGTTCGAACAGCGCAGGCAGGTATTCCCCTGATGGTTTCGGATTGAAATTCGTGGCCAGAGGCTTGTACAGCATGGCCGAACCGCGTAGGTAGTATCCCTTCCGGTACCCCTTGTATTCCGCCGCGAAGCGGAGCTGATGCTGCGTATACGCATGGGCCAGGCGGTAGTCGTCCAGGCCCGAATAATTCAGGTACACCTTCACGGGGAGCGAAGGCTGGATCTTAATCCAATCCACGTCGGCCATCACGCTGAAGTACAGCAACGGATCGAATCCGGGCGTGGTCTCGCCGCGCGAGTAGATATCCTCTTCCGTCGACAGGGTCGCGTTCAGGCTCATGCCGAGCCCGAACACGCGCAAGTTGTCGTTCCCGGGCATGGTGAACTTAACCCGCGCGGTGGTGGCTCCCAGCTTTTCCCCGTCCCAGGGAACGCCTTCCACCTCCAGGTGCAGGAAATTCGCGAGCCCGATGGCGGCCCCCACGTCCGGTACCAACAGAAGGTCTCTCTGCAACTTGTTTCCCGAGCCGTACAGCTGGCGGAAATCGTCGCGATAGACCGAATCGACCGCTTTGGACAACACATCGTTGGCCACCGGGCGGATGCGGAAGTAAGAACTCATCCCCGCCGTAATCCAGATGTCGCCTATCCCTACGGTATTGCTGGCCAGCACGCCCGGAACGCCTTCGGCGCGGGAACGCATCTGTGCAGCCATGACCGAGTGGGCCAGGAGTCCTAGAGTTACGAGAGAAGTGACGGACTTACTCATCGTTAACCGGCCTCAACGTATCCGGTTTGAAGGTCTTCCCCTCCTTTTTGCGCCGTCGCTGGTGCTCGCGGATCTGTTCTATCTCACCGGAAGAGAACAAGCGCCATCCGCTGGCGTTCGTCCTGAATCGTGCGAGGCTGGGATTTTCATCCAGCCAGCGCTTCAAGGTTGAGACGGAGACGCGGAGCGCCTTCGCCACCTGACCGGTGGTGTGATAGGGTTGTTGATTGGAATTGTTCAGGCTGTACATCTGAACCTCCTTATTTTGGGACGTAACCAGATCGTACGGGGTGGAGGGGCTAACGCCGTATTTTTCCAAGGAGTTACCCTGCCCGCGAACCCTCCTTATTAGCCGCCGAAATCAACCCCCGCGGACCCGGCCCATGAACGGTCCGCGAACCCGGCAAAAAAATCCTCAAGTATCTGGAGGATGGAACCCTCAGGTATTCCCTTAAGCGGGAGCTTGGGGACCCGGAAATCCCGCTCAATCCGCCCAAGTTCCGCTAGCTTCGAAAGTCCTTGCCTCAAGAGGGGGAAATAGCCCATGATATGGAAGGGCCAAACCGCCCCCAAAACCTGAAACGAGGTTGGTCAAGCCTATGCGTCTGCAACTCACCCTTTTATCCCTGCCCGTCTCCGCCGGACTCTTTTTCGGGGCTGCCGGTCCGGTCCGCTGCGAGGACAATTCCATTGGAAAGGTTTCCGAAAACCTGTACGAGATCAGCAAGCCGCATATGAAGGATCCATTCCACTGGATCAGCATCTGGCGGTTGACGCCGCAATCGGCCGATCCGGGGGGAATGCAATCGCTCAAGGGTCCCCACGAATACAACTATGAGAGTGTACCGAAGCCGGCGGAATCCGCGCCGTCGAAGGCCCGTAACGATTGGAAAAAAGGCGAGGAACGGCGGACGCAATCCTATCTGAAAAAAGTCGGGCCGCTCATGCCTTCCACCATCCAGGAGATCGCACCGGTGGATCCGGCTCCCACGAAAGCCGCCCAGGGACCGGTGCGGCATTATCTTTCCCAGGCCATCGTACTCACCACGCCGTTCATCACCGAGGCCGGAAATGAAGGATTCTTCCCCCATGAATGCCGGCTCCATTACAGCGCTTCGAACGAATCCGAGATCCTGCAGCTCTTCGACGAAGTCATCCTCTCGACAGGCCAGAATGCCGGAGTCAAGGCAGGCGACCTCTACCGCACCTATGAAGTGGGCGAAACCTACCGCAGTTACGCGGCCGGCCGGGGCCTAGGACGCCTGGTCGAGACCAACGGCATCGTGGAAGTCCTACGCGTAGGCCCCAAATCCTCGGTGGCACGCCTGGTCAAATGCTTCGGAACCATCTCACGCGGCTCCCGCGCCTGCCCCTTGACGCCGCCTGCTGAAGTGGCGGCCACGGCCTACAGTCCGGCCACGGACAACAAGCTGGCGGCCCAGGTGGTGTGGGTGACCGCGCAACAGCAGTTCCCGCAGCCTTATTCCTACGCCATTGTGGACCGCGGGAGCGCAAAAGGCTACCGAACCGGAGACATGGTCCTGTTCTTCAACCGCAATGACGGCCGCATGACCGACAAGGTCCTGGGAAATGGCATCGTGGTCAACGTCGGAGACAAGACAGCCACCGTCCTGATCCGCGACCTTTTCCCCGGAATCATCAACAGGGGCGATTATACGGTGGTGATTCAGTCGGCGGTGATGTAGTTCAACTGTACCCGCTTCTCCCATTCCCTCGTATTTTATAGTTTTTGGGATTCCGCCTTCTGGCCGCCGTTCCGGCGCCACGGCGGGCGGTTCGACTATGACGACCTTCCTGCTCAATTTCCTTTACGCGGTCGCCATAGACAAGCGGACCCGTGAACCCCGTCGCGTTATTTTTTTCCTGCTCTACTACGTCATCGGGTTTTTCGTCACGTTCATTGTGTTCACCATGGTCCTCCTATGCCTGGAGGTCTACGACTTTCCATTCGCCCGGAACCTGATTTACCGGCAAATGGGCGAACACCTTTTACTGGCGGTGGAAGCGGTTTTATTCTGACGCAGTCGATGGGTTAGAAGTCAAAGTGCAAAGTTCAAAGTGCAAAGTTCAAAGTGCGGGAGAGGAAAATTCCCATCCCCACGACGGAAAATCGGCGCCGCAGATTCCTTCATATTCGAGTTTTGCACTTTGCACTTCGAAATTTGAAATCTCTCTTCTTGCGGCCGCCCCGTGAACTTCTCCAAGCATCTCTACCAGATTTTCCTGCTCAGCATCCTGGTTCCGGGTCTGATTCTGGCTTATCTGAGCTTCCGCACGGTCAAGGACGAACGCATCCTCATCGAAAAATCGCTGGAGAATCGCAATGAGGAATTCCTCGACGCGGTCCAGGGCGTGCTGGAAAAAACCAAGGCCGAGCATCTGGCGCGGTTGCAGGAACAGCTCCAACGCTCCAGCTCCTCTTCGGCGCCCGACAACTATCTTTTCCTGGCCACTGATCTGCTGGAAAACTCGCTCGTCCAGTCCCTGGCCATCTTCCGGCGCGAGGAGATGGTTTTTCCCCGCCGCTTGATCTACGGGGACAGCTTTTCCATGCCGCAGGCATCGGATGCGTCCTTGGCGGCCGCCGGCGCGATTTCGTCCGGAATGTCGGCATCCAGGGCTCCCGAAGACGCTAGGGATCCGGATAGCGAATCCCTCGATCTCCCGATCCGGGCTCAGGAAGCCATCGGCGCCATCCAGGCCGAGTACCGCGGTGGACGGTACCTTCACGCTATCCGCATGATCCGGGTATTCAGCCATGCGTCCGACAGCCTATTCTCGACGCGCGCCGGTTCGCAATACCGGTACGGGCTCTGGCTGGTCGAAATCAAATGCCTCATGGCCCTAAACCTCACCGAAGAAGCCGTGGGACGGGGCCGAGAACTCATCCAGGCATTGCTGCGCGGCAACGGCTTCTCCAGCTACCATCAGGTGAAATTCTACCTCGCGGAAACCGTGAATCTCCTTACTTCGCTGGAAAACCTGCCCCGGGAGATCCGCGATTATTTCTGGTCCATCCACCAGAAATCCGAAATCTTCCTGGTCAACGCCGACTTCGTTTCCCAGGAATGGAAAGCGAGTCCGGAATACCTGATCCGGTCGCAGGCCTTGGACATGCAGAACCCGATCCAGATCAATTACATGGACGGCATCCCGTACCTCATCATCGGATATCCCTGGCTGGACAAGGAAACCCGCATCATCGCCCGGCTCAACGAATCAGTCTTCAATGAGGCGGTCGAGGGCGAGATCCTGCAATCCAAGAAAAGCACCTGGAAGACCATGGATTTCGCACTTCTCGGCCAAAAGGATGAACTCGTATTGACTACGGATTCCCTGGCGGATCGCAAGGTTGCCATGGAAAGGCCCCTAGGCGGGGATTTCCCGGCGTGGAAGCTGGTGATCTTCAAAATGAAAGATAGCGACGTCATCGCCCTCGGCCGGCGTAAACTCGTCCTGCTTTACACGCTCGTCGGCTTTTCCTTGGCCATGCTGCTCCTTGGTTCCTTCTCGGCGTTGCAGGGGCTGAAGAACGAACGCAAGATGGTGCGCATGAAGTCCAACTTCCTCTCCGCGGTTTCACATGAGCTGAAGACGCCCCTGACGGCCATACGCATGTTCGCGGAGATCCTGGAAAGCGGCAAGCAGACCCAGGAGGACAAGCGCAAGCGCTATGCCACCCTGATTGGCGTGGAGGCCATGCGCCTGTACGGCATGATTGAAGGGATCCTTAATTTCACCAAGCTGGAGGAAAAGCGTTCGCAGCTCAATTTCACCGAATTGGATCTGGCCGAGGCCGTCCAGGAAGTGGCGGGCCTGATGTCGGGGGCTTTCGACAAGGCCGGGATCAAATTGACCCTGCACCTGGATGCCGGAGCGACCCTGCTCGGCGACCACGACTCGATCCGCTCTGTAGTCCAGAACCTGCTGGAGAATTCCCTCAAGTATTCGAAAACGGGAACTACCGTCACCGTCCAGCTCGAGAACGCCGCCGACAAGACGGTGTTGCGCGTTAAGGATCAGGGCATCGGCATTTCCAGCGCCGACCTCAAGCACATCTTCGACAAATTCTACCGGGCCGGAGACGAAATGACCCGGAAGACCAAAGGGAGCGGCCTGGGACTGGCGATCGTAAAACAGATTCTCGACGCCCACCGCGCGCAGATCAAGGTCAACAGCAGGCTGGACGAAGGCACCGAGATGGCGATCTCCTTCCCGAAGGGCAAACATGCATAAAATCCTGATTGTCGAGGACGAAGAAGCCATCCGCCTTGGGCTGGTGGATCTGCTTGAGATCGAGGGATACCAGATCGAGGTGGCCGTGGATGGGGAGGAGGCCATGGATAAGGCGCGACGGTTCCTGCCCCACCTGGTGATCCTTGACCTGATGCTGCCAAAGGCAAGCGGATACGACGTGTGCAGATTCATCCGCAAGTCCCTGCCGCAGACATTCATCATGATGCTCACGGCCAAGAACGAGGAGATCAACAAAATCCAGGGCCTGGAAATCGGAGCGGACGATTACGTGACCAAGCCCTTCAGCGTTTTCGAGCTGATGGCGCGGATCAAAAGCATGCTCCGCCGCGTCAACCACGACGCCGCTCCGGCGCAGGCGGCGTCGGACGTCCTCGCATTCGACGACGTACGCATCGACTTCCGCAAATACGAAGCTTCCAAAAGCGGGCGGCCCATAGATCTGTCGGCCAAGGAGTTCCAGATCCTGAAATACCTTTCCACCAGGCGCGGCGAAGTCGTCACGCGCGAGGACCTGTTACAGGCGATCTGGGGCTACTCCATAGAGAACATGCCAACCACGCGCACGGTGGACAACCAGATCGTGAAGTTGCGCCAGAAGATCGAGGCCGATACCGAAAACCCGTTGGTGATCAAAAGCGTGCGGGGGGTTGGGTATAAGTTTGATCCGCCTGGCGTGGCCGGATAGAATTCAAAATGAAAAATGAAAAATGAAAAATGAAAATTTGAAGAGAAGAGTCCGCGTAGGCGCCATTGTCCTGGTGCGCAAAGCGTATCGGCTCGCCATTTTTCATTTTTCATTTTTCATTTTGACTTTTTCCTTCTCCTGGGCGCAAGCCCAGGATCGCGATCTCAAATACAACGGCGAACGCCAGGTCATCGAAGCTGCGCGCCATTTGTACCGCATCGAAGGCGACGGCCCTTCGGCCCGGTTGCGCCTGAAAGCCCTCCTCGGTGAAACCCGCAACGAGGAGGTGCGGACGCAGGCGCAGTACCTATCTGGGCGTATTTTCGATCAGGACGGCGAACGCGACTCGGCACTGGCTGCCTATCGCTTGGCGCTGGCGGGCAAAGGTTTGCAGCTCGCGGAAAAATTATGGCTATACAAGCGCCTTTCGACCCTGAGCCCGTCATCCATCCAGCCCCTGGCCATCGACATCGGGGCCAAAACCGGACCTGCGCGCGCTTTCCCGGGCCGCTTTGGCAAACGTACCGTATATACCTTGGAATTCCGCGGACCTCCGGACGGCCAATGGGAACGTGCCAAGGAGATGGGCTACCAGGACGAGAACGGGGACTTCCATCCGTTGGACATCCGTCTCAGCGGTCATGAAGAGGTGCTCGATGCCGATGCGGACCAAGTCCTGGTCCTGGACCAGACGTCGCGCAAAGTCGCATTGATGCCCTTGCGAAGCGGGAAGGCTTTCGAAGCGCCGGCCGGAGCGCGCGTGGAGGTAGGCGCCTTGTTACCCGGTGAAAAGGGAGGCTTCATGCTCGTGGGCGCCGGCAGCCTGCGGGTTTTCAAGGCCGGCATCTCCTGGTGGGAAGAGCCTATGGAACCCGAAGGCTGCGCCTGGAGCGCGTCCCCGGAACGCGCGCAACAAGGCATCCTGCAATGCGCCGACAATCAGGTTTTCCTTGTGGATATCCGCAAGAAGACATTGCGGCCGGTTTCCGGCATCACCGACAAGGCTTTGCAGGTATCGTGGGAAGGCGAATTCCTGGCGGTGCGCTACATCGACCGCTTCGAGATCCGCAAAGGGGCGGGATTCGAAATCGTGAAATGGGGCCT
>JBDSIO010000147.1:0-5539 GCA_039917895.1 Fibrobacteria bacterium | reverse complement strand
CTGACTTGGCCTTGGCGGGCGCGGCTTTCTTCTTGGCGGGCGCCACCTTGGCTTTGGGAGCGGCCTTTTTGGCCGAACCCTTGGCGGCTCCGCCCTTGGCGGACTTGGCCTTCGCTGACCCGCCCTTGGCGGCCGGTTTCTTGGCTATGGGCTTGGCCTTGGCCGGAGCTTTGGCGGCGGGCTTGGCCTTCGCCTTGGGAGGGGACTTCTTGGCGGCAGCTTTTTTGCCGGATGCGGCGGCTGCGGTGGTCTCCGGAATCGAGTCGCCGGAAGCCGCCGGGGTCTCCTGGGCATCATCATCCAGGTCCCACAGGTCATCCTCGTCTTTGTCGCTGCCGGCGGCGGGCGCCGCTTCCGCTTTACCGCCGTCCAATTCATCGTCCTGGATGCTGTTGGAAGGCGCGGTGCCGGCGTCGGGGTACTTGTCGTCTTGCATATCGTCCAGGTGCTCGGTCATCACGTGGGTCTCCTTGGTTGGAAGAATCGAAGCAATCGAAGCAATCGTAGATAATTGGTTTCAAGAATATAATCAGATTTCCCGGGGATAAGGATCGATTTCATCCCGAAAACCCGGATCCTCAGCGTCTGATGGATCAGGTCTTGGAGACCAGCTCGGCCTTGATGGAGCCGACGGGAATCTTGCTCTGCATCTTCACGGGTGTGTGGGACTCGTCATCGGTAACCCAGATGGTCAGCTTTCCCTTGGCCTGGAACAGCCCGTCTCCCTTGAGGACGGGCTCGACCACCAGGGTATTGTACTTCCCGGCGGGCACCTCCACGGTCTCCCTGCCATGGCATAGGACTTTCAGGTTGTACTTCTTTTTGCCGGAAACGGCCGCCAAATCGAGGGTATCTCCCACTTTGATTTCCTGGGTGCGGATGAAATAGAACGCGGAAAGTACGTCATGGGTGAAGGGTTCGATAGCCAGAGTGGTGTCCTGGGTAAAAAGGGTGTGCGCCGATTGATCGTACCGGGCGGAGATATGCGCGTGGTATGAACCTTCGTGGAGATGCTTGTCAAACCGCAAGGGGTAGACGCCGCGGGAATCGATGATCGAGACCACGGTGTCCTTGACGGGATAGAAGGTTTGGAAAAAACCGTTGCACCAGGCCAGGGACTGGATTTTCCATTCATTGGGCTTGGGGGTGGCAAGCAGTTCCAGGGTAGCCTGCCCGGCGGTGACCCAGCGGAAGCTCCATCCCCCCCAGATCACGTTAAACAATAGCTTTTCCGGCACTTTCAGGGCCTTTTGACCCAAATTCCGAAGCGGTTTAGGCCCGGTATCGACGGGAACCGGAGTGGCCGAAGGAGCCGGAGCGGGGCTAGCCGCCGTGTGCACAGTCGCGGTGGGAACCGTCGCCGAGGCAGCCGAACCGGCGGGCGAGTTAACGGTTGCCGGCGGTTTATAAATCTTAGGCGTGGCCGCGGCCCACCCGCACGTCACGGCCATACTGATCAGGACCGGCAGGGTCCGGAAGGGGAAAGGAAAGGAGGGAAGGTGCATCCCGCTTAAGTTACCAATCTGGCGAGTCCTTTTTTAGCGATATCGGTGCGAAATTGCGCGCCTGGGAATTCGACCCGTGAGACCCCGCCATAGGCGGCTTTGATGGCGTCATTCAAGGTATGGCCTTGACCGACCAGCCCGAGCACCCGGCCCCCGGCGGTCACGAGCTTCCCTTGCAACCGCTTGGTGCCGGCGTGGATGGCATGGGCATGCGGAACCGACTCCACCTCATCGATTCCGGAAATCGGCATACCGGTCTCGTACGAAGCGGGGTATCCCTTGGATGCCATGACCACGACCGCGGCCCAATCCTTGGGCGGCGAAACCTTCATCTTCCCCAAGCTTCCATCCAGGGAGGCCAGGATCAAATCCAGGAAATCCTCCTGGAGGATGGGTAGGATGACCTGGGTTTCCGGATCCCCGAATCGGCAATTGTATTCGACCACCTTAGGCCCTTTGGAGGTGGCCATCAGGCCTACAAAGAGGATTCCTTTATATGGCGTGCCTTCCATGCGCATTCCGGCCAGGGTCGGCGCGATGATGGTGCGGCAGGTTTCCTCGAGCAATTCCGGGGTCATCAAGGGTGCGGGCGAATAAGCCCCCATGCCTCCGGTGTTGGGGCCCGTATCCCCGTCGCCGATGCGCTTGTGATCCTGGGCCGTGGGCAGCACGACGAAGGATTCCCCGTCGGTCAAGGCGAACACCGAGGCCTCTTCGCCTTCCATGAACTCTTCCATCACCACTTCCGAACCCGCCAGGCCGAACATGGCCTTGGGACCAAGCATGGACTGGAGCGCGCTTTCCGCTTCTGGCATGGTCATGCAGACGACCGCGCCCTTGCCTCCCGCCAGACCGCTGGCCTTGATAACGATGGGCGCGCCGACCTCGCGGAGATATGCTTTGGCTGGCTCCAGGGCTTGAAAGGTGCGGTAACCGGCGGTGGGGATATGGTGGCGACCCATGAAATCCTTGGCGAAGGCCTTGCTGCCCTCAAGCGCGGCGGCCGCACGGTCGGGACCGAATACCCGCAGGGCGTTGGCCTCGAACAAATCGACAAGACCGCCCACCAGTGGCTGCTCGGGACCTACGAGGGTCAGGTCCACCTTTTGGACCTGGGCCAGGGTCAAGAGACCCCGGAAGTCATCCGCGGCGACGGAGAAACAGGACCCCAATTCTTCCATCCCGGGGTTGCCGGGGGCGAATATGAGGGTGGGTTTTTTCGGGGAGGCTGCCAGTTTGCGGCCGATTGCATGTTCGCGGCCGCCATTACCAATAATCAGAATCTTCATAGGCCATTCAATTTAGTTATTCCCTTTTCCGGTGGGGTGGGGCGCAGGCCGGCCCGGGCGCCCGGAGGGGGGTCCGGGCGTGATCCAAGTAGCCGACACCGCTCGCGAGCGCTCGTTCTGCGCGGCAGTAACCGCTCGGCAGGGGCCTCGCTCCCGTCTCGCAGCCCACTGGGCTGCTCGATCCCGGCTCACAGCCCGCGAACAACCCATCAAGGGTTGTGAGCCACCCAGTCGACCCCTACAACTGTGGTCTGTTTGCGGCTCTGTCGGAATCGCTTCAAAAACGGTGGGTCGATGGGATTTCGGCGGGGCTCTGCGGTGTGGTCGGTGCGCTAACTCGCGTATTACCTGGTCTGCTGAATGGTGCTTTAGGAAGAACGCGAGTTCGCGCTCCGCCGAAATCCCTGCTCATCCGACTCCGCCAAATACGCCGGACCCCCCTCCGGGCGCCCGGGCCGTCAGTTCAACACCCCACAGTCCCGGCCATTCAGCCGGAACCCTTTCGCCAGCAACTCTTTCAACCCCATTCCGACGACCGACCGAGCAGACACAAACCCCTTCGGCTCCGCATTCCCCTCGCCGGGGTGGCATGCTTCGCGGCCCGCCAGGGGGACCGTTGCCTTGTCACGAACTGCGAGCAACAAAGGGGGGGAAGTATTTGTCTTGGTGCCTCTTAGTCCCTCTTAGTCCCCAGTCCCCTTCCGGCCATGCAAGGATCTTTGGGTCTGACATCGCCGATGCGGGCTGGGCGCGGGGGTCCGCGGGCATTGGAGCGTAACCCTTTGGCGGGGCGTTTCCTTGGGTGCGCGAACGAGCGCTCTTAATGAGAACGAACTTGCGGGACCGGACAATGCGCGAGTGAGTGCAGAAGAAACGAAGAACCGGCCCAAGGAAAAGCCGGTTTACTCGAAGTATCAGGTAGCCATTGGGTGAAGTGAGCCCGCGAACATCCCATCAAGGGATGTGAGCCACCCGGTCGACCACTACAAATGCCGCGGACCCCCGCACCCGCGACCAGCCCTCTTCAGACTAATTCAGAAACCAGGGAATCCGAATGATGTCCTGGAAGGTAACGAACAAGAACAGCAGCAAAAAGAAACTGAATCCGACCTTGTTGATGAGCAACTGCGTGTTCAGGCTTAGAGGTTTCTTCCTTATGGCCTCCAGGAGCAGGAACATAATGACACCACCGTCGGTGATGGCGAGGGGGAGGATGTTCAGCACGGCCAGGTTGGTGTTAAGAAGGGCCATGAACTCCAGGAACTTCTGCAGGCTCTGGCGCAAGCTCCCCGCGATCATCTGCACGATGCCGATAGGGCCGGAGAGGGCCTTCATCTTTATCTTGCCGGTGACGATGCCGGCCATGGTGCGGAAGACCATGGTGCCGTTTTCGATGTTCTTGGAGACGCTTTTCCCGAAGGCTTCCGAGGCTGTGCGTTTCACCAGGACGGTGGGCATGAGGACGCCGGGCTGGATGCCGATGACATAGCGCTTCACGTCATTGTCCATCACGGGCGAGACCTGGATTTCCTTTTTGACCCCGTCGCGGAGCACGGCGATGGTGATTGGCTGGCCCTTGGAGCCGTTGACCATGTCGATCAGGGCCATGGCAGAGGGAATGCGGATGCCGTCCACGGTGAGGATCTTATCCTGGGCCTTGAAGCCCGCGGCTTCGGCGGGGCGGCCCGGATGGACCTTGTCGATCATGACCTCGAATTCCCCGTTGATGCCGGAGAAGGCGATGCCGAACTTGGCGTTGATCTCCGCGTTGAGGCTCAGGGTCGTGTCCTTGCCCGCGCGGCGGACCACGAGAGGGACTCCATGGCCGCCTTCCATGGCCACGTCCTGCATGAAGCGTTCCCAGTCGTGCACGGGTTTGCCGTTCAGTTGCAGCAGTTCGTCGCCGGGAAGGACGCCGGCGCGCGCGCCCGCGGAGCTCTCTTCCACTTCGCCCACCACCATGTTGGTCTTGGCTTCCTGCACGCCGGAGAGATAAAGGCCGAAAAGGATGATGAAGGCGAAGATGAGGTTGGCAAGCGGGCCGGCGATGGCGATGCCCAGGCGGGCGGGGATGGACTTGCCGCGGAACTCATCGGAATTGCCGTAGCCTCCGTCCTCGGGATTCTCGCCGCTCATGGCGACATAGCCCCCGAAGGGGATGGCGGAAAGCGCATACTCAGTGTCGCCGCGGCGGAATTTGATCAGCTTCTTGCCGAAGCCGATGGAAAAAGTGTGGACCTTGACGCCCACCCACTTTGCGACCGCGAAATGGCCGAGTTCATGGATGAACACCATCAGGCTCAGGCCGATGAGGCCGACGGGGATTTGATAAATCAGGGACCAATAACCAGTGAGATGCATGGGAGAACCTTTCCGGCGGGAATGCCCCTACCGTTTACCCGTCTTTTCCTTGGCGGCGTCAGCGGCCGCGGTGAGCCCTGCGGACGCTCCGTTCGATAAAGTTGCGGATGCGGCTTCGGATACGGCGCCGTCCCACTCCGCGAGGATGCGGAGCGCTGCCTTGCGCGCCCAGGCGTCCGCCGCGATCACGTCGTCGAGAGTCGGCTTTTGTTTGATTTCGGCTTCATCCAGCACCGCGGCGATGACGCGGGGGATGTCGCTGAAGGCGATGGATTGTTCCAGAAAGCGCGCCACGGCGGCTTCGTTTGCCGCGTTCAGGATGGCGGGAGCCGTGCCGCCCAGGTTGCCGGCGCGGTAGGCGAGGCCCAGGCAGGGGAACTTGTC
>JBDSIO010000146.1:0-35220 GCA_039917895.1 Fibrobacteria bacterium | reverse complement strand
TCTCCTTCGCCAGCTTGGCCCAGCTGGCGCTGAAGGCATTGTCCTCAATGGCGTTCATGGGCGATCCATGCCCCAGGAACAGCACCGGCATCTTCGCGCCGGGCTTCAACTCGCTCGTCCGGGTATGTAATTGATTCAGATTCATGGCTTTTGCCGCCGTGGGGATAAAGGGAAGGATTTTTAAAAAGCTTCTGCGTTCCATGGCGGCTATGAAATAAAATACGTTTTAACGACTATCCTTTCAACATATTTAATCATTTCCAATCATTGCATAGGGAAATCCCTTACACCGTACCCTCTGTCCTAAGGTTCACTCACGTCTATCGGGGAGAGTGCTCTCACCCACGTATTTCCCTTCAAAATCCACAAACCATTCCGCGCTTCCCGGCCAATGCGATTACGTATAACACCCGGCGGATCCGATAATTGAATGAACAGGGACAAGGAGAAGGGGTACACTTCCGATGATGAGTATCCCGAACAGCATGATCGAGTCGCGTCCAGGATGGGTACGGAATTGGAACAGGGCGGTTTTCGTCCTTTTCCTGTCCCTGGCATCCTGCATGTTCGAGACCAAGTATGTCGATCCGGACCAGCCTGGATACCTCAATCTGGAATTGCGGCTCCAGCCGAACCACAATGCGCTGCTAAAGACGGCTTCGGCCGATACGATTTTCAGCGTCGATTCCCTCATCGTGGTTCTGAGCGCGGCGGGTGCAACCACCGCAACCTACAACTACGGGATCACCGGGCGTTCGGATACCGCCAACATCGCCGTCGCCGCCAGAATCTATGCGCTGGCCTCCTTGCGGACCTGGACGGCCAAAATCCTTACCATCGACACGTCCTTAAATCCCTCGCGCCGAGACACTGTGCATCTGGATTCCATCACTTTCACCGTCAATCCCGGCGACACCGCGTTCGTGAGCAAAGCTATCAATCCCCTCTTCTCCATCCTCCGGGCGCGACTGGTCTCCAACGCCCCGGCCTCCATCACCAATACCGTCAAGTACGTGCGCATCCGCGTGGACGGGACCACCCGCGATTCCATGATGGTGGGACCCGCTTACCGGTATGTGAGCTTCGGCAATTCCAATACGGGGTGCGCCGTGGGGGATTCGGGCAACATCATCCGCACCACCAACAGCGGTGCGAACTGGGTGTCCGCCGCCAGCGGCACCACGCAGAACCTGCGCTGCGTCGACTTTCCCTCCACCAATACGGGATTCGCGGCAGGCGCGGGCGGAACCGTGGTGAAGACCACCAATGGAACCTCGTGGAGCGCGATTACCAGCGGCACCACCCAAAACCTGAACGGCACTTATTGGACGGGAACCAGCAATGGCTGGATTGTCGGAGACGCCGGCACTATCCGCAAATCCGCGAATGGCACGTCCTTCACGGCCCAGACCAGCGGCACTACCCAGAATCTGAATTCGGTCTACTTCACCACCACGAACAACGGCAACGCGGTCGGCAATACCGGGACCATCCTACGCAGCACCAACGGCGGAACAAACTGGTCGGCCCAGACCAGCGGAACGGTCCAAAACCTGAACGCCGTATTCTTCCCGGCAGCGGCCACGGGCTTCGCCGTGGGAGACAACGGCACCATCCTCAAAACCACCAACAGCGGAGCCAACTGGGCGGCCCTGAGCAGCGGCACCACGGCCAATCTTAACGGAGTGTTTTTCACAAGCAGCACGTCCGGATACGTGGTCGGCGACGGTGGAGTACTGCTGACCACCTCGGACGGAACCTCATGGACTCCTCGGACCTCGGGCACGACCGAGAATCTTTACGGCATCGGCTGGACCACCAACTCCTCAGCCGTGGTCGCCGTCGGCGGCATGGGAGCGGTCACGACCTCCACGACGGGAACGGCCTGGACGAAACAGTGGATCGGAACCAAGTCTTTCGACGTGTACCTGACCTACAAATACTTCGCCCCAGGCATTTCGCACACCGTGTTGATGGATGCCATCGACACGGTCGCGGGAACCCTGCGCGGGTATCAGGTTTCCAAGACCGTGCTGCTCGCCCCGGGCAAGGACTCAACGTTAGTGACCTCGAGCCTGGTGAAGTGCGGCTATAGCGGTTTTTCCGCCTGTACGCCCTAACGGTAGTCTCTGGTTCTGTTGCCTCAGTTTCCCTCATCGCCCCGCGGCCTTGTCGCGGGAACCTGAATAAAGTATCCTATGACCAGGATTGCGGGCAAAATGAAAACCTTGGCGTACAGTATCAAGTCCCTGATCATCGCATGGCTTTGCCTGTTTTCCCTTGCCCATATCCAAGCCATCCCCAACCTCGTCCTTTGCGTAGGCCAGGATGGCCACATCGAAGTGGAGAGCGCCTTCGAGAATCGCTGCGGCCAAGCGGTTGCGCTTCCCATTGCCGCATCCTCGATCTCCTCGGAAGCCGGTGATCATTGCGGCGATTGCTCCGACATCGCCATTTTTTCCGATTCTAACAGGTCGCAGCTGCAAAAGCAGAATTCAGGCTCGCATACGGTCTTGCAACTGATGAAAAGCCCGGTGTCGGAACGCGAGGCGCAATACGCCCGCAGCTCGTCGATATTCCTGCACAATCCCCCATTCAGGCCGACCCCGCTCTCGCTTCTCCTCATCCGTTCCGTCCGCATTCTCGTTTAACCCCCCGCTGAACGCGGCATCGAATCCGGCTTAACCGGCCAGGGTTATCCCGTTCGCAATTTTCGGAAAACTTTCCGGAACCTCGCCGTGTTTGCGCGCCATTTTTGTTCGTCGTGCTTGTTCGTCGTATTTGTTTCGCCGTTTCCGTTGGTCCTGTTTGGAGAGGTAAGGCATGAAATCATCCCTCACGATCGCCTGCGCTATGCTTTGGGCCGGCGTTCCATTCGCGCAAACCGGCAAGGATGCGGCCCAAAATCCGGTTGGTAAAGCACCGGATTCCCTGAGTCTGGAACAAGCGCTCAGGTCGGCTTCCAAAAGCCATCCAGGATTGGAAGCGCATCACCGAGCGGTGGCCGCCCGTGAAGGCGCTTTGTGGCAAGCCTCCCGGGGAATGATTCCCGAAATCACTTTGGACATCGAAGATGTGGCCGGATCTGGAAGCCATCAGGGTTTCTCCGCCGCCCAAACGACCGTGCAGATCAGTCAGACTCTGGAATGGCAAGGCAAGCGCGGGCGGCGCGCCCAGGTGGCAGCGGCGGAAAAAAGCCTGGCGGAAAGGGATTTGGAAGTAAAACGCCTGAAAATCCGCGCCCTGACGCTCGGCAAATTCACGGAGGCACTTTATGCCCAACGACGCCTTTCGCTTGCCGTAGAATCGCAGGCTCTTTCGGAACGTCTCCTGGAAGCGGTAACCAGGCGCGTCGGGGAAGGCGCCGCGTCCATGGCGGATCAACTCCGAGCCCATTTGGCGGCCTCCGAAGCTGGAATGGAGGTGAGGCAGGATAACCTCCGTTTGGCCTCGGCCAAACGGACGCTCGGGCTGATGATGGGAAGAGGCGAACCGGGCGACCTGCCTCCGCTCCGCGACGGATTGGATTCACTGCGCGCGCTTCCTGCCCTGGATGATTTGCAACGGAACATCGGAGCGGGACCGATGGCGGCCTCCCAATCCATGCGCATCAGGCTCGCAGAAGCCAAACGGGATCAGCAACAAGGCATGGCCGGACCGGACCTGACCTTCAGCGCCGGCGTACGGCATATGGCGGAACCCGGGGACGTCGCCTTGGTCGGCGGAATTTCCATGCCTTTGCCTTTCCTTCCTTTCCTGGCCTTGCGGAACCGGAACGGAAGCCGTGAGGAAGCGAGGCAGGAAGTGGCCCAGGCCAAAGCCGAACACGGCGAAACGGTACTGGAATTGAAATCCGGCATCGGGGACATCCACAAAAACCTGAGCCTGGCCCGGGAGGAAATCAAGACCCTCCGGGAGGAAGTGATACCCGATGCGCTCAATGCCGCGACCGTTCTGGAAACGGGATATCGTAAAGGCCGGTTCGGCATGCTGGAGGTGTTGAACGCGGAAACGGATTTATTCCGGTACCGGTTGCGGTACCTGGAAGGCCTTTTGCAATACCAACTGGGATACGCCGAATTGGATCGTCTGATCGGCTCTGGAAAGGAAGATTGATTGTGAACACCAAACCGATAGTCCTGTCGACCGCCATCATCGCGATCGGCCTCACGCTCGGCTTTTTCGTCATGCGGATGGAAAAAGCCGCGCCCGCCGGAGATCATGATCACCACGAGACAGGCGGGCATGAAGCGCCTGCGGACGGGCATGGTGGCGGGCATATGGAAGCGCAGGCGCATGCACATGAGGAGGAACATGAGCATGGGCCTGGGCATGAGAAAGAGCACGAAAAGGATCACGAGCATGAACCGCACGGCAATAAGGACGGTCGGGTGGAGATCGCTCCCGAATCCGCGCGGGCTTCCGGAATCGAGGTGGATACGGCTGGGCCGGCCATGATGAAATCGCTCCTTTCCCTGAACGGGAAAATCATGCCCAACGAGGATCGTTTGGCGCATATCTTCGCCCGCTTTCCGGGAGTGGTCAAGGAGGTACGCAAGCACCTGGGGGAACAAGTCAGGAAGGGCGAGGTTCTCGCCATCGTGGAAAGCAACGAAAGCCTGGAAGCCTATTCCGTCGTCACCCAAATCGACGGCACGGTCATCCGCAAGCACGTCACCGCCGGGGAAACCGTGGGAGCCGAAGAGGAACTGTTCGCCATCACGGATTTGAATTCGGTATGGGCAGACTTCAGCGTGTACCGCCACGACTTTCCCCGCTTGCGCAAAGGCCAAAAGGTATCCATTGACGGGGGCGAAGGCAGCCAGCCGGCCGTTTCCACTCTGGCCTACCTTTCCCCCATCGGGGCCGAGCATACCCAGACCATGACCGCAAGGGCAGCCATCCCGAACCGGAGCGGAGCATGGCCTCCGGGCCTGTTCATCAAAGGCACGGTGACCTTGGCGGAATTCCGGGTACCGGTAGCGGTCAAGGCGGAAGCGCTGCAAACCCTGGGGGACCGGGATGTGGTGTTCGTCAACATTGGGAATGCGTTCGAGGCGCGTCCGTTGAAGTTGGGACGTCGGGATGGGAACCGGGTCGAGGTGGTTTCCGGCCTGGAACCCGGCGAGAAGTATGCGACCAGGAACAGTTACGTGATCAAAGCGGACATCGGTAAGGCCGGAGCGAGCCATGAGCATTGAAACCCGATCCGTCCGCCCGGGAGGGAGAACGCATGCTTGAACGGATTCTCCCCTTTTCCATCCGCCATCGCTGGCTTGTCGTGCTCGCGACCCTGGCCATGGCCGCCTTCGGACTTTACAATTACCAGCGCCTGCCCATCGATGCGGTTCCCGACATCACCAATGTACAGGTCCAGATCAATACCGAGGCGCCCGGTTTCTCCCCCCTGGAGGTGGAACAGCGAGTGACCTTTCCCATCGAGACCGCCCTGGGAGGGTTGCCTTCTCTTGACCATACACGGTCACTTTCCCGTTACGGACTCTCCCAAGTCACGGTGGTATTCCACGACGGGACAGACATCTTTTTCGCCCGCCAGCTCCTGAGCGAAAGGCTGCAGGAAATCCGCGGGAAGCTGCCCCCGGGCATGGAAGCCTCCCTGGGCCCCATCGCGACGGGCCTGGGCGAAATCTACATGTACACGGTGGAAGGCGCGGCGGATGCCGTTAACGCCGAAGGCAAGCCCTTCTCCCCCACCGAACTCCGGACCGTGCAGGATTGGATCATCAAGCCCCAGCTCCGGAATCTGCCGGGCGTGGTGGAAGTCAACTCCATCGGAGGTTTCGAAAAGCAATACCAGGTCGCACCCGACCCGGACAAGCTCGTGTCTTACGGCCTGACCTTCCAGGACATCCTGGGGGCGCTTGAGCGCAACAACGCTAACGTGGGGGCGGGTTATATCGAACATTACGGGGAGCAGCAGTTGATCCGCGTTCCAGGCCAGATCGCGACCATGGAGGATATCCGCCGACTCGTGATCGGACACCATGAAGGCATTCCCATCCACCTTGATCGCGTCGCCGAGGTCCTGATCGGAAAGGAGTTGCGCACCGGAGCGGCCACCCTGAACGGCAAGGAAACAGTTTTGGGGACGGTGTTCATGTTGATGGGCGAAAACAGCCGGGTGGTTTCGCAACGGGTGGCCGGAAAGATGGAAGAAATCAACCGCTCGCTTCCCAAAGGCATCATCGCCAGAACGGTCTATGATAGGACCACCTTGGTCGATCGCACCATCGAAACCGTGAAGCGGAATCTGCTGGAAGGCGCCGTGCTGGTTATCGTGGTGCTTTTCCTGTTGCTCGGAAACTTCAAAGCCGCGCTGGTGACCGCCTGTATCATTCCTTTGTCCATGCTATTCACCATTTCCGGGATGGTGCAGGGGCGCATCAGCGGCAACCTGATGAGCCTGGGGGCCTTGGATTTCGGCTTGATCGTGGACGGCGCGGTCATCATCGTGGAAAACTGCATCCGGAGGCTGGCGGAAGAGCAGCATCGCCTTGGAAGGATCGCCGACCGGGAGGAACGTTTCGCTACGGTTTTCGCCGCCACCAAGGAAGTCGCCCGCCCCAGCATCTTCGGCGTTTTCATCATCCTCGCCGTCTACATCCCCATCCTTACCCTCACCGGAGTGGAAGGGAAGATGTTCCATCCCATGGCCTATACGGTGATCCTGGCCCTAATGGCGGCCATGATCCTTTCGGTGACCTTCATCCCCGCCATCGTCGCCATCACCTTCAGCGGCAGGATTTCCGAAAAGGAGAATTTCGCCATGCGGGCGGCCAAGTCCGTCTACGCGCCTCTCCTCGGTGCGGCCCTGGCCAACCGGGAAGCGACCCTGGCGTTCGCCTCCATGCTCGTCCTGGTTTGCGGATTGATGACGAGCCGCATGGGAAGCGAATTCATCCCCAGCCTGGATGAAGGGGACATCGCCATGCATGCGATGAGGATACCGGGAACCGGCATGGATCAATCCGTGGAAATGCAGCTGGTGCTGGAACGGAGGATCATGGCCTTTCCGGAAGTCAATGACGCCTATGCCAAAATCGGAACGGCGGAAATCGCCACCGATCCGATGCCTCCCAGCGTGGCGGACGGATTCGTGATGCTGAAGCCCCGCTCCGAATGGCCCGATCCCGGCAAGACCAAGGCGCAACTGGTCCGGGAACTGGAAGCAGCGCTTCTGATGGTACCGGGAAACAACTACGAGTTCACCCAACCCATCCAGATGCGGTTCAACGAATTGATCGCCGGAGTCCGCAGCGATGTAGCCGTCAAAGTGTTCGGAGACGACATGGACGTGCTGCTGGAAACCGGGGAAAAGATATCCGAAGTACTGGAAAAAATCCCCGGGGCCTCGGACGTCAAGGTGGAGCAGGTGACAGGGCTGCCGGTATTCACCATCGACCCCGACCGCGAGTCCCTGGCGCGTTATGGCCTTAATATTTCCGACGCCCAGGAAGTGGTCGCGATCGCCGTCGGCGGCAAAGAGGCCGGCCTGGTGCAGGAAGGCGACCGGCGCTTTCCCTTGCTCGTCCGCCTGGCGGAAAACCTGCGGGCCGACAAGGAAGCGCTGAAGAAACTGCCCATTCCCCTGGGGGCGAAAAGCCTCCTGGGGACAGAAAGCGATGACGGGAATGCGGATTTCATCCCCCTCGGGAACGTCGCCACCTTCGCGCTCACCTTGGGCCCCAACCAGATCAGCCGGGAAAACGGCAAGCGCCGCGTCGTCGTCACCGCCAACGTACGAGGGCGCGACATCGGCTCTTTCATGGAGGAGGCGGAGGGGCGCATCCGCGGCCAAGTGGAAATCCCGGCCGGTTATTGGACGGCGTGGGGCGGCCAGTTCGAACAATTGCTTTCCGCGGCCAAACGGCTGCAACTCGTCGTTCCGCTGTCGTTGCTGCTGATCTTCTTCCTGCTGTTCCTGACACTGGGTTCCATCAAGGATTCCCTGGTGGTGTTCAGCGGCATTCCCCTGGCGCTGACGGGAGGCGTATTGGCGCTGTTCTTCCGCGGGATTCCGCTTTCCATTTCCGCCGGAGTCGGATTCATCGCCTTATCCGGCGTGGCGGTATTGAACGGCCTCGTCATGGTGACGTTCATCGACAAACTGCGGAAGGAGGGCGCGGGATTGGATGAGGCCATCCGGCAAGGTTCGCTGACCCGGTTGCGTCCGGTGCTGATGACCGCCCTGGTCGCGTCCCTGGGATTCATTCCCATGGCCCTCGCGACGGGGACCGGCGCGGAAGTGCAAAGACCTCTCGCCACCGTGGTCATAGGGGGAATCCTCTCCTCCACGGCGCTGACCCTGGTAGTGCTTCCCGTCCTCTATGGGCTGTTCAACCGGGTTCCCTCCGCCGGAAAAAGGCGCGGATAGGCGTTTCCATGTTCATCTCCGCCTCAATCCGGAAACCGTTCCCACCAGAACGAGCAATAGTATGAACACGGCCACCATGGTCGGCCCCGCCGACCAGTCCAACCGCAAGGAAGCCTCCAAACCCAGGACACAGCCCAAAGATCCGAAACCCCAACCGAACGCCACTCTCCGCCAAGTACCTCGCACGGCCATGATCGAAGCCATGGACGGGACGATGAGGAAAGCGAAAACCAGCAGCACCCCGGCCACCTTCACGGAAAAGGTCACGATCACGCCGAAAGTGGAGTAGAAGAGCAGATCCCAGAGCCAGAGCCTGAAACCCTGGGACTTGGCCGCAGCCGCGTCTTCCGTGATGCGGAACAGCGGCTTGCGCGCAATCCAAAGTACGGCGCCGACCAGGGTGAACAGGCCGGCCGCGATCGCCAGTACCTCGGGCGATACGGTAAGGATGGAACCGACCAGCATTTCCTTGAGCTCTTCCGAACCCGTGGCGGATTTCTCCAGCACGATCAGGGACAAGGCCATCGCCCCCGCGTAGGTGATGCCGATCAAGGCTTCGATGGGCAGCTTCTCCCGGCTGCGGAACCAGGAGAAAAGCAACGCGCCCAGGAAGGTGAACCCCAATGACAACAGAAAGTTCTCCACTGGGCGGTTTTCTCCGAAACCCAGGAAAATGCCGATGCTGGCCCCCAAAGCCGCCACCTGCGCCAGGGAAAGGTCCACGAAAATGACCCCCCGGCGGACCACGTGGTATCCGTAGAAACTCAGGATCGCGGTGAGCAGCAAGCACAAGGCCAATGCGGAAAGCGTGAACGTGTACGCGAAAATCATCATGGTTTTCGGCCCCCGGCCGACAAAGCGGCGACCATGCCGTCGAAGTGTTTCCAATAGTCCCCGGCGGCTATGCCCTCGCACGAAGGCGTGAATCGGTGGACCTGGATTCCGGTCTGCCGGGACAGGAATTTCGGGTCATCGCCGGCGAAGTACGGTTCCTGGATCAGGATACCGGCGTTTTCCGCTTTGATCCGGTCCACCAGTGCTTGCAGATGCTTGGCCGTGGGCGGGATGCCCGGAAAGGGTTCGACCATGCCTACGATGCGCAAGCCGAATGCCTTGGCGAAATACACCCAAGAGGAATGGTAGGTGATTATCGCGGCGCCGCTCAGAGGAGCCAGCTTGGCCTTCCATTCCCCATAACGTATGGCGTTTTCCGCTTTGAACCCGGCGGCATTGGCCCGGTAGAGATCCGCGTGGGCCGGATCCTCCTTGGCCAGGGCTGCAGCGATGTTATCGGCGATGACGGGTCCGTTTCGCGGATCGAGCCAATAGTGCGGGTTGCCCATGGGATGGACGTCGCCCAAAGACGCATCGACTTTGCCCTCGGGTTTGTCCAGCACGCCGATGCCGGCGGAGCAATCGACGATGGCCAGCTTATCGTTACGGGAGCCTTCGATGATGCCGTCGGCCCATTGATCCAGCGCCAGGCCCGCCTTCAGGAACACGGCCACCCGGGAGACCTTGATCATGTACGACGGCAGGACCTCCACGAAATGCGGGTTGGCGTTAGCCTTGGCGATGGAAAAAATCTCCACCTGATCGCCGCCGATGGAAACGGCGATGGAAGCCAGATCGGGAATGGAAGCGGCCATTTTCACCTTGGCCGCGGCGGGCAGGATGGAGAAGACCGAAAAGAGGAATGCGATTCGCGTTTTCGTTTTCATGTTTTTCCTTTCGTGAACCTGTTGCTAGAATTGGTGGGCTTTGTGCGGACCCATGGTGAACAGCAATTGCGCAGAGAGGGTGCCGATCGCATCCCCGTCCTCCGGCATGGAATAACCGTACGCGACACGGAGCAAGGCGCTTTCTTCCAGCATGGCATATCCGGCGAAAGCGCGCACGGAGCGGTCCGTCTTCTCCGCGTCCCCGGCCCGTTCAGATTGGTCATACATGCAGCCGATATTCATATGCGCATGATGCCGGTAATCGGCGACGGCATAAAACCCGGTGCGGTCCTCGCTGAATGCCCCGTTCAAGCTGTCCACCGCATGGCTGCGGCGGAACATGCCTTCGCCTTGCACCGTGAGCTGTGAGCCGCCATCCAGATAGAACTTGGCTTTGACGTCCGCGCCCGCCAGATACCCGCGCAGGTCCTCTGCCACGTTATCGACTCCCGTCGCGCCGGAAAGACCGGTTTCCAGGGCGCCCGCCTCTCCGAGCAGGAAGGCATTGCTCCAGCGCCCGAGCCAGCCCAGGCGCGCGGCCTTTTCATCGGGATGGAACTGCGAACCTTGCAGCACGTCGGCGGACACTGTTGAAGCCCAATCGCCCGGCGTCGGCAACAGGATTGACGCCTGTACCGCGGCCTCATTGAAGCCTTCCTCCCCTCCCGGCATCAGGGAGATCCAGGCCGCCGGCGGGTCGATGAACGGGTTCACGTGGGGGTGGACCGGGTTGAGTTTTCCGAAACCAAGCCGGTACTTTCCCGCCTTCAGTCCCAGGCCCCAAGGCAGCCCCTTGACCCACGAGGCATACGCTTCCTCCACGCCCACTCCCTCTTCCCCTCCGGACAAGGTGAAGTTGCCCTTCAGATAAGGGTTGAGCCAGGCGTCAAGGATAAGTTCGGTTTCTCCCAGGGACAGGTCTGGTTCTCCCTGACCCGGGGATGCATCGTCGTCGGCAGCGGAAAGGCCGCCGCGAAGCTGGCCGACGGCGGAGATATCGGGATTGACCACGCCGGCGGCGCAGGGAAAAGGCAGTACTACCGCTTGAAAGATGGCAATCAAGACTGCCGGAACCGCGGCCCCAATCAGCCCGGTAGCCGGATAAAACAAATGAAATGAACGCATCATTCCTCCATGGATGTTTATATCGAATCGAAATGCGGATGGGATAGGAACGGACCTACGGTCCGATCAGGGGGAACCGGCGTGGCCGGGTCGTAACCCGCGCGTGACTAGCGGGTTACAGACGCCGAAAAGCGCCCGGTTTCCGGACCAAGGGTTCGATTCAGACGGAGGGGGGACCGCGGGCGCTGTGGGCCACGAGCGGAAGCGAGAGCGCCTGGATCGGACGCTCCGGTAGGAGCAGCCGCAGCTCCGAAAAAACGGGGAGAACCGTAGGAGGGGTGTCGGAGAGGAAGGGCTGGGCGGCAGCGTGGCAGAGCTGGCACTCCGTATGATCCTGCCCGGCGGTATGCTTATGCGACGACCCCACGATCTGCAGCAGGCCGAAGCTCAGCAGGATCAGGCCCGCCAGAAACCAGGGCCGTATAAGCCGCGATTTCAAGTGGGGGATCCGGGGAACATGCGGTGATAATACATATTTCGGCCCCGACTTTCCATCCGGGCCATGCGGCAGTTTCGCCTATAGCGATTATTGGGGTATTTAATACGCGCGGCTGAAAGCATTCACGTTTTCAGAGTACTGTCGATGATGTGGTGGATCGCTTCGCCGAACTCCTCCATGGTGCCAGGCTTGTACAGCACCTCCCTGATTCCCACCTTGCCGGCGCGCTGACGAAGCTCCTCGGTGACGTGGCCCGAACAGAGCACGACCGGCAATTCCGGCCGCAGCTTCAGGAATTCCGCCGCGATCAGCAGCCCGGATGCGCCGGGCATGTTGAGGTCGGTGATGACGAGATCGTAACGGGCCGGATCCGAGCGGAAGGCCTGGAGCGCCTCCTCCGGTTGGGTGTGGCTCGTCACCGCATAACCCAGGCCTTCGAGGGTATGGGTCGCCAGATAGGCCAGTTGTTGTTCATCATCCAGGTAGAGAATGCGCCGGCCCTTGCCGTCTGCCGGAGCCGGGACCACCGACGGCGCCGCCGCCGCTTCGACGGCCATTGGCAGATAGACCTGGAATGTCGTCCCCCTGCCGGGCTGGCTCGTCACCGTGATCGCGCCGTCATGCCCCTGCACGATGCCCTGCACCACGGAAAGGCCTAGTCCAGTCCCCTTGCCGGGCGTCTTGGTGGTGAAGAAAGGATCGAAGATGCGCTCGAGGATTCCCGTATCCATTCCTTTTCCGGAATCGCCTACCGTGATGCGCGCGACCCTTCCGGGTTTGATTCCGGACAAACGCTCGGCATCCAGCGCATCCAGGACCACGGATTGCAACCGCACCTCGATGCGGCCCGGCTTGCCTTCCATGGCATGCCAGGCATTGGCGCCGAGATTGGCGATGACCTGGTGGATTTGCGTGGCGTCGGCGAGCACGGCGGGAACCTCCGGTTCCACGTCGACCTGGATCTGGATCTCCGGAGGAATGACGGCCTTGAGGAACTTCACCGTCTCCAGCAAGGTGGGTTCGAGGTGCATGACTTTGCGCTTCTGAGGGCCTTGCCGGCTGAAGGTCAATACCTGCTGCACCAAGTCCTTGGCGCGATCTCCCGCCTTGGCGATCTCGGCCAGGCTTTCGAGACCGGTGGCGCCCTTGGCGATTTGCGCCTGCGCCAGCTCTGCGTAACCAAGTATGACGGCGATGATGTTGTTGAAATCGTGGGCGACTCCGGCGGCAAGTTGTCCCACGGCTTCCATCTTCAGGGACGTGCGGTATTGCTCCTCGAGCCGCCGGCGGTCGGTGATGTCTTCGGCAGTTCCCAGCACGCGCACCACGTTCCCTTGCGCGTCGCGCACCGGATAAGCCCGATCGCGGATCCAGCGCACCGTCCCGTCCGGACGCAGGACCCGGTAGGTTTCGTCGTACTCGCCTTTCGCCTGCCGCGTCAGGGACGCCTCGCGCACCCGATCGCGATCCTCCACAACGATGGAGTCGACCCAGTCCGAGGGCGATTGGTACAGGCTCGCGCACGACCTGCCCCAGACCCGCTCGTAGGCAGGGCTAACATAGAGGGTCCGGGTCTTGCCGGGATCGGTCATCCAGAATATCTCCTGAATGGTCTCGGCCAATTCGCGGAACCGCTCTTCGCTACGGCGCAATCCCTCTTCGGCGCGCCTACGATCGACGATCTCGTCCAATAATTCGCCGTTGGCATGCTCCAGCTGCAAGGCCTTCTTCTCCAATTTGCGGATCAGGACCTCGGTCTGCGCTTGGTACATCGCATCAACGGCCTCTTCAACCGGCCTCGCCGCGCGCATCTCACCGCTTTCCGCCTTGGTCAGCACTTCCTCCACGCGGACCATGAACGGTTCGGGCTCCGAAGGCTTGAGGATAAACGCGTCGGCGCCCAGGGACAGCGCGAGCCGTTCGTCCCGGGGATCGGTGTAGGTGGCGGTATAGACTACGAAGGGCACGTCCTTTAGGGCATCGTCGGCCTTCCATTGGCGCAGGAGGGCGTAGCCGTCGAGCACGGGCATGAGCAGGTCCGAGATAATCAGATCGGGTTTGGAACGCCGCGCCGTTTCCAGCGCCATCGCGCCGTTGCGGGCCTCTTCCACCGTATAACCATGTCCTTGCAGAAGGGCGCGCAGCAGATAGAGGTTGGTCTCGTTGTCGTCCACGATGAGGATGCGTTTCACGTCCGGACCTCCCCCGCCGCGGGCTTAAGGTAGCGTTCGATTTCCCCGACGAAGGTATCGGGGTTGATGGGCTTTTCGATGTACCCTTCCGCTCCGGCGGCGAGGCATTTTTCCCTGTCCCCGGCCATGGCGTAGGAGGTTACCGCGACGATGGGGATGGCCTTCAGGATCGCATCGGCTTTCAACGCCCGGGCCACGGCATGCCCGTCCATTCCGGGCAATTGCACGTCGAGCAGGATCAAATCGGGCCGGATCCGGGCGGCTAGCTCAAGGCCCAAGCGGCCGGATGCCGCCTCATGCACGCGGTGGCCGTGCTTTTCGAGTAAAAAGCGGGTCAGATAGAGGTTTTGCGCATTGTCTTCGATGAGCAGGATGTCGGCCTTCATGTTTCCGTTCCGCCTTTCAAAGGCAAAGGCAAGGTCACCGTAAAGGTGCTGCCCTTCCCCCATTCGCTGGAGACGCCGATGGAGCCGCCCATCAATCCGGCCAGACGTCGGCAGATGGCCAGGCCCAGGCCCGATCCTTCATGCTGCCTGGAAAGCCCCGAATCCACCTGACGGAAGGGCTGGAACAGGGTCGGCAGGTCTTCGGAACGGATGCCGGTGCCGGTATCCGCGACCTCGATGCGGAGGGCGCGCACGGATTGGACGGCGCCGGACGGCAGGTAATCCCCGACCCATTCAGCGGCCAGGGTGATTTCCCCGTGGTCGGTGAACTTGACGGCATTGGTGAGCAGATTGAGGAGAATCTGTTCGAAGCGGCGCGCATCGCCCACCGCCTCTCCGAGACCGGAAGCCGCGCGCAGCCGCAGACGAAGGCCCTTCGCCTCGGCCTGCGGACCGATCAGGGCCGCCGCCTTGTCCAGGGAGCCGCGGAGATCGAAGGCCACGCGATCGACTTCGAGTTGACCGGCTTCGATCTTGGAGATGTCCAGCACGTCGTTGACCAGGGCCAGCAGATGGCGGGCGCTGGAACGCACCATGCCCAACTGCTTGTCTTGTTCCGGATTCAGTGGGCCCGCCAAGCCCTGCAGCATGATGCCGGTGAATCCGATGATGGAGTTGAGCGGCGTGCGCAATTCGTGCGACATGGTCGCCAGGAAGGCCGACTTGATGTGATCGGCGGCTTCCGCGCGTTCGCGTCTCTGGCGCTCCTCCTGCGCCTGCTTTCGTTCGGTGACGTCGCGGACCATCCCCATCAGGTTCCCGTCCGGCATCATGGTGGCCATGACGTCCGCCTGAAAGGTGGTGCCGTCCTTCCTGCGGAACCGCCATTCGCGCAGGTGCTCGGCCTGGTTTTTGATGGAATCGATGGCGGGTTCGATCTGCGGCGCCTCGCCTGGGTCGATGATGTCCGTCGCCTCCTTGCCGATCAGCTCTTCGCGGGTATATCCCAGCATCCGGCAGATGCTTTCGTTCGCGTCGAGGTACCGGCTGCGACCATCCGCTATAAGGATGCCGTCCGGCGCGTACTCGAAAAGCTTCCGGTAGCGGGCCTCGCTCTCGGCGCGCGCCTGCTCGGCCAGCTTCTGTACGGTGATATCGGAGCCGATGCTGAGGATCTCTTCCACCTGGCCGTTGGAGTCGAGAGCGATGCGGTTGGTCCAGGCGATCCAGACGCGGTCTCCGTTGCGGCGGATGTTCTCGTTGACGTTCTGTTCGAAGGCCTTGGGATCCGCGCAGATCTGTTCCATCAGCGGCCGCAGATCCCGGCCGCCGCTTTCGGTGAGCGGGACGATGGTGCCGATGACGTGGCGGCCGATGATCTCCTCGGCGCCATAGCCGAAGAACTTCAAGCCGAACTCGTTGAGGAGCGTGATGACGCCTTCGGAGTTCCAGCGCAGGATGATGCTATTGGCGTTCTGCACCAGGTCTCGGTATTTGCGTTCGCTTTCGGCGAGTTCCACCTGAGCGCGGGCGCGTTCGGAAACGTCGATTCCCACCCCGACCAGGCACGGGGATCCGCCGAAATCGACAAGCCGGCCGGTGAAGAAATACCGCGTGGACGATCCGTCCTTCGCCAGAAACGAGGCCTCGATGGAGGACTCCCCTATCCGGAATACTTCGGCGATGCGTTCCTTCATCCGGGGCTTTTCCTCGGGGGAGAAGAAATCCAGGGGATGCATCCGCGCGATCTCGTCGTGGGGATATCCGGAAACCGTTTCGAAGTTGCGGTTCCAGCGCAGGAAGCGGCCGTCGGTATCATATAAGTAGAGGATGCCGGGCATGCTCTCCATCATGGAATCCGCGAAATGCTTCTGGCGCTCCAGTTCCAGTTCCGGTTCCGGTTTCAAGTCCGCGGAATCCTCTTCGAAGCCCTGGGCGGAAACGGAATAACCTTGAAGTTCTCCCGAGCGATCGAATTGAGCTTCGACGCGTATCGCGGCCCGGCATGGAATCCCATCCCCCTTCAGGTAACGGCCATGCGCTTCGCAGGCGCCTTCGATCCGCGCGCGTCGCAGGAAATCCGCGGGCCGGTCCGCGGCGATATCCTCGGGGGGGAAGAAAGCGGAAAACGGGCGGTCGATGGCGATGGCTGCGGTGACACCGGTAAGCCTCTCCATGGCGGGATTCCAGCCGCTGACGCAGCCGTTCCGATTCAATATGAAAACGGAGGAATCTTGCATGATTTCAGCTGGAGGATTTCCCGTTCATCCGCGCCTCCGTGCCCTTCAAAACCAAATGGTACTAATTGCATCCTCCGCTCCGCCTCCCGGGACTCCAAATCCGCGCCGAAACCGCGCCGGAACCGCGCTTCCCGGAAATCCCGGCAAATCATTCCAACATCCCTTTAAGGGCGTTGGGCCGTATCGCACCTCTGCATCACCGCCTCCATGCGCTCAGAAGGCCGATGCTTCCCTCGTAGGATATCGAGCACTTAGGAACGGATGTCACGCTGATCATAAACCGTCCCGCTACCGGGATAGTCCGGAGGTTCCATGGAAACGTGTAGCGGCGGACGTTACACCGCGAATCCCTGATAGACAACGGGACCAGATTCTGTGCCGGTCGGTCCAGGGAATGCCGCGTGTTTGCTTGCCAGGCATCCTGGATCGTCGCCTGGAACAGCGGATTCGGGAGATCGTCCAATTCTACGGGGGCCGCCATGGATCTGGGCTTTGGCGTTGGGATGGTGTGCTATGATGTTTCCGGAACCACGCCCGTCGTCGAATGGGCCGAGGCTATCGTCAACGCTTATCGCACGGTAATATTTGCCACGCTCAATGAACATGTTCCCGACTTGGAAATGCGCGCGGCATTGCGAAAGGCTTACGAGGCTTACGAGCCCTCCGGAGTCCGTGACCCGATTCTCATCAATGGCGTTGATCCCACCCGATCGGGTTGCGCGCTTTATGTTTTTCGGGCGAAATGTTCAGCATTTTCCCAGGGAAGCGGCAACCGCTCACTCGCATCGCAACAGATCTCTCCACGGCATACCGCTTGCATCGACGGCTGGATCGGTCGGTCGATGCGGTGCTGACTTCCTCAGGCAGGATCGAGCATGCGAAAACGGCGGCATCTTGCGAGAATGCTCCGGCGCCGGCGGGGCTCGAATTGCTCTCGCCGCGGGAGCGACAGGTAGCCGCCCTCGCCGAGCTTGGGCGTTCGAATAAGGTGATTGCCTATGAATTGGGCCTGGGCCATTCCACCGTACGCGTGCTTTTGGCGCGAGCGGCAGGAAAACCAGGACCTCCGGCTAACGACGGATGAATCCGAAGATAAGGGAGACATTCCCGGCCTCGTTGGGCAGGTGGGTGAATCCCGGCTCAGGTGGCGTCAGCAGGTCCAGCTCCCCCTCCCCCAGGATGCTGCCCCGCATGATGTATGCCCCCGTGCCCGCCATCTGCCCATCCCAAGAGACGGGCCACCAGTATAGGTTGAGCCTGTAGTTGCCGTCGCCATCCTTCGGCACGGACTGCAGCATGCCCGCGTCCACACCTCCCTCGGCATGGTTGATAACCTCCCCGCGATTGCTGAAGAAGCTCAGTTTGTAGCGTATGGGACCACTGGTCCTGACCTGGGCCAGGAACGGCAGGAACTCCCCCAACGGCTGGCCGGCGGCCAGTTGCTGAAAGGCATCTAGCCGGGCCGGGTCCTGGCAGCCCGTGCATATCCCCGGCTGGCGGTGCGGCCCGACCAGGACGGGATCCTTCAAGGGCGCGAAGCCCGACAGCGGCGGCATGGTCACGAGCCCGGTGACCTTGACCTGCAGGATGGCGGGAGGGACGGGATGCTTGCCCACCACGGGGATGAAGTAGCTCATGCGAACCTTGTTCCCGCGGGCATCCTCCAGGTGGGGATTGCCGGTCACCGCCTGCAGGGAGTCGCCGGGAAGCGGATATTCCCGGGAACTGAAGGTATAGAGGAATTTGTTCCCCCCGAGGCCACGGATGGACTCCACCACCATTGGCCCCAGGTTCTGGCCGGGTCGCTTGATAAGGTAGGGGAACGCCTTCGCGGCGGTATCCAGGCTGACCGACTCCGAGAAAAGCAAAGTGAGGGTGGGCTTGTCCGCGAGCTTCTGCGGCCCGATGGCCTCGGCGAAGGTGGGCAGGGGCCCCACGCCGTCCTCGACGGGAAAGGGCGCGTTCCCGAAGACGCTTTCGGGGGCGAGCAAGGTCGCGAGGGGGCCGGTGGGAAAGGCGGTGCCGAAGGCGAATTCCCCTTTGGGGAAATCCAGGCGGAAGCGCGCCGAATCCACGCGGACTATGGCCGCCCCGGCGACCTCGAAGGCGATGGCGGCGGTGGCGGCAGGGGTGAATGGGTCGACCAGTCCGACGCGCTCGGGGGCCCGGCGCGGCGGGGCGGCGAACTCGACCATGGCCTGGTCGATGCGGCCGTCGCCGTCGGCATCCAAATAGACGCCGCGGGTGGCGGAGATGAGGGGGAAATTATCTGGAGGAGGCGGCTTCGGTTTCGCCGGGATGACGGTGACCTTGATGGTGGCGGTGTCAGCCTGTCCTTGCGTCGCGGCCACCACCCTGTAGGTCAGGACTTCCCAGGCCCAGGGGACCAGGGAGCCGCCCGGCGCCACGGCCAGCCGCCCCGTCCGCTCGCCCACAATGATGACGGAAGGCCCGGAGAGAATGGAGAAGGTGAGGCTGTCCTTGGGCACCAAGGTGAAGAGCATGCCCACCTCCTCGCCCGGCTGCAGCGTCTCGGGCACGATGAATTCCTGGTCAGAGATGAGGCCCGCAATCTCGGCCGTTCCGGGGCCTACGGAGTCCGCGCTGAAGCGGAGGTTTTGCAGGAAGACGCTGCTGTTGTAAATGTGGTCTCCGATATCCGCGATCACGAACTCCAGGGTATGGTTGCCCGGGGCGAGGTTCGCCTGGGATCGCAGCGGCGGCGTGAAACCTGTGATCATGACCTCAGGATTGATGAGATTGGGAAAGTCAACCCATTCGATATTCCTATCCCCGAGCGTGTCGGTCAGGATGTTCGGGACCTTGAAGAAGTTGCTATTCACGCAGATGACCTGATTTTTGCCGTCGAAGGCAATGTTCTCGCCGTCGAGGAAGACGAGGAAGATGTCGTTGAAACTGGAGAGCAAATAAAAGGGAAATTCCAGGCTGCCGTACATGAAATCGAAGGAAACGCTCTTGGTCTGGGCGGTGGTGGTGAAATTGATCTTGAGGCTCGACGGGTTATGGATAGTGATAATATCCTTGTTAAGCCCTTCAACCCCCTCCAAAGCCAGGGCCGATTTGTACGCGACGGAGATGATTTCCTCCCGCTGGAATCCCGCCTCGGGCTCTGGAATGCTATCCAAGCCGGGGGTCCGGATCTCGGTTTCCCAATTGTTGATTTGGTTCACGTCGCCGGTGCTGAGCACGATGCCGTCCGGGAAGATGTTTCCGGCCAGGACCGGAAAGCCCTGGTAGAGGCCGCTTTGGGTCCTTTGGCCGTACAGGGTCATGGGACCGAGGGTGACCGAAGGCGGGAGCGGTTCCCGGGCGAGCCGCTGCACCAGGTTCTGGGTGCTGGTGGTGGTGTCGATGGCGAACGCCGCGGCCGCGCTCTTCCTGAGAGCCGGCGCCTTTGCGCGTGCCGCGGACTTCTGGGCCACCGCCGCCTTCAGGAGCTGGTGGCGGGCAGCGCGGGATTGGGAGTCGGCCGCCGTCGCGATGGATGCGGTCAGGATGAGAATCGGCAAAAAGACCGTAGTCAGCAATTCCCGTCCAGACCGCATATCTCTACCCTCCTGATCGAAAAGTTGTAATACCTCGGCCCACCACGCGAGCCGAAGGAATGGGCCGCAACCACCCGCTAGCGGCGGATGAACCCGAAGATAAGGGAGACATTCCCGGCCTCGTTGGGCAGGTGGGTGAACCCCGCCTCCACGGGCGCCAGCAGGTCCACTTCCCCCTCCCCAAGGATGCTGCCCCGTAGGATGTACGCTCCGGTGCCCGCCATCTGCCCGCGGGGGCTGACCGGCCACCAGTACAGGTTGAACAGGTAATTGCCATCGCCGTCCTTCGGCACGGATTGCAGCATGCCCGCGTCCACGACGCCCTCGGCCCGGTTGACAACCTCCCCGCGATTGCTGAAGAAGCGCAGTTTGTAGCGTATGGGACCGCTGGTCCTGACCTGGGCCAGGAATGGAAGGGACTCCCCCAACGGCTGGCCGGCGGTTACTTGGTGGAAGGCGGCAAGCCGGGCCGGGTCCTGGCAGCCAATGCATACCCCCGGCTGAAGGGCGGGCTCCACCAGGACTGCCTCGTTCAGACGCACGGGGTGCGACATCGGCGGGAGGGTGACAATCCCCGTGGCGCGGAACCGCAGGACGATGGAAGGGACGGGATGCTTGCCAACCACGGGGATGTAGTAGCTCATGCGGACCTTGTTCCCGCGGGCATCCTCCAGGTGGGGATTGCCGGTCACCGCCTGCAGGGAGTCGCCGGGAAGCGGATAGTCCGGGGAGCTGAAGGTGTAGAGGAATTTGTTTCCCCCGAGGCTGTGGATCGACTCCACCACCACGGGCCCCAGGTCCTGGCCGGGACGCTTGATAAGGTAGGGGAACGCCTTCGCGGCCGTATCCAGGCTGACCGACTCGGAGAAGAGCACGGTGAGGGTGGGCTTGTCCGCGAGCTTCTGAGGCCCGATGGCCTCGGCCAAGGTGGGCAGGGGCCCCACGCCGTCCTCGACCGGGAAGGGCGCGTTTCCGAAGACGCTGTCGGGGGCGAGCAAGGTCGCGAGGAGGCCGGTGGGAAAGGCGGTGCCGAAGGCGAATTCCCGTTCGGGGAAAGCCAGGCGGAAGTGCGCCGAATCCACACGGACTATGGACGCTCCGGCGACCTCGAAGGCGATGGCGGCGGTGGCGGCAGGGGTGAATGGGTCGGCCAGTCCGACGCGCTCGGGGGCCCGGCGCGGCGAGGCGGCGAACTCGACCATGGCCTGGTCGATGTGGCCGTCGCCATCGGCATCCAAATAAACACCGCGGGTGGCGGAGAGCAGGGGGGGCTTTTCCGGAGGAGGCGGAGGAGGCGGAGGAGGCGGATGCCCCTGGGTTACGAGGACGTTGACCTTGATGGTGGCGGTGTCCGCCCGTCCTTGATTCGCGGCCACCACCCTGTAGGTCAAGGTTTGCCCGCCCAAGGGGACCAGGGAGACGCCCGGCGCTACGGCCAGGCGTCCCGTCCGCGCGTCAACGGTTATGGCGGGTGGGCCCGAGAGGACGGAGAAGGTGAGGCTGTCCTTGGGAATGGCGGTGGCAAGCACGCCCACCTCCCCGCCCGGCTTCAGGGTATCGGGCACGGTGAAGACCTGGTCCTCGATGAATTCGAATATCTCGCGCGTTCCGGGCACCACGGTGTTCTCGCTGAAACGGAGGTTTTGCAGGAAGACACTGCTGGGGAAACTTGGATCGCCGATATCCACGATCACGAATTCCAGGGTATGGTTGCCCGGGGCGAGGTTCGCCTGGGCCCGCAGCGGCAGGGTGAAACCGCCAATGCGGACCTCTGGATTGATATACTTCACGATATCCTCTTGAACGAGTATCCCCCCGATCGTGTCCACGTTCACAACCTTGAAGAAGTCGTTTCCCACGCTGATGGCCTTCTGGTCGCTGTCGAAGGCGATGTTTTTTCCGTCGAGGAAGATGAGGAAGATGTCATTGAAAATGGACTTCAAAAAATAGGGGAATTCCTCCGTGCCATACATGAAATCGACGGAAAAGCTCTTGGTCTGGGCGGTGGTGGTGAATGGGATGGAGTAACTCGATGGGTCGTAGATTCCGTAAAGGGAAATCGGGGGTCGCAGGTCGACGTTGGCCGTATTATTCGCAATGGTGATGATATCCTGCCGCTGGAATCCCGCCTCGGGCTCCTCATCGGTATCCACGCCGGGGGAGCTGATCTTGTTGAACTCATCATTGATATCGTTCACATTGCCGGTGCTGAGCACGATGCCGTCTGGGATGACGTTTCCGGCCAGGACCGGAAAGCCCTGGTATAGGCCGCTTTGGGTCCTTTCGCCGTACAAGGTCATAGGATCGAGGGTGACCGAAGGCGGGAGCGGATCCCGGGCGAGCCGCTGGAACAGCTTCTGGGTGCTGGTGGTGGTGTCGATGAGGAACGCCGCGGCCGCGCTCTTCTTGAGAGCCGGCGCCTTTGCGCGCGCCGCGCCCTTCTGGTCCGCCTCCGCCTTCATGAGCCGGTGGCGGGCCGCGTGGAAATCGGAGTCGGCCGCCGCCGCGATGGAAGCGGCGATGGAAGAGGCCAGGATGAGAATCGGCAAAATGACCGTAGTCAGCAATTCCCGTCCAGACCGCATATCTCTACCCTCTTGATCGAAAAGTTGTTCTACCTCGGCCCACTACGCGAGCCGAACGAATCATATGCGAAACCCAGAACGCGCACATCCCTGCGCAGGGGGAATCACCCGCCGCAATCGGATTGCGGAGGGATATATGGGACAATATAGGTCCAGGGATGCCGCGCCGCTGAGAAAGACTGGATTGATCGACTGCTCCCGATAAAATAGCGCACCCTTTTGTGAACGTTTTCCGGGCGTATTCCAGGGTAACCTGTAACCGACGCAAGGGGCGGGGGCCGTAAGAACCCTCTAGCGGCGGATGAACCCGATAATGAGCGAGAGGTAGCCGCCTTCGGTGGACCATGCGCTGCACGAGGGGGTGCCACTGCGGCAATGGGTGCTCACATTGCCGTATCCCCTGCGCTACCCTCTGGCCATCGAGGCCGTGGTCCAACGAGCCCGCAAACGGATTTCGGTACCTGGAATAACAGGGCGTGGTCACCTTCGCCGCCGCGCCTGGGGACGGCGAGGTCAACGCGCAGGTCGATGAAACCCTGGGGGAATCTTCACGGGCGCAGCCTTGTGGTGCCGGGGTATAAGGAGGAGGCGAGCCAAGGAGATCCGATTCCGCACCTTCAGCCTGTGGAGCCGTCCAGCCATCCTTGGCCAGGGAGGAAAACCGAACGGGAAAAACGACAATAGGGAGTCGGTAGATCACGTGGAATTAATTATTCAGGCGATCCTTCAGCCCCGGAATCAACTGCATTGATCCGGAATGCCCTAAATATTGGTCGATTTCATGGAATTGCCGCGCATGTATTGCGTTACCATAAAACTTCGAATTGCTACGTTCCTCACCGGAGGTGAATCCACCTTGCCCTCATTAACCCAGGAGTAAAGATGCGGAAGATCACGTCAACCCTTACCTTTGCCTTCGCACTCGCGACCGGCGCTGGCGCGGCCCATGCCGGAATCCTCAGCCATGTGCAGATTAAGGACCTGACCGGCTTCTTACTAGCCGATCAGACCTACAACGACGGCAGTACGCTACGCATGTTGGTCGGGGGATTTCGCAGCAGGGTGCAGAACAACCCAACCGGCGGGCGGCCCGTACAGCTGACCGGCTACATCAACTATTTCATCTCGCGATGCAGCGCCGATGGAATCGTCTGCAACACCGAGATGGGTTTCGGGGACATCCCGTCCTCCGCAGTGAGCGGAGGATCGCGAAACGAGCGCATTTACGTCGATGTCTCGAGAGTTTCCGGCTTTGTGAATAGGACTTGCACGACTAATTACGCCATCCCGGAAACCAACTGTTACCCGGCAACTGGCGGTATCATCGACGTTTCCTGGAAGGCGGGCGCTAAGGCGGCCGTTTCGAAGCAGGCAGGGTCAACCACCTATGAAGTGCCTGGGGCACGGGTCACCATAACGGGAAGCAATACCTTCGTGGTGGCGCCAGCGACAGGCCTCGTTCTCGGCACGCCGGTCCCGTACGATCCTAATTCATATATCCAGTCGTTCAAGAACGGCTACATCACAATCGAATCGAAATAAGCACATTCGCCACTCAGGGCAGGAAACGGGCCCAGAGCGGACCTGCGGTGAGATTGCCCGGCAGGGTCAGGGCTTACCCGCAGCGTGCGCTTGCCGACCAAAGGATGCGTCCTTGGACGGACCACAGCTCGAGGCGGGTGGCATCCTTTGGCATGCGCACCCTGGCCGGACCTGCCCCGATAAAGGCCAAGGGTCGGAAGCCTTCGGACCGCAGGCGGTCGGCATGCGTCTTTTGGATAGCCGTCGAAAAGACCCCACCATCGCGGGGGGCGGGAAGGCCCTTCATTTGCGCGGAAAGGGCGCATGCGAGAGGCGGTGACTGTAAGGGTCTTAAGGCAGATAGCGGACCCAGACCGCCCCTTTGGCGAGGCCCGAGGGCACGGCCAAGGTTGAGCCGGAAACTCCCCGGCCATGCCACAATTTGCGGCCGCCCAGATCGTAAAGCTCCGCTTCTGAGGCGCCTGCAGGCAAGCGCAGCCAGGGAGCGTTCCCGCCTGCAGCCCACATTGAGATGGGCCGGTTGGCCTGGTCACGACCCGATTGCAAGGACACAACGCTCGGATCTATCGGGTGCACCTGGGGGCGCGGCGTTGTAAGGGGCTTCAGCTGTTCATGGTTCATCCGGTAGATGTCGTGCCACTGGAGGGCGCCGGCTTCGTTCGACGACACAAAGGTAACGTACAGGTTACCGTAGGAATCTTCGCCGAAATTGGTGAGGCCGTTATGGGTCTGGTCGCCGCTGAAGGTCATGCCGGTGACCCCACCCACATTCTTGGCCCCAGCCACACCCTCCTTGACCGCGATGAAGTATTTCTGTTTCACATCACTGATGAAATGATATCCGAAGAAGGGGGAAGTCGGGTCGCCGCGGAAGGCCGGGGACACCACGACGTTATTCATCGTGGTTCCATCCAAGGCCGGCTTGCTGCCGTTCTTTTCCTTTCCGGTGCGCGAGAAACTCCAGGTTGCGTTGGTCAAGTCGGCGCAGGTGAAGGTCTGACCCCGGTAGACGCGGGAAAAGGGATTCATGACCAATTGACTGTTTGTCTTGCTGGTATCGGCGCCGCCGTTGGACGTCAAGGCTTGTCCGGAGGGTGAGCACGGGCCTTCTATGCCTATGCTCATGTAGCCCACGGAAGCATAATCGCCCCCGTTCGCCCAGCCGTAATTCTTGCCCGCCTCGATAATGTTGACCTCTTCCCAATCCCCCTCACCCACTTCGCCTCCCCAAATTTTCCCGGTCAGGTGGTCGGCCTTGAGATTATAGGTGTTGCGGAAACCCAACGCGAAAATCTCCTTCTTCAGCAAGGGATTTGCTGACTTGTAGAAAGGGTTGTCGGTGGGGATGGTATACATCCGCCCGCCTTCGGGATTGCGTACGTCGATTCGCAGCACTTTGCGCATAAAAGTGGTGCTATCCCATCCGTTCCAATTATACCCATTGGGGCTGATGTACAACATGCCATCCGAGCCGAATTCCATGTTGGATGCGCCGTAGCCTTTGCCATGCTGGGCCACGAAGATCGTCGTGTCGCGGGTCATAGTGGCAAAATCCTCAGCGAACTTCCAGCGGTCTACCACCACCAATCCAGCGTTCTGGTAGCCGTCTTGGCCATTCGGTTTGACGCCCGAATGGTAGGAGGAGGCGCTGGCATACTTGTTATAAATGACGTAGAAGTAGCGGTTCTTCTTGAACCAGGGATCGAATGCCCCACCCTGGGCCCCTTGCTCGTGGCCCTTCATCACCATATCGTTGAAATTCCCAACCTCCTTTTTCTTGTAATCCTTGATCGCTCCAGCGGCATAAGTCTTGGTGGTATCGGGGAAAAGGGTCCAGAGGTATCCAAAATAACCCACCACCACGAAATGCTGGGGCTTCCCAGGCACCTCGTAGATTCCGGTCAACGATTGCTGGTCGACCTTGAAACTGAGACCGGCCTTGTTGACATCGTAAAAGGGCACGACGTTAACGCCCGTTGGCAGGGTTTGGGCTTGAGCGGAGGCTGCCAAGGATAGGAATGTGGCAAAAAGGATAGTGTTCTTCATAGGTTTCAATATAATATGGCCACCCAGTTGGGGGGGACCATATTTTTGATAGAGACCTACGGTGGTGTGGGAGGAAGGCGGGGGTAAACCCGCATTCTACCCGATATAACCTATCGGGCGAGGGAGGGGAAAGCCTTCCCCTCCCTCCGGCCCCCTCGGGACCGGGCGCTACCCGTCCGCCCCTGCGGTGGCCTCCGCTACCCCTTCTGCGGGGGGGCCGCCCCCGAACCGCCCTCAGCCTCCTATTTCCGTACAAATCCGTAGGCCTGCGCGATGGTGATCACAAGCCCTCCGTGACGCGATGGGGAATTGCAAATCTTCCTGCGCTGCGGCATCCTGGCCTACCGCTTCGCACAAATGCAGAGCGACGCCTGCCGGCGGGGCCCCGATCTTCGAGCCCGCGCCCATCCCCACCCAAGCGGGTATCGACGCCGTGGTCCAGCGAGCCCGCAAACGGATCCTCCGCTCTTTGGAAAAGCAAGGCGTGGTCACCTTCGCTGCCGCGCCCGGGGAGGGCGAGGTCCACGCGCAGGTCGATGAAACTTTTGGGGAATCCTCACCGGTCTTGGCCGCCTTGATGGCGGCGGCGACCAGATACCTTCATGATTCCCAGCCTTCCTCGGCTTTAAAGGCCAAAATTTCATCTCCGTTTTCCAGGATTTCGCCGGTAGGGACCCAACCCTTAGCCCGGTAAAACCCATGCGCGCGGACGCGCGGATCCGAGCTCGCGGCCAGCCAAAGGCGCGGGCTGCCTTTCGCCCGCATCCCTTTGATCACCAAGGCGAGCAGTCTGGCGCCGATTCCCTTCCTTTCATGCTCAGGCAGCAGGGCCAGCACCAATACCTCGCCGGTAGCCGCGTCTCCGGTGCAAAAACCGATGACCTCGCCGCCCACTTCGCTGACCCAACCGATATAATCCCCGCGCATGTATCCCGACCAAACTGTTTCCGGGGTTATGCCCTGTTCCAACAGCCGGGTCTCCGGGATCGGATTGTCCCGGGTGGAGGCGCGAACGGCATAGGTGGCCGCTAGATCGCCGTGGCGGGTGGGCCTGAATATCGGTTCGAGCATGGACGGGTTCCGAGGCGCGGGTGGATCGGTAGTCTATGTCAAGATAAGGTACCACTGTGGTTTTTTCAATCGGGATTCCGATTAATCGGATACGCTCAAGCGCCACTCACGAGGGAGATGCTCCGAGTGCCATCCTTCCAGGGCCGCTTGAAATCCAAGGCGCGCTTCGCGCCCGGTCACGCTCCCGTCCTCCAGAAGGTGCAGCAGCTCGTTAGCCAACGGCGGGCGAAGGATGTACCGACAAAACATTTCACGACCATGCCTATCGTTGGGGGCCACCCGGCGGGCGGCATGCAGTTTGAATGCGGAATCCTGGGCGCAGTGATAACCCTTGGGTTCGCGACCGCCCTTGGTGCTTGGGAATAGGAGTATTGGTGCGTGGCGGAGGGGGCCGGGCCCGCGGGTGCTGCGCCCACCGTCGCAGCCGCCATCAAGGCAGCCAAGGCCGGTGTGGATTCCCCGCGAGGAATTCAGGGGGTGGAAGCCGTGGATTTGTGGGGGAACGTAAATCTCCTCATGTCAGTTGACAGTCACCCACGGCGGGCTTATCTTACAAAACAGCGAGGTGGGATCGCACGAAGGACGGCTATGATTTCCCTCCTCTCCATTCGTCGTATTCTGTTCGGTGCCCTCGCCGGTATCTACGCAGTTTGCGCCCACGCCCAGGTCGTGACCGACATCTACTATCTCGATCCCAACATCCCTGACTTTTTCCCCTACAAAGACATTCCCTTGCTACTCGGCGACGGCTTCACCGCCGAGGGAGGGTCCATCTCCGTAAAGCTGATCGGCAACGATGCCGACGACCGCGGCGACCTCTATTTTGTGAATCCCTTAACCGGCAACGAATCGCTCCTGTTTTCCAACAAGGACACCAACCATCCTACCAAAGTGCTGGGAACCTTCCCCAAGGGAACGCCCATCGTTTTCAAATACAGGACCGATGTGGCCGAAGCCAACACTTACACGGGCTCCAACCAACCCGGCTTCTACAACTTCGACAGCGACCCGGCCCTAAAAGGGCTGGCCATCAACCACCAGCCCCTGCCGGTGAGCGATTTCGCCGTACGGAACAACGACAAGCGCTGGGCAGTGGCGGGGCGTTATAACACCACCACCGTGGTGTTTGGTTTCGAGGATCAGCAAACCAGCAGGCCTGACTTCAACGATATCGTTTTTCTGATGACGGGCGTGGGCCTGGATACCGAGGTCAAACTCAAGCCCCCGGTCATCTCCGGTACCACGCCGTTCAAGGACAAAACCACCGTAACCATTGCGTTACCCAGCAACGCCACCGGCGGCGAAAAGATATTCTATACCACTAATGGCAGCACACCCACCTTCAGCGATCAGGGCCTGCCTACCGGCGCCACGTTGCAGTATGCGGGTCCTTTCGATGTCACCGCCAACACCACCGTCATGGCTGTCACATGGAAAGCCAACGAGACGGGAGCCAAGTATACCGCCAGTGACGCAGCCACCGCCGTCTTCACAAAGCTTGGGGCCCTCGATGCCCCTGTGTCCAGTCCCGCCGGTGGCGTTACTTCCTGGAGCGAAGGCTTAGCCATCACCCTGACCCAGGCGCAAGACGGGGAAATCCACTACGTTCTTTGCGATCCGGCCGCCGCTTCCTGCGCCGATCCCACCCAGGCGAGTCCCCAATACGTAAAGGGCAAGCCCGTGGTTCTCACCCGGCCCACCATCATCAAAGCCATAGCTTATAAGACAGGCTCGGTGGAAAGCCCCATCCTGGCTGCGCCGTACCTGCTTTCCCTGCAAGTGGTATCCGCCGTCTATCTGGATGAGAACGGCGATGGCCGCATCGACGCCGCCCGCATCGTCTTGGGCTCCAAGACCTCCGAGGCGCCGGATAAATTGACCCTGGACAATCCCATCGGCGGCGGTCCCGGAGTCACTTTGACCAAGGCGCAGATGACCGTCGATCCCGCCAATCCCACCGTGGTTTGGGCACGCTTTCCCGATCAGCAATTCCCCTTCGGCACCAGCTTCCCGGAAAAACAATACGGCCACATCCCGGCCGGATCGGATGTCTATCCCGCGCAGGACTTCATCGTGGGCGATTCCGTGGGACCGGTCGTGGTGTCCGCCCAGGCCACGCCTCCTACCGCCACCGAGCCCGCCACTCTCAAGGTCGTCTATTCCGAAGACGTCCAGATCGACGTCAATTCCAAGGACTTTCCCTTCAACATCAAGCGTTCGGTCGGAGTGGATCCCAATGGACAGGTGAAAGTCGACAAGGTCGTGAAGCAGGGCAACAACACCTATGAATATGTCATGGTTGCCGGCGCCGATCGCTATCCCATCGACGGCGACAGCCTCAAGCTGCTCTCCAACGGCGCGGTAAAGGACACCCACGGCGTGTCCAGCAACATGAAGACCTATGTCGGCGTCAAAGGCGCGCCCTCGTCGCTGCAGGTCGTCATCACTATCAAGCTCGACACGGCGGTGAGCGGATCACCCATTCCCGATCCGCGCATCGTCGCCATCCCCATCTCGGTGTACAGCGACGCCGCCACCCAGGTGAGCACTTGCCTGGACTGCCGCACCACTGAATGGAGCAAATCCGATCCCCAGCGGCCCGCCTCCTTCCCGACCGGACCGAAAATCACCATCAAGACCAGGGGCGCATTCAGCTTCGATCTTGCCTTCTTCGATCACTTCGGACACTTCGTGAACAGGGCGAAAGGCACGGTGTCGGAAGCCATGCTGGCGGGCCTTCCTGTGGACGCCCAGGGTAACAATTTGGTTACCCTGATGTGGTATCCGGTCAGTGACAAGGGCGCACACGTGGCCACCGGCGTCTACATCGCCCGGGGCACGTTCACCACCTTGGCGGGCACCAGCAAGGGTCCCCAGGGAGAAACCGTGAATCTCTCGGGCATGAAGACGCCTATAACGGCCCGTCTCGGGTATCTCCGCCGTCCTTAAGCCCGCGCTACGAGCCCGCCCCCGCAACGTCCCGAGCCTCCCCTCTCTTCGCTGATCGGGAAGCAAACGCGATGGGGATCGCAAGCCCTCCGTGACGCGGGTTATACGACGGGCTGGCGGCTGCCTCCCGAAGTTCGTGACCGGGGAATTGCAAGGCTTCCTGCGCTGCGGCATCCTCGCCTACGGCTTCGCACACATGCCTTGCGACTCGTGCCGAAAGCGCCACCTGGTCGCCTTCAGTTGCAAAGGCCGGGGCTTCTGCCCCAGTTGCATGGGCCGTCGCATGAACGAGGGTGCGGTGGTCGCGGGATTATGCGGGTTGTATGGTGGTACGGCGCCGTAAAGCCGGCTACGGATTTTGCCGGAAGCCGAACGGATCAAGCCCGCGCTATTGGAAAAACTCCTGGGCGAATGGACGGCAATGGGCCACCGCCCATCCAATTCCCCATGGGCGTGGCCAAATCCTTCGTCGTCTGCATGCGCGCCCATGGCCGATTGGGAGCGGGGATTGGGTGAGGGTGGGAAAAAAGGTTCGATTTACCTTTGCGCTGTAAGCAAAACAAGCAATGCAACCACCGCAATTGCCAGCAGCAGCGAAACACATTTCCAGAACATGACCGGATGACTTTCCAGCAGCGGCTGGCGCGTGCTGCTGAGAAATTCGCGACTAGGCTGATGCAAATCGAATATGAACTCGGACAACTCTTCGAATCGCCACAAGGGGTCGGGATGAACGGCTTTTTTCAACACGCTGTCAATCCATAGCGGAATTTCGCGATTGTCATCCAGCACCGATTCGTAGACAAGTTTGCGCTGCGCTGCTTTCGAGCGGCATTGCGCGACTCTCGCCCCATAGGGTAGCTTGCCGCTGAGCATCTGGTAGGTGATTACGCCGAGCGAGAAGAGGTCTGAGCGGTTGGTTCCGCTTTCGCCGATGAAATATTCCGGTGCCGTGTACTGAAAAGTGCCGAGTATCTGGTCCGGGTCGAAAGCCTTGTCCGACTCTACCAGGCCCGCTACCCGTGTCGAGCCAAAATCGATGATTTTCACCGTGCCCGTGGTATCGATCATGATATTTTCGGGGCGTAAATCCTGATGCAACATTTCCAGCCGGTGAAATGCTTGGAGGCCTTTCGCGATTTGCGTGACGATGCTGCGCACCATGTCCAGTGACGGCGCCGGGTTATCGATCATCCATTGGGCAAGCGTCCTCCCTTCGATAAACTCGGTAATGACATACAAATAGTTTTGCTTGCGGTTAAGCGTGCAGGGCTTGAGCACATGAGGACTGTCGACACGCCGGGCAACCCACTCTTCCATTTGGAATCGCTCAAGGTAGCCAGGGCTGTCGCGCAGATCGACCGAAGGAGTCTTGAGTACGACGCGCACACCGCTCGCAACGTCCTCGGCCAGGTAGATGTGACTACGGCTGCTGGCGTGCAATTCACGATGAATGCGGTAGCCGTCGAAGATTGCGCGGGCGTCGAGTATCGGCGGCAAGGGAAGCTCGGCAAACTGCCCAAGCACTTCCGCCGCAGTCAGGTTCGGCAGCGTTTCAATTCGGACGATTTGCACGGTAAGATTGTCAGGGCTACCGGCCGCAAAGGCTTTCTCCGTGATTAGGCGCGCGGCATGATCCATATCCCTGGCGTTCTCTCGAATGGTATCTACAATGGAGGGAGCCTCAACATGGTCGTGCACGCCATCGGTTGTCAGCACAAAGGTGTCGCCTGCTTCGATAGGCAGCGCTTGGTAATCGACGTTGAATTGTGCGTCGACCCCAAGCGCCCGGCTGAGATAACTCTGTTCGCTTGATATGACCACACGATGATCGTTGGTCAATTGCTCCAGTTGCTGGCCTGCAACGCGGTAAATGCGGGAATCGCCAATGTGAAAAAGGTGCGCGGTGGCCGACTTGATCACCAGCGCGCTGAAAGTGCAAACGTAACCCTTGTCCTTGTCATACCGAAACTGGCTGCGTTGAGTCTGGGAATGCAGCCAGGAATTGATGGCGATCAGGACCCGGTACGCGGAAGTCTTGACCGACCAGGCTTCCGATGTGCAGTAGTAGTCGGCGAGAAAGCCGGAGATCGCCCCCTGGCTTGCTTCCTTGCTGAGCGTGCTGCTGCTAATGCCGTCAGCAAGCGCCACGGCAATACCTTTTGAGGTGAGCAGGGGTTCCGCCGGAATGCAAATCCCGTGAGAATCCTGATTGATTGCCTTGCGACCTGCAGCAGAGTATTGGCCGACCGAAACTTTCAATTCTCTCGGCATACTTGCTCCTGGATTAAACGGCAAAAAGACCGCAACTGCATGCAGCTGAGGTCTTCGGAACAGCAGATCAATCAGGCTTTGAGCTTGGGAGCGGTGCGAAGGTGCGTCGAGTATAGCGTCAAGCCGACGAAGGTAAAGCCGCCGACCAGATTGCCAATCACGGTTGGCAGTTCGTTCCAGATAAAGTAGTCGTAAATAGTGAAATGTCCGCCCAACATCAGTCCCGATGGAAATAGGAACATGTTGACGATGGAATGCTCAAAGCCCATGTAGAAGAAGACCATGATCGGCATCCACATGGCAACCACCTTGCCGGTCACATTGGTGGACACCAATGCCCCGACAACGCCGGTGGATACCATCCAGTTGCATAGGACACCGCGGATGAAGAGGGTCAGCATGCCTGCCGCGCCATGGGTGGCGTACCCGACAGTACGGCCTTCGCCGATCTTGCCAATAGTCTGCCCTATGACATTCGGTGCTTCAGTGAAGGCAAACGTAAAGATGATTGCCATCATCACCGCAACCACCAGCGCGCCGGCAAAGTTGCCGATGAAGACCAGGAACCAGTTGCGCAAAACACCCTTAAGCGTCACGCCCGGGCGTTTGTCGATCAGTGCCAGCGGGCACAATGTGAACACGCCCGTCAACAGGTCGAATCCCAGCAAATACAATATGCAGAAGCCGACCGGAAACAGCACGGCGCCTGCCAGAGGCTGACCCGTCTGAACATTGATAGTGACGGCAAACGCCGCTGCCAGCGCCAGAATGGCGCCAGCCATAAATGCGCGGATAACCGTATCCCGCGTCGACATGAAAACCTTGGATTCGCCCGCATCCACCATTTTGGTGACGAACTCTGAAGGTATCAGATAAGCCATAAAGATTTCCCCTTTTGCAAGCCGGTTTGATTTCCGATTTCCTGTACGCAAAAGGGCCGGGCGGACCGGCATTCAGTTGCAAAAGCCGGTAGTTTCCTGACGGCCTTCTCGGGGAGAATGCAGGAGCAAAGCGTGTACCAACGATTAGGCGGTGCCTCCGGCCTCCGATTAAAACGCATCGGCAGGCGGGAATTGCCAAGTATTGAAAGCTATTGTCAAGACGACTTATGACAATACCTGCCACAATGCGCACGGCCTCCGATAGTGGCGGAATACTAGTCGCCGGCATTTGATCCTGAACCTACTTGATCCTTCCGGTCGATCGGACGGGGTTTCGAGGCATTTGTCCACCCAAGGCGCCTTTCGCCGAAACCTTCAAGCCGGCGCACTAGGAGCGAATTTAGCTTTGATGCTTTCCTAGCCGTTTCCCGCTGATGTGAATTTGTAGGAAGCTGGGAAAGACTTTCCTACAGGATGGTCAATTCCCTGGAAAAGGATCCTCCAGGCGTCATGATTCGCAGGATGTATACGCCTCTATCCGGAAAGCGGATTGAAGCCTTTCCCTGGCGTCCCATGGCCTTGGACTGAAAGACAAGCCTACCGGACGGACTATAGGCCTTAACCGTAAAATTTTGGGACTGCAAGTTCGAAATATCAAGCAACCGGCCATGCAAATCGAATTGAAATCCTTCCCTAACCCGATCTACCGATGCAATCCCAACCACCCGGTCGTTGATCTCATTCAAAGTATACCAGGCATGCTGGAAGAGAATGGTTTTTCCGGTCTCGGACTGAAAGCCGCTTTTAAACATGATATCGTAGACCCGGCCTTTGGCCAGCCCTTCGATGGTCAGGGCAACCTGCTTGTGATCAAACGATGACTCAAGCGCGGTGATTTTCATTTTCCTTACATCTTCGGGGGACCCGCCATAGGCAGGGCCCCAACTATTGTAGGCATAGGATACGACCCAAAAGCTTTCGGGGCTGATGTCCGCGGTTTTTACGGGCTCGGTGAATTCCAAATCAAACCCCGTACGGTTTGATCGGATTGCCAGGATATCCATCACGCCGTTTTTATTGGGAGTCCATTTTGTCAGGCCTCCCAAGACGCTCTGCCAATTCCAACCACTCTGGGGGTCCCCCAAGGCTCCGCCAATGAGGGTGCCATCGGGGCTTTCAACCATGGTTTGGATTCCGCCTTTTACAGTATTACTGAAATGAAATGTCGCCCCCTGGAAGACCTGATTGACTTTTTCCAGGAATATCCTGTTGACCCTCCCCAAATAGTTATCACCCATCAGGAACTGGCCTTTATAGATTCCATTTTCAACTTCATGGAGGTCCGTGCCGGAACGGGTCATGTTACCGTAATTGGACCGGCTATTGGAGGGCAACCAGACCGCGGGGGGAGTAATCTTTCCGGAAGGGGCCGGCCAATAAATGTCATTCAATTCTTTTTGGGCGGGATGTCCGTTATAGACCCCTTTCTGCACCTGGAAAATAGGGGTGGCTTTGCGCCATTCACCCTGGTTATCCGAATAAAATATATCACCGGTGGCTTTTTTGATTCCCATTCCATTCGGCATACGGACGCCGCTATTCAGCGTCTCCACCGCGCCTGTATTGATATCAACCTTATAGACATAACCCGGCCATTGGGCGTTTTCGGGAGTTACGAATTCCCATGCCCCCATGGAATAGTAGAGAAATCCATCTTTGTGTTCCAGGTTGAAGGCCAATGGAAAATTGGCGGTTCTGGCTGCAATCGGTCTTGGTGAAAGCAGGCTTTTGGAATAACTGGAGGTCGC